>NZ_CP134605.1:6682500-6873291 GCF_031844685.1 Streptomyces sp. ITFR-21
GGCCGCAGAGACCAGCGAGAAGCGACTGTTTACTAAAAACACAGGTCCGTGCGAAGCCGTAAGGCGATGTATACGGACTGACGCCTGCCCGGTGCTGGAACGTTAAGGGGACCGGTTAGTCGTGCCTTCGGGTGTGGCGAGGCTGAGAACTTAAGCGCCAGTAAACGGCGGTGGTAACTATAACCATCCTAAGGTAGCGAAATTCCTTGTCGGGTAAGTTCCGACCTGCACGAATGGCGTAACGACTTCTCGACTGTCTCAACCATAGGCCCGGTGAAATTGCACTACGAGTAAAGATGCTCGTTTCGCGCAGCAGGACGGAAAGACCCCGGGACCTTTACTATAGCTTGATATTGGTGTTCGGTTCGGCTTGTGTAGGATAGGTGGGAGACTGTGAAGTCGCGGCGCCAGCCGTGGTGGAGTCGTCGTTGAAATACCACTCTGGTCGTGCTGGATGTCTAACCTCGGTCCGTGATCCGGATCAGGGACAGTGTCTGGTGGGTAGTTTAACTGGGGCGGTTGCCTCCTAAAGGGTAACGGAGGCGCCCAAAGGTTCCCTCAGCCTGGTTGGTAATCAGGTGTTGAGTGTAAGTGCACAAGGGAGCTTGACTGTGAGACTGACGGGTCGAGCAGGTACGAAAGTAGGGACTAGTGATCCGGCGGTGGCTTGTGGAAGCGCCGTCGCTCAACGGATAAAAGGTACCCCGGGGATAACAGGCTGATCTTCCCCAAGAGTCCATATCGACGGGATGGTTTGGCACCTCGATGTCGGCTCGTCGCATCCTGGGGCTGGAGTCGGTCCCAAGGGTTGGGCTGTTCGCCCATTAAAGCGGTACGCGAGCTGGGTTTAGAACGTCGTGAGACAGTTCGGTCCCTATCCGCTGCGCGCGTTGGAGTCTTGAGAAGGGCTGTCCCTAGTACGAGAGGACCGGGACGGACGGACCTCTGGTGTGCCAGTTGTTCTGCCAAGGGCATGGCTGGTTGGCTACGTTCGGGAGGGATAACCGCTGAAAGCATCTAAGCGGGAAGCCTGCTTCGAGATGAGGGCTCCCACCCACGTGATGGGGTAAGGCTCCCAGTAGACGACTGGGTTGATAGGCCGGATGTGGAAGCCTTGTGAGGGGTGGAGCTGACCGGTACTAATAGGCCGAGGGCTTGTCCATGTGTGCTCGCGTCCACTGTGTGGTTCTGAAACAATCAGCCACCGTATTCCCTGCTCCTGTTTTTGTGGGGTGTGTGGGGTGGTGTGTGTTTCGTGGTGTTTCGGTGGTCATAGCGTTAGGGAAACGCCCGGTTACATTCCGAACCCGGAAGCTAAGCCTTTCAGCGCCGATGGTACTGCAGGGGGGACCCTGTGGGAGAGTAGGACACCGCCGAACAAATAGTGAGAGGCCCGGCCTCGGATCCGAACAGGATCCGACGCCGGGCCTTTTTCGTGCCTGGAGTAGAGTCGCCACGGAACGTCCGCACGCGGAGCACGTACATACAGCAGGAGGGGACCCCGTGGAGGTCCAGGAGACACGGGTGCAAACGGATCGGATCTTCACGATTCCGAACATCCTGAGTATGGCCCGGCTGGTCGGCGTCCCCGTGTTCCTGTGGCTGATTCTGTGGCCCGAGTTCGGCGGCCCCAAGGTCGACGGCTGGGCGCTGCTGGTGCTGGCGCTGAGCGGTGTGAGCGACTACCTGGACGGGAAGCTGGCCCGTCGCTGGAATCAGATCAGCAGCCTCGGGCGCGTCCTGGATCCGGCCGCGGACCGGCTGTTTGTTCTGTCCACGCTGGTCGGGCTCACCTGGCGTGGCATCCTGCCGCTGTGGCTCACGGTGCTGCTGCTGGCACGTGAGGTGATGATGGCGGTGATGCTGCTGATTCTGCGGAGGCACCACTACGGCCCACCCCAGGTGAACTTCATCGGGAAAGCGGCTACCTTCAACCTCATGTACGCCTTTCCGCTGCTCCTGCTGAGCGACGGAAGTGGATGGCTTGCGACCCTGGCGGCTGTTTTCGGCTGGGCTTTCGCAGGTTGGGGTACAACCCTGTACTGGTGGGCAGGGATCCTCTATGCGGTGCAGGTCCGGCGACTTGTCCGGGCGGACACCGCGGCTGACTGAGTCACGAGGAGGATGTTTCCGACATGAAGGCGGTTGTAATGGCCGGCGGCGAGGGTACCCGCCTTCGCCCGATGACCTCGAGCATGCCCAAACCTCTGCTGCCTGTGGTGAACCGTCCGATCATGCAGCACGTCCTGACCCTGCTCAAGCGGCACGGCCTCACTGAGACGGTGGTCACAGTCCAGTTCCTGGCGTCCCTGGTGAAGAACTACTTCGGGGACGGCGAAGAGCTGGGGATGGAGCTCACCTACGCGCACGAGGAAAAACCGCTGGGGACGGCCGGCAGCGTCAAGAACGCCGAAGAGGCACTGAAGGACGATTCCTTCCTCGTGATTTCCGGTGACGCCCTCACCGATTTCGATCTGACCGAGCTGATCGAATTTCACAAGGAGAAGGGCGCGCTGGTCACCGTGTGCCTGACCCGGGTGCCGAATCCGCTGGAGTTCGGTATCACGATCGTCGACGACGAAGGCCGGGTCGAACGTTTCCTGGAGAAGCCCACCTGGGGCCAGGTGTTCTCCGACACGGTGAACACCGGTATCTACGTGATGGAGCCCGAGGTCTTCAACTACGTCGAGTCCGACGTGTCCGTGGACTGGTCGGGCGACGTCTTTCCGCAGCTGCTGAAGGAGGGGAAGCCGATCTACGGCTTCATCGCCGAAGGCTACTGGGAGGACGTGGGCACCCATGAGAGCTATGTGAAGGCGCAGGCGGACGTCCTGGAGCGCAAGGTCGACGTCGACATCGACGGTTTCGAGATCTCGCCGGGTGTATGGGTGGCGGAGGGGGCCGAGGTGCATCCCGACGCGATTCTGCGCGGGCCGCTGTACATCGGTGACTACGCCAAGGTCGAGGCCGGCGCGGAGATCCGCGAGCACAGTGTGATCGGCTCGAACGTGGTGGTGAAGACCGGTGCCTTCCTGCACAAGGCGGTCATCGCCGACAACGTCTACATCGGGCAGCACACCAATCTGCGCGGCTGCGTGATCGGCAAGAACACCGACGTGATGCGGGCCGCGCGGATCGAGGAGGGCGCGGTCATCGGTGACGAGTGCCTGATCGGCGAGGAATCCATCATCACCGGCAACGTACGGGTCTATCCGTTCAAGACCGTCGAGGCCGGCGCCTTCGTCAACACCTCCGTCATCTGGGAGTCGCGCGGACAGGCGCATCTGTTCGGTGCCCGCGGGGTGTCCGGCATCCTGAACGTGGAGATCACCCCGGAGCTGGCCGTGCGGCTGGCCGGCGCGTACGCGACCACGCTGAAGAAGGGCTCGACGGTCACCACGGCGCGAGACCACTCACGTGGTGCCCGGGCGCTCAAGCGGGCGGTGATCTCGGCGCTGCAGGCCAGTGCGATCGACGTGCGGGACCTGGAGAACGTGCCGATGCCGGTGGCACGGCAGCAGACCGCCCGGGGCAGCGCCGGCGGGATCATGATCAGGACCACGCCGGGGCGGCCGGACTCGCTGGACATCATGTTCTTCGACGAACGCGGGGCGGATCTGTCGGCGGCCGGGCAGCGCAAGCTGGACCGGGTGTTCGCGCGTCAGGAATACCGCCGGGCATTCCCCGGGGAGATCGGCGACCTGAACTTCCCGGCGACGGTGTTCGACTCGTACACGGGCGCGCTGCTGCGGGCCGTGGACACCTCGGGTATCGCCGACTCGGGGCTGAAGGTCGTGGTGGACGCCGCCAACGGCAGCGCCGGTCTGGTGCTGCCGAGCCTGCTGGGCCGGCTCGGGGTGGACGCGCTGACCGTCAACCCCGGTCTGGACGAGGCACGTCCCACGGAGACCGAGGAGGGCCGCAGGGCGGGTCTGGTACGGCTCGGGGAGATGGTGTCCTCGGCGCGTGCCGCGTTCGGCGTGCGGTTCGACCCGGTGGGCGAGCGGATGTCGCTGGTCGACGAGCGGGGCCGGATCGTCGAGGACGACCGGGCGCTGCTGGTGCTGCTCGACCTGGTGGCCGCGGAGCGGCGCAGCGGGCGGGTGGCGCTGCCGGTGACCACGACCAGGATCGGCGAGCAGGTCGCGGCGTACCACGGTACCCAGGTGACGTGGACCACGACGTCGCCGGACGACCTGACCCGAGTGGGCCGGGAGGAGGGCACGATCTTCGGCGGCGACGGGCGCGGCGGGTTCATCGTGCCGGAGTTCAGCAGCGTCTTCGACGGGTCCGCCGCGTTCGTCCGGCTGATCGGCCTGGTGGCGCGTACCCAGCTCACGCTGAGCCAGATCGACGCCCGTATCCCGCGCGCCCACGTCCTCAAGCGGGACGTGCCGACGCCGTGGGCGGTCAAGGGCTCGGTGATGCGCCGGGTGGTGGAGGAGGCCGGCGACCGGTCGGTGGACACCACCGACGGCGTGCGGGTCGTGGAGTCCGACGGGCGCTGGGTGATGGTACTGCCCGACCCGGCGGAGGCCGTCACCCACCTGTGGGCCGAGGGACCCGACGACGCCTCGGCGCAAGCCCTGCTGGACGAGTGGTCGGAGGTCGTGGAGAGCGCCGGACACTGACGCCGCGGTGCAACGACGCTCCGCGCGGGGGCCGTTCGAGTCCCCGGCTCCGGCGTGCGACGATGTGCGGCATGTCGCAGCAGCAACCCGACCGGAGCAGCCCCGTGGCCGGGGCTGCTCCTCGGCGTCCGGACGCCTCCATGTCGCTGCTCACCAACGTCATGGAGCACAGCCTGGACGACGGGTACGCCGAGGCCGCCGCCCGCCGGGGCCAGGTCGGCACCTCCCGGCTGCCCACGGCGCTCGGCGGCCGGCTGTGGCTTGCCGCGGGCTTGGTGCTCGCCGCGATCGTCGTCACGCTGGGCGCCGCCCAGGCACATCGTTCCGCGCCGACGCAGGCCGCGGAACGGCAGCGGCTGATCGACCGGATCCAGAGCGAGACCAAGAGCGCCGACCGGCTCCAGCAGGACGTCGACTCGCTGCGGGACACCGTGTCCGCCGAGCAGCAGGCGGCGCTCAGGCACCGGGGCGGGGACGCCGACGCCCTGCTGGAGCTGCTGGCCGCAGCCACGCCGGTAGAGGGGCCCGGTGTGCGGCTGGTCGTCGACGACGCCAGGGAGGCGTCCCAGGGGGACACCGGGGGCCCGCGGGAGAGCAGCGGCTTCTCCGACACCGGCCGGGTCCGTGACCGCGACATGCAGCGGGTGGTGAACGGCCTGTGGGCCTCCGGCGCCGAGGCGGTCACCGTCAACGGGCAGCGCCTCACCGCCCTGTCGGCGATCCGGGCCGCGGGTGACGCCATACTGGTCGACAACAAACCGCTGGCGCCGCCGTACACGGTGCTGGCGATCGGGGACGGGAAGCGGTTGAGCAAGGCATTCCAGGAGAGCGCGGACGGGCAGTACCTGCACGTCCTGCAGGAGAACTACGGGATCCGCGCGAGCGTCTCCGTCCAGGACAAGCTGCAACTGGCCGCCGCACCCAGCCTGATCGTGCGGTACGCCAAGCCGGCCGCCGCACAGCACGTGCCCGACGGCGCGCGGCGGGCGGCCGGCGCCGGGAACGGAAAGGGTTCGAAGTGATCGCCGTACTGGGCCTCGTCGTGGGAGTCGTGGTCGGACTCGTGGTGCGCCCTGTGGTGCCCTCCGGGGTCGAGCCCTATCTCCCGATCGCGGTGGTCGCCGCGCTCGACGCCGTCTTCGGCGGCCTGCGGGCCATGCTGGACGGGATCTTCGACGACAAGGTGTTCGTCGTCTCCTTCCTGTCCAACGTGGTCGTGGCCGCCCTCATCGTCTTCCTCGGTGACAAGCTCGGCGTCGGCTCCCAGCTGTCGACCGGTGTCGTGGTGGTGCTCGGCATCCGGATCTTCTCCAACGCGGCCGCCATCCGCCGCCACGTCTTCCGGGCGTGACGGCTGTATGAGCGAGGAGAACCACCCGCCGGAGCCGGCGGAGCACCCACCGCGGCGGCCGGCCGGGGAGCAGGACGCGGCCGGTGGCGAGGGGTCCCGGCCGACCGGTCGGCAGCGCCTGGCGGCCGGGTTGTGGCCGCCGCGCCTGTCGCGCGCCCAACTGACCGTCGCCGTGCTGCTGTTCGTACTCGGCCTGGGGCTGGCCATCCAGGTCCGCTCCACCAGTGACAACGGCGGTGCCCTGCGCGGTGCCCGGCAGGAGGATCTGGTCCGTATCCTCACCGAGTTGGACAACCGCAGCCAGCGGCTGGAGGACGAGAAACGGGGCCTGGAGAGCCAGCGCAGCGAACTGGAGACCAGCTCCGACCGGGCTGCCGAGGCGCTCAGGCAGACCCGGCAGAAGGCGCAGCAACTGGGCGTCCTGGCCGGTACCGTGCCCGCCGAGGGTCCGGGGATCACCCTGACCATCGAGGACCCGCACGGAGGCGTGGAGGCGGACTCCCTGCTCGACACGCTCCAGGAACTGCGGGCGGCGGGCGCGGAGGCGATCCAGATCAACGAGGTGCGCGTCGTCGCCGACACGTACTTCACGGATGGTACGGACGGTGTGCAGATAGACGGGCACAAGGTGTCACAGCCGTACGAGTTCGACGTCATCGGCAACCCGCAGGATCTGGAGCCGGCGCTGAACATCCCCGGCGGGGTGGTGCAGACGCTGGAGAAGGAGCAGGCCACGGCTGATGTCGTCAGGTCGCAGAAGATCGTCGTGGACGCCTTGCGGCCGTCGAAGCAGCCTGACTACGCTCGGTCATCCCAGTGAGGGTGGGGGTCGGGGCATCGGTGGGGTGCGGTGTAGGGGAAACTGTGTGTAGCGAGGGTTCGTCCTGCCCCACGGGCGGGTCTGCTTCTTTCAAGGGGAATCGCCCGTGAAGTTGTTTGGGAAGTTGTTCGGCAAGAGTGCGCGGCAGTCGGGTGACCCGGCGACGGCGCGCCACCGCGCGCCACGGCACCTGTCCGAAGAGGGACAGGGCGCCGACCGGCCGTTGTTCAGGAACGAACAGCAGGATCCCGGTGCCGACCATTCAGGTGGTCCCGGCGTGGCGTCTGTTGACCCCGCTTCCGCCGCGCGCATAGGTTTCGGGGAACCATCGGCCCCAGCGACGGGTGGAGGGTCCGGCTTGCCGGTCTGCAGCAGGTGCGGTCACACCAACGCGGAGGCGAGCCGCTTCTGCAACTACTGCGGTGCGCCGCTGCGCGGATCCGGCGGCGGCTACGAGCGGGCGTCGGAGACCACGTCGACGATCTCCATCTCCGGCCTGGAGGCGTACGAGGCGGAGGCCACCGGCCAGACCGTGATGCCGTCGCTGTCCCCGGAGGCCCAGGCCGCCGTGGACGCGCTGCCGGTCGGCTCGGCGCTGCTGGTGGTGCGGCGGGGGCCGAACTCGGGCAGCCGCTTCCTGCTGGACGGCGAGCTGACCACGGCGGGCCGGCACCCGCAGAGCGACATCTTCCTGGACGACGTGACGGTGTCCCGGCGGCATGTGGAGTTCCGGCGCGGCCAGGACGGCGGATTCACCGTTTCGGACGTAGGCAGCCTCAACGGTACGTACGTCAACAGGGAGCGGATCGACACCGTGTCGCTGGCCAACGGCGACGAGGTGCAGATCGGCAAGTACCGGCTGGTCTTCTACGCGAGCCAGCGGGGCATCTGAAACTCCCCGGGAGCGCGTCCGGGGAACCTCAGGGAAGGTGTGCATGCCGAGAACGTCGGGCGGTGCCGGAGACGGCACCGCCACCGTCGACGGGGTCCTGCTGAGCATCGGCGCGGTCCTGAGCCGGCTGCGGGAGGAGTTCCCCGAGGTGACCATCTCCAAGATCCGCTTCCTTGAGGCGGAGGGGTTGGTCGAGCCGCAGCGCACACCCTCCGGCTACCGGAAGTTCGGTCCCGCGGACGTGGAGCGGCTCGCCTACGTCCTGCGGGTGCAGCGGGACCACTATCTGCCGCTGCGGGTGATCAGGGACCACCTGGACGCCCTGGACCGCGGCGAGAAGGTCTCGCTGCCCGGCCCGGGGGAGTCCAGGGAGGCCCTGGAGGGCCCAGGGGAGCCCGGACCGCCCCCGGAGCTCAGGATCGGCCGGGCGGAGCTGCTGGCGGTCACCGGGGCCGACGAGGCCGAACTGGCGCAGTGGGAGTCCTACGGACTGGTCGAGGCCGGCGGGGACGGCGGTTACGACGCCGAGACGGTGAACATCGGACGGCTCATCGCCGATCTGGGCAGATTCGGCCTGGAACCCCGTCATCTGCGGTCCGTGAAGGCCGCCGCGGACCGGGAGGCGGGCCTGGTGGAGCAGGTGGTGGCGCCGCTGCGCAGGCACCGCAACCCCAGGACCCGCGCACACGCCGAGGCCACCGCACGGGAACTGGCCGATCTTTCCGTACGGCTGCATGCGGCGATGCTGCACTCCGCGCTGCGGATCCGGCTGCGCTGACCGGGCGATTCCAGCCGCCGGAGGCCCCCGGGAGGACATCTCGGGGCGGCGCGGCCGGGTGCCCGACTACCAAACCCGGCGAGCACGGCCTAGGGTTGCTGTGTGAACGAGCTCGACGTTGTGGGTGTCCGGGTTGAAATGCCCTCCAACCAACCGATCGTGCTCCTGCGTGAAGTGGGAGGCGACCGGTACCTGCCCATCTGGATCGGGCCGGGTGAGGCGACGGCCATCGCCTTCGCGCAGCAGGGCATGACGCCTGCGCGACCGCTGACCCACGACCTCTTCAAGGACGTGCTGGAAGCGGTCGGCCAAACCCTCACCGAGGTGCGCATCACCGACCTGCGGGAAGGTGTCTTCTACGCGGAGCTGGTGTTCGCCAGCGGGGTCGAGGTCAGTGCCCGCCCCTCCGACGCCATAGCGCTCGCGCTGCGCACCGGTACGCCGATCTACGGCAGCGACGGGGTGCTGGACGACGCCGGGATCGCGATCCCGGACGAGCAGGAGGACGAGGTCGAGAAGTTCCGCGAGTTCCTCGACCAGATCTCTCCCGAGGACTTCGGCACCAGCAACCAGTGACGCCGAACGCGATGCCCGGAGGCAAGGTTGCCCCCAAGGGGCTATTCGCGGGACCGTTCCCGCCCCATGGCCGCGTCAAACCACCCGTGGGGCGAATATCACTCGGCGTGCCGAGTGTGGCGATCGTTGACGCACCCCTGGTGACTGCCTACCGTCGGTGTGGAAAGTCCGGTGGCACGTGCGCGCGGCCACCGGATGTGCAGGAACGGAGGGCGGCGTGAGAAGCACCGGCGACGGTCTGGCGACCGGCGACCCCTATCCGCCCCGGGGCACACTGGCCCGAGCCGCTGCCGAAGCGGGCGGCGGCCCGGCGCAGGACGCGCCGGCCGAACAGATCGGCTACCGCGGCCCGACCGCGTGCGCCGCGACCGGCATCACCTACCGCCAGCTCGACTACTGGGCCCGCACCGGCCTGGTCGAGCCCAGCGTGCGGCCCGCCTACGGCTCGGGCACCCAGCGGCTCTACAGCTTCCGCGACGTCGTGGTGCTCAAGATCGTCAAACGGCTGCTGGACACCGGTGTGGCCCTGCAGAACATCCGCACGGCCGTACAGCACCTGCGGTCCGTCGGCCCCGCGGAACTGGCCAGGATGACCCTGATGAGCGACGGCGCCACCGTCTACGAGTGCACATCGCCCGACGAGGTGGTGGATCTGCTCCAGGGCGGGCAGGGCGTCTTCGGCATCGCGGTGGGCGTCGTCTGGCGGGACGTGGAGAGTGCGCTGTCCCAGATGCACGGCGAGCGGGTCGACACCGGCGAGACACTGGTCGGCCACAATCCGGCCGACGAGCTGGCCAGGCGGCGCAACCGGGCCGTCTGAGCGCCGCCGGGGCGGCGCCCCGGCCCGGTGCCGGGGGCGCCGCGCCGTACATCCGTACGGTGGATGTCGGTGGCGTGCGGCACGATCGACGGTGTGAGAAGTTCGCCGACGATCCTGCATCTGGACATGGACGCGTTCTTCGCCGCGGTGGAGCAGGCGTCCAAACCCAGCCTGCGGGGCAAGCCGGTGGTGGTCGGCGGCCTCGGGCCCCGCGGCGTGGTGTCGACCGCGTCCTACGAGGCACGGGTGCACGGCGTCCACTCCGCCATGGCCATGGCCCACGCCCGCCGGCTCTGCCCCAACGCCGCCTACCTCTACCCCCGCTTCGGCATCTACCGGCGGATCAGCGAGACCGTGATGGCGCTGCTCGCCGAGGTGTCCCCGCTGATCGAGCCGCTCAGCCTCGACGAGGCGTTCCTCGACCTGGAGGCCGCCGGGGGCGAGGAGGACCCCCGCCAGGTCGCGGTGCGGCTGCGCGCCCGCATCCGGGCCGCCACCGGCCTCACCGCCTCCGTCGGCCTCGCCGGCTCCAAACTGCTGGCCAAGATCGCCTCCGAGAAGGCCAAGCCGGACGGCCTGGTGGTGGTTGAGCCCGGCACCGAGCGCGCTTTACTCGATCCGCTGCCGGTCCGCACCCTGTGGGGCGTCGGGCCGGCCACCGCCGAGCACCTGCGCAAGGCCGGCATCGGTACCGTCGCTGAGATGGCGAAGGCCGGGGAGGCGGAACTGGTGCGGCTGCTCGGCAGGGCGCACGGCGCCTCCCTGCACGCGATGGCGGCCGGCCTGGACAACCGGCCGGTGGTCGCCGACCGGGACGTGAAGTCGATCTCCGTCGAGGACACCTTCGACACCGACCTCACCGACCGGGCCCAGGTGCGCCACCAGATCGACCGCCTCGCCGACCGCTGCGTCCAGCGGCTGCGCGGCGCGGGCCGCTCCGGCCGGACCGTCGTGGTCAAGGTTCGGCGCTACGACTTCTCCACGCTGACCCGCTCCGAGACCCTGCGGGCCCCCACCGACGACCCGGTGGTCGTACGGGAGACCGCGCGCCGGCTCATCGAGGCCGTCGACACCACCGGCGGCGTACGACTGCTCGGGGTGGGCGTCGCGGGACTGGCGGACTTCACCCAGGAGGACCTCTTCGCGCAGAGCGGGGAGAGCCGCCCGGACGGCGAGGACGCCGCCGAGCCGCCGCCCACGGCGGCGCCGGCCTCACCGGAACGGGTGAACCACTGGCTGCCGGGCCAGGACGTCACCCATGAGGAGTACGGCGCCGGCTGGGTGCAGGGCAGCGGTGTGGGGCGGGTCACGGTCCGTTTCGAGGTACCCTCCGACACCGGGCCCGGCCGGGTGCGTACCTTCGCCGTGGCGGACCCGGCGCTCGTCCACAGCGACCCGCTGCCGCTGCTCGCCCCGCAGGGTGCCCCGCGGAGTGCCGCGCAGGGTCCGCCGCAGGGCCCTGCGCGCGCCGGTACCGGTTCAGCGGCGGCCGGGTGAGGAGTCCGGGCCGTCCCCGCCGGCCGGTTCGCCGAAGTCCCGCTCCGACGGCGGCAGCCGGTCGCCCTCCGACCGCGGCACGTCCATGCCGTAGTGGTGGTAGAGCTGCAACTCCTGCTCGGGTGAAAGGTGCCGGCCCACCCCGAAGTCCGGAGCATCCCTGATCAGGGCCTTTTTGAACGGCACCCGCAACTCGTCGTCCACCAGCTCGCTCGGCTCCAGCGGTACGAACGCGTCCCGGGTGAACAGCCCGGTGCGCACCGCCGCCCACTCCGGCGCGCCCGTCGCGTCGTCGAGGTACACCTCGTCCACCGTGCCGATCTTCGCACCGTCGCGGTCGAAGGCGCGGCGGCCGATCAGGCTCCGCGGATCGATGTCGGTCTGCACGGTCCCTCCAACCAATGACGACTGCTGCTGACTACCACGAAAGGGCACATCGGTGGCGGTGTCGACTCGGGGAACCGCGTGACATGCGTCGCCTCCCCGCTCCCGGACGGCCCCGAAGAGGCGCTGGTAGGCTGGGAGACGGCTGAGCACCCCATGCGGGAGAGTCTTCCGAACACCCGAGGGCGGGCGTGACGGAGGCGCCGAAGGAGCAAATCCTCCCCGGAATCTCTCAGGCATCCGTACCGCATGGGCCAGGTCACTCTGGAAAGCGGGGCAGGTCCGGAATCCCGGGGCCGGCCCCCACCGACGGTGCAAGCCGCCCCCGCGGGGGCGGTGAAGCTCTCAGGTCCCGATGACAGAGGGGGAGGCCGCAAGGGTGCCCGCGCCGCGGCGCACCCCCGAAGGTCGCCACGACCAGGAGGGCCCTCCGCAGATGACGGACCGACGCATTCCCCTCGCCGAGCTGGAAGCCGCCGCCCCCTTCGCCCGGCGGCACATCGGCGCCGACGCCGAGGCGCAGGCCAAGATGCTCGCCCACGTGGGATACGGCTCGCTGGACGAGCTGACCGACGCCGCCGTGCCGGGCGCCATCAGGAGCGCCGGGGCACTGCGCCTGCCGGCCGCCCGCACCGAGGCCGAGGTGCTCGCGGAACTGCGCGCCCTGGCCGCCCGCAACCAGGTACTGGCCCCGATGATCGGCCTCGGCTACTACGGCACCTTCACCCCTCCGGTCATCCTGCGCAACGTGCTGGAGAATCCCGCCTGGTACACCGCCTACACCCCCTACCAGCCGGAGATCTCCCAGGGCCGGCTGGAGGCGCTGCTGAACTTCCAGACCGTCGTCGCCGACCTCACCGGGCTGCCCACATCCGGCGCCTCGCTGCTGGACGAGAGCACCGCGGCGGCCGAGGCGATGGCGCTGTCCCGCCGGGTCGGCAAGGTGAAGCAGGGCGTCTTCCTGGTCGACGCCGACACCTTCCCGCAGACCCTCGCGGTGATCAGGACCCGCGCCGAACCCACCGGCGTCGAGGTCGTCACCGCCGACCTCACCGCCGGCATTCCGGACGAGATCGCGGGCCGCGGCGTGTTCGGCGTACTGCTCCAGTACCCGGGCGCCTCGGGCGCGGTACGGGACCCGCGGCCGGTGATCGAGCGGGCCCACGAACTGGGCGCGGTCGTCACCGTCGCCGCCGACCTGCTGGCGCTCACCCTGCTGACGTCTCCCGGCGAACTGGGCGCGGACATCGCGGTCGGCACCACCCAGCGGTTTGGGGTGCCCATGGGCTTCGGCGGTCCGCACGCCGGCTACATGGCGGTCCGCGAGGGCTACGCCCGCAACCTGCCCGGCCGGCTCGTCGGCGTCTCGGTGGACGCCGACGGGAACAAGGCGTACCGGCTGGCCCTGCAGACCCGCGAGCAGCACATCCGCCGGGAGAAGGCCACCAGCAACATCTGCACCGCGCAGGTGCTGCTCGCCGTGATGGCGGGCATGTACGCCGTCTACCACGGCCCCGACGGCCTGGCCGCGATCGCCCGGCGCGTACACCGCTACGCGGTCGTCCTGGCCGCGGGCCTGCGCGCGGCCGGCGTCACCGTCGAGCACAGCGGGTACTTCGACACCCTGACCGCCCACGTTCCCGGCCGCGCCGCCCGGGTGGTGGCCGCCGCCCGCGCGGCCGGCGTCAACCTGCGCCTGGCCGACGCCGACCGGGTCGGCGTCGCCTGCGACGAGACCACCGACCGGGCCCAGCTGGCCGCGGTCCTGGCCGCCTTCGGCGCCGACGGCGCCGTCGACCTCGACGCGCTGGACGCCGCCACCGACGACGCGCTGCCCGCCGCCCTGCTGCGTACCGGGACGTACCTGACCCACCCGGTCTTCCACCGGCACCGCAGCGAGACCGCGATGCTGCGCTACCTGCGGCGGCTCGCCGACCGCGACTACGCGCTGGACCGCGGCATGATCCCGCTCGGCTCCTGCACCATGAAGCTCAACGCCACCACCGAGATGGAGCCCGTCACCTGGCCCGAGTTCGGCGCCCTGCACCCCTTCGCGCCGGCCGAGCAGGCCGCCGGCTACCTCGAACTGATCCACGGCCTGGAGGACCAGCTCGCCGAGGTCACCGGCTACGACAAGGTCAGCCTCCAGCCCAACGCCGGCTCACAGGGCGAACTGGCCGGACTGCTCGCGGTCCGCGCCTACCACCGGGCGGCCGGCGACACCGGCCGTACCGTCTGCCTGATCCCCTCGTCCGCGCACGGCACCAACGCGGCCAGCGCGGTGATGGCCGGCCTGCAGGTCGTCGTGGTCAGGACCGGGGAGAACGGCGACGTCGACGTGGACGACCTGCGGGCCAAGATCGAGCAGCACCGCGACCGGCTCGCCGTCCTGATGGTCACCTACCCGTCCACCCACGGTGTCTTCGAGGACAACATCACCGACATCTGCGCGGCCGTGCACGACGCCGGCGGCCAGGTGTACGTGGACGGCGCCAACCTCAACGCGCTGGTGGGCCTGGCCAGGCCCGGCCGGTTCGGCGCGGACGTCTCGCACCTGAACCTGCACAAGACGTTCTGCATCCCGCACGGCGGCGGCGGCCCCGGTGTCGGCCCGGTCGCGGTCCGCGAGCACCTGGCGCCGTACCTGCCGAACCACCCGCTGCAGCCGGCCGCGGGTCCGGCCACGGGCGTCGGCCCGGTGTCGGCCGCGCCCTGGGGCTCGGCGGGCATCCTGCCGATCTCCTGGACGTACGTGCGGCTGATGGGCGCCGAGGGCCTCAAGCGCGCCACCCAGGCGGCCGTGCTCAGCGCCAACTACGTCGCCAAGCGCCTCGGACCGCACTACCCGGTGCTCTACACCGGGCCCGGCGGCCTGGTCGCCCACGAGTGCGTCATCGACCTGCGCCCGCTGACCAAGGAGACCGGTGTCAGCGTCGACGACGTCGCCAAGCGGCTGATCGACTACGGCTTCCACGCGCCGACCATGTCCTTCCCGGTGGCCGGTACCCTGATGATCGAGCCCACCGAGAGCGAGGACCTCGCCGAGCTGGACCGCTTCTGCGCGGCGATGATCGCCATCCGCGGCGAGATCGACCGGGTCGGCGCCGGCGAGTGGCCCGCGGACGACAACCCGCTGCGCGGCGCGCCGCACACCGCCGCGACGCTCGGCGGCGCGTGGCAGCACCTCTACAGCCGCGAGGAAGCCGTCTTCCCGGCCGGCGTGTCGGCCGCGGACAAGTACTGGCCGCCGGTCCGCCGGATCGACGGGGCCTTCGGTGACCGGAACCTGGTGTGCTCCTGCCCGCCGGTGGAGTCCTACGCCCACTGAGCCGGCGGGCCGGGCGGGCCCGTCGTCCCTACCTGCCCCGGTACACGCACCGGCCCGTGCACGCCCTGGGCACGGACGAACGGTGAGAGCCGGTCCCGCCGCTTGCGGTGGGGCCGGCTCGGTCGCGGGGTGGTGGGTCGTGGGTGGGTCGTGGGGCGGTGGGTCGTGGGTGGGTCGCGGTCAGGCCGCGGTGCTGATCCGGCCGCCGGCCAGCGGGCGGTGCGGGGCGATGATCTGCCCGTCGGGCAGCAGCTCGCCGGTGTCCTCGAAGAGCACCACCCCGTTGCAGAGCAGGCTCCAGCCCTGCTCCGGGTGGTGGGCCACGGTGCAGGCGGCCTCACGGTCGGCGCACTCTGCGGTCGGGCACTGCGGCTGGTGGTTGCACATGGCAGGTGTCTTTCGCTGCGGGAAATGGGTCGTGCGGGCGGTCGCGTCTGCCGCCTGGTCCATGTCCGTCCCCCCGTTCATGGTGCGGCCGGTCCCAGTGTTGCTCCACCGACCCCGATCCGCAGCTGTTTCGCGCAGGCTGTCCTCGAAGGTGGAGGACGCGTCACCCGGGCGGGCGGTTGCCGTCACGATGTGTTCACGACGGTACCCGCCGGTACGACGGAGGCGGCCGGCCGGTACGACAGCGGTGCCCTCCCGGCCGTGGCGGCGGGGAGGGCACCGTGGGGGGCGGGGATCCGCTCTTCAGGCGGGCGACCCCAGCAGCGGCGGCGACAGCCGCCTGCTCAGCGCCGGCGCCAGCTCCACCAGCCGGTGCACCCGGTGCGCGGCGATCCCGGGCGGCGCCGGGGCCAGCGGGATCAGCAGGTCCGACGGGTCGGGCTGAGCGGTGGCCGCGTCGGTCCGCGGACGGCAGTGCAGCCACAGCGCCAGCATGTACAGGCTGGGCACCGACAGCAGATGCGGCTGGTACGTGGTTGGCAGCGTCTCCGCCTGGCGCAGCGCCCGTTCGGTGGAGGCCAGGTAGGGACCTTCGGAGAAGCGCGAGAAGACCCAGCCGTCGGGGGTCGCCACGGTTTCGCCCGCGGCGACCACTCCGGCGCCCGCCCTGATGTGGAACCGCCAGCCGGTCAGCCGCGCGTGAGGCAGGCCGCCGGGTACCGGGGCAGGTTCGAACACGTGGACAGGTAGCGGGTGTTCGGCGTCCAGTGGCCCTTCGGCAGTGCGCAGCGCCGGGGTCCGGATCTCCAGGACCGCCGCTGGCGAACTGAGCGCGGCCAGGACGCTCAACAGGGCGGGAGCGGGTGCTGGGGGGACAAGCAGCGGCATGATGTCGCCTCTCACTGGGAGACAAACAGTGGAGCGTGGGCGGGGGCGGACGGCGCTGTCGATGCAGGGCGAACTCCTGCTCGGGCACGTCCGGGGAGGGCGGAAGCCTTGCCTTGTGCGCGGAGTTTATACGACGCTTGTTCGCTCCATGTTTCATCTAGTCGCTGCCGGTATTACGCGCAAGACGAGAATTCGCCTTCTTCCGCGGGGGGCGCCGACGGCATTTCCGCAGGGTATGGGGGCGGTGACCGGATATCCGGACCCCCTACGGACGGCCGGAACCCACCGGTCCCATTCACCGGGTTTTTACAAAGGCACCCGGCCGTGGAATGTGCCGCTGGGACGTGCGCTCATCACGCCGTAGCCCAAGCCTAGCGCGCCGAACGGGTCGAGTGTGGCGTAATCGATCATTTGGGTGGGCATCCTTGGGGGAGGGCCGCGCCGGAGCCATGCGAGGAAGGGACGCTTCCATGGGCGAGAAGGTCGAAGCCGGTACGTTCGGCCTGGCAGACCGCAGGCTGTACCGGCACAAGCTCCAGCAGTGCCTGCTGGGGCTGGAGCGGCTGCTGGACGAGAAGCGGTTCGACCGGCCGCGCAATCTGATGGGGCTGGAGATCGAACTGAATCTCGCGGATTCCGCAGGTCTGCCCCGCATGATGAACGAAGCGGTACTGGAGCGCATCGCCAGCCGTGATTTCCAGACCGAACTGGCTCAGTTCAATATCGAAGTGAACATCGCGCCGCATCCGCTTTCCGGGCGGGTGCTCGACCGGCTCGCCGAGGAACTGCGCACCGGTCTCGGCTACGCCGACCGGATGGCGTCCGAAGTCGGTGCACGCATCGTCATGGTGGGAATTCTGCCCACCTTGGAGGCACAGGACCTGGTGTCGGCCAACCTGTCCGGTGACGACCGCTTCCTCCTGCTGAACGACCAGATCCTGGCGATGCGCGGGGAGGACATCACGCTCGACATCCAGGGCGTGGAGCATCTCGTATACACCTCGGCGACCATCGCCCTGGAGGCCGCCTGCACCTCCACCCAGATGCATCTGCAGGTCACCCCGGGCCGTTTCCCCGCCGTGTGGAACGCCGCGCAGGCGGTGTCCGGGCCGCAGGTCGCCGTGGGCGCCAACTCGCCGTTCCTGTTCGGCCGGGAGCTGTGGCGCGAGACCCGCCCGATGCTGTTCCAGCAGGCCACCGACACCCGCCCGCGGGAACTGCGGGCCCAGGGCGTACGGCCGCTGAGCTGGTTCGGCGAGCGCTGGATCGACTCGGCCGCCGACCTGTTCGCCGAGAACGTACGGTACTTCCCCGCGCTGCTGCCGATCTGCGACGACGAGGACCCGCTGCGGGTACTGGACGAGGGGGGAGTGCCCCGGCTGCGGGAGCTGACGCTGCACAACGGCACCATCTACCGCTGGAACCGCCCGGTGTACGACGTGGTGGACGGTGTGCCGCACCTGCGGGTGGAGAACCGGGTGATGCCCGCCGGGCCCACCGTCGCCGACGTTCTGGCCAACACCGCCTTCTACTACGGGCTGGTCCGGGCGCTGGCCGACGCGCCGCGCCCGGTGTGGCAGCGTATGCCGTTCGAGGTGGCCGCCGCCAACTTCGACGCGTCCTGCCGGTACGGGATCGACGCCACCCTGCACTGGCCGCGTGGCCGCAGCGGGGCGCTCGCCGAGGTCCCGGCGGCCGGGCTGGTCCTGGACGAGCTGCTGCCGCTGGCCGCCGCCGGGCTCGACGGCTGGGGCATCGACCCGGCGGACCGCGACCACTACCTCGGCATCGTCGAACAGCGCTGCCTGCGCCGCACCAACGGCGCGGAATGGCAGTCGGCAGTCTTCCACCGGATGCTGGAGCGCGGGCTGGACCGGCGGCCCGCCCTCGCCGCCATGACCCAGCGCTACCGGGAGTTCATGGAGGGCGGGGATCCGGTGCACACCTGGCCGGTGGGATGAGCCGCGGGGCCCGGCCGGCTACCGGCCGGGCCTGCCACCGCGCCGACCGGCCGCGGGCCCGCGGCCGGGCTCACCCCACCGCGCTCACGGCGCCTTGGCCGCCGCGCTGGTCGCGGCCGCCACCACCGCCTTGAGCAGCACCGCCTGGATCTGGCCCGGGTCGTTGACCCGGTAGGCCGCGCCCCCGGTGGCCTCGGCGATCTTGTCGCAGGCCGACTTGTCGGCGTCGGGGCCGACCGCGATGGCGATCAGCGGTACCGGGCGGGTCGGGTCGCCGAGCGCCTTGAGCTTGGTGGTCAGGGTGCCGAGCGGGATACTGCCCGGGTCCTCGTTGGCGCCGTCGGTCAGGATCACCACCGCGTTGAACCTGCCGGCCGCGTACGACGTACTGGCGTCCTGGTACACGGCGAGGGCGGTGTCGTACAGACCCGTCGAACCGTCCGGCACCGGCTTGAGGGCCTTGAAGGCGGCGTCCAACCGCTGCCGGCCCGTGGTGCCGCCGCTCTTCGCGCCCAGCCGGCCGGTCGGGACCACCTTCTGGTAGTCGCGGCTGCCGTCCAGCCGGGTGGAGAAGCGCCACAGCCCGATCTCGTCCTGATCGGTGAACTGGCCCAGCGCCTGTTCCAGCGACGCCTTGGTCACGTCGAGCCGGGTCTTGCCGGAGCCGGGCACCGGCGTGGCCATTGAACCGGAGACGTCCACCACCGTGGTGATCCGCGCGCTCTGCACGGTGATCTGCCACTCCAGCCGCAGTTTCTGCAGATCGGCCGCCGACGGCGCGGGCGCGGGCGTGGCACCCACCGGCTGCGGGGACTGCCCGCCGGCCCGCTGCACCAGCGCCGGCGGCGGACCGCCGGCCGGCGCGCGGAAACCGGCGGCGGTCAGCTCACGGAGCGAGTCGGCGTCGCCGAGCAGACTCAGGAAGCGGGTGGCGGCGCGTGACTGGTCGACGGTCTGCTGCATGTCGTCGACCAGCGTGTACGGGTAGTCGAGCGCCGCCGCGCCGTCCTTGGGGTAGAACAGCCGCAACGCGGGCGCGGTGCCGCCGTTGTGCGCGAACGCGGCCTGTTCGGACAGCACCAGCGCCTGGCTGTGCGCCGGGTCGGCGAGGTCGGCCTTGCTGTTGCCGCCCGGCAGGGTGGCCAGCGCCTGGGCTGCGGTCGGCGCGGTGCGCTGGGCGAGGAGTTTGGCGGCGCCGGCCGACTGGGTGTCGGTGTCCGCGCTCTCGCCGCCGGCCGAGCGGATGATCGAGGTGTTGATCATGGCCAGCGCGAGCATGCCGGTGGCGCTGTGCGCGGGGTCGGTGCTGCCGAGCCGCAGCCGGGTGTCGGCGGCAACGCCGGTCAGCTCCGCCCAGGTGTACGTCTTCGCCGGCCAGCCCAGCGCGTCGGCCTGGGCCCGGAGCGCCCCGACCACCACCGGCGAGCGGGCGACCGTGCCCATCGGCGACACCGAGGTGCCCTGCCCGGAGGTGGCGAGCTGGTTCACCCAGATGCTGTCGTCGGGGATCCACACCGCGAAGCGGGGCCGGCCGGGCGTCGCGGTGCCGGCCCCCGCCGTCGCCGCGCCGCCGAGCTCGTCGGCGACCTGCGCCGAGTCCCGGGCGGTGACGCGTACGTCCAGGCACTGGCCGTCCGTCGTCGCGTGCTCCGCGCGGGCCCGGTCGGCGATCCGGGTGAGGACGGGCGCGATGTCCGGCGAGGCGGCGGCGTCGATCCGTACCGTGCCCGCGTGGCAGGTGCCCCCCACCGACAGCAGTCCGCCGCGCAGCACCCCGAAGGTGCCCGCGCCGACCGCGAGCACCAGGATCGTGGTCAGCGCCGCCGTCCGGCCGCGGTGGCGGGACGCTCGGGCGCCGGATCCGCCCGACGACGACGCTCTGTCGGTACGGGATATCCCATGACGTCCCATGCGGCCGTGCCTCTCCTGCGATGCTCCGAACAATGGGGGCGGCTCCGCACCACGGAGCACGATCTTCGTATCTTTTCCGGGAGACCCTAATCGCGCGCGGACCGCGCTGAAGCGGGATGACGATATTGGAGGGCCGCGTGCACGCACAGTCATACGAGGCGGAGGCCCGCCCGGAGCGACGCACGCTGCGCAGCGAGACCCTGGTCGTGCTGGCCCTGTCGCTCGGCGCGAGCGGTGTCTCCGCGCTGATCAGCTTCGTGGGCTCGGTCACCAGGCCGGGCGCGCTGCGGAACCAGGCGGCCACCCTCGTCGGCTCGCAGGCACCCGGGCGGCCCTGGCTCGACCTGGCCTGGCAGGTGTTCGGCATCGCGAGCTCGCTGGCCCCGGTGGCGCTGGTGGCGCACCTGCTGGCCCGGGAGCGGGTCGGCATGCCCGCGATCGGCTTCGACCTGACCCGGCCGCGCCGCGACCTGGCCCGGGGCACGCTGGTGGCGGCCGTCATCGGCGGCACCGGACTGGCCTTCTACCTCGGGGTGCGGGCGGCCGGCTTCAACCTCACGGTGGTGCCGGAGTCGCTGCCGGACGTGTGGTGGAAGATCCCGGTGCTGATCGCCTCCGCCGCGCAGAACGCGGTGCTGGAGGAGGTGATCGTGGTCGGCTATCTGCTGCGCCGGCTCGGTCAGTCGGGCTGGTCGCCGAACGCGGCGCTGGCCGCCAGCGCGGTGCTGCGCGGCTCGTACCACCTCTACCAGGGGGCCGGCGGCTTCGTCGGCAACATGGTGATGGGCGTCGTGTTCGTGCTGCTCTACCGGCGCTGGGGCCGGGTGGGACCGCTGGTGGCCGCGCACACCCTCATCGACACCGTCGCCTTCGTCGGTTACGCGGTGCTGGCCGGCAAGGTCGGGTGGCTGCCCACGGGATGACCGCCGGGCGGGCGCCGCGCGTTACGGGACGGCGTGCAGCTCGCCGTCGACCACGGTCACGGCGGCGCCGGTCAGCAGCACCCGGTCGCCGCTCAGCCGGGTCGAGACCAGCCCGCCGCGGGCCGACGCCTGGAGCCCGGTGAGCCGGTCGCGGCCCAACCGCGCGGACCAGAAGGGCGCCAGCGCGGTGTGGGCGCTGCCGGTCACCGGGTCCTCCTCGATACCGACGGCCGGGAAGAAGCCGCGGGAGACGAAGTCGTAGCCCCGCGCGGGGTCGGCGGCCAGGGCGGTGGCGATCACCCCGCGCCGCGAGACCCGGGCCAGCTCGGCGAAGTCGGGGGCCAGGGCGCGGACCGCGGCCTCGTCGGCGACCTCGATCAGCAGGTCGCCGCAGTCGGGGCCGGTGTCCAGTACCGTCAGCGGCTGCGCGCCGAGCGCCTCGACGAGGCCGACGGGCGCCTCGACCGGGGTCAGCGGGGCCATCGGGAAGTCCAGGGTGATCGTCCCGTCCCCCTCCGCGGTGGCCGACAGCACGCCGGCCAGGGTGCGGAACCAGACCGTGCCGGCGGCCGCGCCGGTGGTGCGCAGCACGTGCGCGGTGGCGAGCGTGGCGTGGCCGCACAGCCCCACCTCGGTGACCGGGGTGAACCAGCGAAGCGCCCAGTCGGCGACCGCGTCGTCGGCGACCGGGTGTGCGAACGCGGTCTCGGAGGCACGCAGCTCGGCCGCGACCTGCTGCATCCAGCGCTCCTCGGGAAACCCGTCGGAGTCCAGCAGCACCACTCCTGCGGGGTTGCCGGCGAAGGGACGGTCGGTGAAGGCGTCGACGATTCGGATCCGCATGCGGTGAGCCTAGGGGAGACGGCCCCGGTCCTGCCTCCCTTCCGCCGTTCGACCTCGGGTGTTGTCAGGCGACCGATTCCGATATATCGTAGAACTGTCGCGAACGATCAACGATGGAAGGAGCGACATCATGCGTTCCCAAGGAAACGGACATGAACACGGCCATGGGCACTGCGGACCCGGCCATCACGGACGAGGCGAGCGGGAGAGCCTGCGGGCCGCTTTCGGGCAGTTCGGGCCGCCGTTCGGCGGACCGTCCGGGTTCGGCGGCGGATTCGGGCCCGGCGGCGGGCGCGGCCACGGCGGACCGCGCGGCAGGGCGCGGCGCGGCGACGTACGCGCGTCGATCCTGGCGCTGCTGAAGGACCGCCCGATGCACGGCTACGAGATGATCCAGGAGATCGCCGACCGCAGCGGCGGCGCGTGGCGGCCGAGCCCCGGTTCGGTCTACCCGACGCTCCAGCTGCTGGAGGACGAGGGCCTGATCACCAGCGCGAGCGAGGGCGGCAAGAAGCTGTTCACGCTCACCGAGGCGGGACGTGCCGAGGCCGGAACCGGTCCCGACGCCCCCTGGGAGGACGCCGGCCGCGGCGTCGACTGGGACGCCCTCAACGAGATAAGGAAGGCGGGCGGCGGCCTCGTCGACGCCTTCCGCCAGGTGTGGGCCACCGGTACGCCCCAGCAGCGCGACAAGGCGCTGAACGTGGTGAACGACGCCCGCAAGAAGCTCTATCTGATCCTCGCCGACGAGGACGTCGCCGAGGACTGACCGCCGGCCCCCCCGCCGACGCGAGCCGGCCACGGAAAGCGGCGGCCGATCGGGCCGGTCCGGGGCGTCACGCCTTGGGCCGGCTCGATCCGCGTATCAGCAGCCGGGTCGGCACGATCCGCGGCTCGGCCTGCGTGCTGGTCTTCACCGGGCCGGCGTCCAGCAGCCCGCGCAGCGCGGCCACCGCCGCCTCGCCGAGCGCCCGCTGGTCCTGGGCGACCGTGGTCAGCGCCGGGCGCACCAGCGCCGCCGCGTCGATGTCGTCGAAGCCGACCACCGCCAGGTCCCGCGGCACCGCCAGACCCGCGTCCGCCGCCGCGTGGATCGCGCCGATCGCCATCTGGTCGCCGGCCGCGAAGATCGCGGTGGGCGGCTCGGCCACCCGCAGCAGCGAACGGGCCGCCGCCTCGCCGCTGGCCAGGAAGAAGTCCCCCTCGGTCACGTACTCCGGCGGCACCGGGAGCCCCAGCCGCTCGCACGCCCGCAGGTAGCCCGCCAGCCGCTCGGCGGCCGGCGGCAGGTGCAGCGGGCCGGTGATGGTGGCGATCCGGCGGTGGCCGAGCGCGTACAGGTGGTCCACCGCGGCCTCGGCGCCCGCCGCGTTGTCCGAACTGACCCGGACCGTACGGGGACCGGTGAAGCCGGTGTCGATACCGGCGCACGGCACCGAGGACGCGGCGAGCACGCGCAGGCACCGGTCGTCGGGCGGCGTGGTCAGGACGATCACGCCCTCCAGGTTGTGCCGCCGCACCGCCTGCAGGTAGCTGCCGTCCGGGTCCTCGGCGGCCGGCGTCGTCAGCAGCATCAGGTGGTAGTCCGCTTCCGACAGCGCCGTGCGTACCGCGCTGAGCAGGCCCAGCAGGAACGGGTTGTGCTGCCCGGCCGCCTCCTGCCCGCTGTCCCAGATCAGCCCGATGGTGTCCGAACGCCGCCGCACCAGGGTGCGGGCCGGCTCGTTGGGCGCGTATCCCAGTTCGCTGGCCAGCCTCCGGATGCGTTCCCGGGTGGCGTCGCTCACCTCGGCCCGGTCGTTGAGCGCCCTTGACACGGTGGCAGTCGAAACCCCGCTTCGGCGGGCCAATTCACGGATGTTCACGAAATACCCGATCTGCGTGAGGGAGACGGCCGACATGGGTTAACACCTGGTGGCAAGCGTGCGGCAAAACAGCTTCTGCGTACAGTCTTGACGATCCGTGAGCACGGGGGACAGACTTCGCGCCGATCGGGAACGTTTACGGCACTAGGTCCCGAAACGCCGGGACCCCGAACAGGAACGGGACTCCTGCGATGCCAACAAACGCACAACGACTTCGGCGACTGCGCCCGCTGCGCCTCAGAGGTCTTCTTACCCTCGCCACCGCCGCCGCCTGTGTGGCGGCCGTGGCGACGGTCCCGGCCCAGGCCGGCGACAACCCGACGTACACCAATCCGAAGGCCCCGATCGACCTGCGGGTCTCGGATCTCCTGAAGAGGATGACACTCGCCGAGAAAATCGGCCAGATGGACCAGATTTCGGTGGTCAACCTCCAGGGCGACTGCCAGTGGAGCGGCGGCGAATTCACCGAGTCCTGCCTGAAGAGCGTACTGGTCGACAATGCCGCCGGTTCGGTGCTGTCCGGCGGCGGCGCGGGTCCGACCGTCAACACCCCGGGGAACTGGGCGAAGATGGTCAACACCGTGCAGAAGTACGCGGTGGACAACTCCCGCCTGCACATCCCGATCATCTACGGCGTCGACGCGGTACACGGTCACAACAACGTCCTGGGCGCCACGATCTTCCCGCAGGAGATCGGCCTCGGCTCGACGTGGGACCCTGCGCTGGTCGAGGACGCCGGCGCCTCGACCGCCAAGGCGGTCGCCGCCACCGGCATCGACTGGAACTTCGCCCCCGTCGCCGACATCGCCCGCGACCAGCGCTGGGGCCGCTACTACGAGACCTTCGGCGAGGACCCGCTGCTGGCGGGCACGCTGGCCGCCGCCGCGGTCAAGGGCATCCAGGGCGCCGACGGCGCCAAGGACGTGGCCGCCACCGTCAAGCACTTCGGCGGCTACGGCGAACCCGGCAACGGCCACGACCGGGTGCCCGGCGACGTCTCGATCCGCTACCTCCAGGACACCCTGCTGCCGTCGTACAAGCAGGCCGTCGACGCCGGCGCCAAGTCGGTGATGGTCAACTCCGGCGCCGTCAACGGCATACCGGCCACCGCCTCGCACTACCTGCTCACCGACGTGCTGCGCGGGCAGTGGGGCTTCCAGGGCGTCGAGGTCAGCGACTGGCAGGACGTACGGGCGCTGCAGACCACGTACCACATCGCCGCCGACTACCCGGAGGCCATCGCCAAGGCCGTCAACGCGGGCCTGGACATGGCGATGGAGCCGTACGACGCGCAGGGCTGGAGCGGCGGGCTGAAGACCGCCGTGCAGCGCGGCCTGGTCTCCGTCCACCGGATCGACCAGTCGGTGGCGCGCATCCTCAAGCTGAAGTTCCAGCTCGGACTCTTCGAACACCCCTACGTGGACGCCGCGAAGGCCGACGGCCGGGTGCTCGGCGCCGACACCGGCCTGGCCCGGCAGGCGGCCGACGAGTCGCAGGTGCTGCTGCGCAACGACGGCAACGTGCTGCCGATCCCCGCCTCCGCCAAGAAGATCGTCGTCGCCGGCTCCTTCGCGGACGACATCGACGACCAGGTCGGCGGCTGGACCGTCGGCTGGCAGGGCGTGCCCGCCGGGGTGACGCTCCCCGGCACCACCGTGCTCCAGGGCATCCGGAAGGCGGCGCCCTCGGGCACCGAGGTCGTGCGGGCCACGACCGACGAGGACGCGGTGGCACAGGCCCGCGGCGCCGATCTGACCGTCGTGGTCGTCGGCGAGAAGGCCGCCGCCGAGGGCGCCGCGGACAGCCCGCGCCCCGAGCTGAGCGCCGACCAGGTGGCGCTGGTCACGTCCCTGAAGGCGACCGGCAGGCCGGTGGTCACCGTGGTGCTCGCCGGACGCCCGCTGGTGCTCGGCGACGCCGACGGCACCCAGGGGCTGCTGATGTCCTGGCTGCCCGGCAGCGAGGGCGGGAACGCCGTCGCCGACGTGCTGTTCGGCAAGGTCGACCCGAGCGGCCGGCTGAACGCCAGCTGGCCCAAGGACATCGGCAACGAGCCGCTGTACTACCAGCAGCTGCCCGGCACCAACTCGGGCACGGAGTCCTTCGTGGACGCGGCCTACCCGTTCGGGGCGGGCCTGTCGTACACCACCTTCGGCTTCGACTCGGTCACGGCCCGTTCCGCCGCCGTGCGGACCAAGGACACCGTTCACCTGACCGTGAAGGTCTCCAACTCCGGTGGCCGCGACGGCGACCTGGTGGTACCGGTGTACGTCTCGCAGCCGTCGAGCGCCGTGCTCTCGCCCTCCCGGAAGCTGGTGGCCTTCACACGGGTGCACCTCAAGGCCGGGCAGTCCAAGGCCGTCTCGCTCGACGTGCCGCCCAGTCGGCTCGCGGTGACGCCCGGCGACGTCGACGGCGCGGGCAGGCAGCAGGTCGAGCGCGGGGACTACGTCTTCGCCGCCGGCGCCAGGACCGCGACGGTGACCGTGCGCTGAACCACGCGCCGGGCCCGGCCGCCGAACGCGGCGGCCGGGCGGTTCGCGGCCGGATCGCGGGCGGTTCTGCCGTCCGCGGCCCGGCTCGTGTTGTCTGATGGGACCGCGCGGAATCGCGGACCCGGCGAACGGGCCGAGGACGCCGCCGTGGACGGCAGGCAGTCGTACGACAGGAGGACGGTATGGGCGGGGTCGCGGAACCGGTGGACGACGAGGCGCTGCTGGCCCGGCTCCGGGCGGCGCCGGTACTGGCCGGTCCGCTGCCGGAGTTCGACCCGGACGGCGCGCCGGACGGCGCGCCGGACGCCCCCGGGCCGCTCTTCGCGCGCTGGCTGGACCGGGCACTGACCGACGGGGTACCCGAGCCCGGCGTCATGACCCTCAGCACGGCGGGCGCCGACGGCACGCCCGCGGCCAGGGTGCTGATGCTGCGCGGCGTCGACACCGCCGACTGCGCCTTCCGCTTCACCTCCGATTCCCGCAGCCCCAAGGGCCATGAGCTGGCGGCCAATCCGCAGGCGGCGCTGACCTGGTACTGGCCTGCGCACGGACGGCAGATCCGGATCACCGGACCGGTGGCCGTCCTGGAGGGGGAAGCCACCCGGCGGGACTTCCTCGGCCGGGGCGAGCCCTCCAGGGCGGCCGGCTTCACCGGGGTGACGAGTGCGCCGCTGAGCGGCCCCGCGGAGTACGAGCGGGCCGCGCGGACGGCCCGCCGGGAGGTGGCCGCGGAGCCGGACCGGGTGCCGGCCACCCACGTCCTGTACCGGTTGCGGGCCACGTGGGCGGAGTTCTGGCAGGCCGTCCCGGCCCGCTTCCACCTGCGGCTGCGCTACGAGCGGGCCGGCGGGGGCTGGACCCGGACCCTGCTGTGGCCGTGACTCGTCCGCGCGGACGAGCCGGCACGCGGCTGACCACCGCCCCCGGACGGAGGCGAGGACGCGTCGGCGGGCCGATGTGCCGGGCGGTTCGGGTGCTGCGGGCCGCCGCGGCCGGTGTCAGCGGCTACCGGGATGACGGTCCTGTCGCGAGCTGACATCATGATCGGATGCGCGCGACTGGGGGAAGGATCGGGGGACTCGGGCTCGCCCTGGCGTCCGCCTGTGCGTTCGGCGGTTCGGGGGTGGCGGCCAAGCCGCTGATCGAGGCGGGGTTCGGCCCGCTGCAGGTGGTGTGGATGCGGGTGGCCGGCGCCGCGCTGATCCTGCTGCCCGTGGCTTCGCGCAACCGTACGCTGCCCCGGTCGCGGCCCGGACTGCTGGCCGGCTTCGGGGTGCTCGGCGTCGCGGGCTGCCAGGCGCTGTACTACGTGGCCATCTCCCGGATCCCGGTGGGCGTGGCCATCCTGGTCGAGTACCTCGGGCCCGCGATGCTGCTCGGCTGGGTCCGCTTCGTGCAGCGGCGACCGGTCAGCCGGGCCTCCGTCATCGGCGTAATGCTGGCGCTGGCCGGTCTGGCCTGCGTGGTGGAGATCTGGTCCGGGCTCGCCTTCGACGTGCTGGGACTGCTCTGCGCGTTCGGCGCCGCCTGCTGCCAGGTGGCCTATTTCGTGCTCGCCGACCACGGCGCGGAACAGGACGGCGCGCCCGACCCGTTGGCCGTGATCGCCTACGGGCTGGTGATCGGCACCGTCGTGCTCACCCCTTTCGCCCGCCCCTGGGACATCGCCTTCCCTGCGCTTGCCCACCAGGCCGCCCTCGGCGGGCGCGCGATCCCCTCGGTCCTGCTGCTGGCGTGGATCGTGCTGGTCGCGACCGTCGTCGCCTACCTCGCCGGGGTGCTCGCGGTACGGCGGCTCAGCCCGCAGGTCGCCGGGGTGGTGGCCTGCCTCGAGGCGGTCATCGGCACCGTGCTGGCGTGGGTGCTGCTGGGCGAGCATTTGGGCGGTGTACAGCTGGCGGGCGGGTTCCTGGTGCTCGCCGGGGCGCTCGCGGCGCAGACCTCGGCGCGGGGCGCGGCTCCGGACGGGGCGGGTACGGCGGCCGGCGGTCCGCCGCCCGACCCAGGGCCGGACGCCGGGCAGCCGCCCCCGTCCCGCCGGGGGTCCCGCTCCGAGCGGGCGTCGCCCTTCCGGCCGCAGCCGACGGGCGGGCAGGACCCGGCCGGGCCGGCCGACCCGCCGCGCGTGGTGCGCGGCGGGGGATAGGGTGCGGTCTGTGCACTCCACCGTTCTTCCGCCTCCTGCCCGCTGACGCGGGCGGCGCGACCACGTAGGAACCCTGCCGGAGCCCGATGTCGACCAACGCGGGTCAACCGGGCGGTGGGTGCTGCCCGCAGACGGTGACGAGCCCGATCCTCACCTCTTCCGCGGGAGTTCTCTCGTGTCACTCACCCATGCCCAACCTTCCCTTCCGCCGGCTCCGGCCGGCCTGTCGACCGGCCAGGGGCTGGCCTGTGTCGTCTTCGCCGCCACCGCCTGGGGAACGGCCGGTGCGGCGGCGGCCCTGCTCTACGACGGCAGCTGCCTCGGACCGCTCGCCCTGACCTTCTGGCGCGCCGTCGGCGGCTTCGCGCTGCTGCTCGCCGTACGCCTGCTCCGCGCCCGCGGGCCCCGCGCCGTTCCGGTGCCGCCCGGCTCCCGACCCCGCGAGCGGCGCGGGCACGCCGCCGTCCGCATCCTCAGCACCGGCGCGGGACTGACGCTCTTCCAGGCCGCCTATTTCGGCGCGGTCAGGTCCACCGGCCTGGCCGTCGCCACCGTGGTCACCCTCGGCTCGGGGCCGGTGCTGATCGCGCTCGCCGCCCGGCTGACCATGGGCGAGCGCCTGGGCCGGGGCGGCGCGGCGGCGGTGGCGGGCGCGCTCGCCGGACTGGCGGTGCTGGTGCTGGGCGGCGGGGGAGCGGCGGTACGGCCGGCCGGGGTCGTCCTCGCGGTGCTGTCGGCCGCGGGCTACGGCGCGATCACCCTGCTGACCCGGTGGTTCGGGCTGCGCGGTACGGCCGGCGACCCGCTGGAGACCTCGCTGTGGTCCTTCGGCATCTGCGCGGCGCTGCTGCTGCCCGTCGCGCTCCGGGAGGGGCTGCTGCCCGCCGCGGCCGGACTCGGCCGGACACTGCTGCTGCTCGGCTACCTCGCCTCGGTGCCGACCGCCGTCGCCTACGCCCTGTATTTCGCGGGCGCGGCGGTGCTGCGGGCGGCGGTGGTCTCGGTGGTCGCCCTCATCGAGCCGGTCTCGGCCGCGGTGATCGCGGTGGTCCTGCTGGGCGAGCACCTCACCGCCGCCACGCTGGCCGGCACGGTGATCCTGCTGGCGGCGGTGGCCGCGCTCGCCTGGGAGGAGGCACGGGGGACGGGGAAGGAACGCCCGCCCCTGCCGGCCGGGGGCGTGTGACGGACCGCTCGCCCCCGGCCCGCCCGGGGGACGCCTCAGCTCGCGGGGGGACCCTCCCGCGCCGCCGGCTGCCGCGGCTGGTGGGCGCGGGCCGCCGCGTCGTTGGGGGCGGTCCGCCCGGCCAGCAGCCCGGCGACCCGGCACTGGACCGCCACCGGCCTGTTGGCGCCGAACGTGGACTTGGCGCGGCCCGCGGTGACCTCCGGCCGGACGCCGCGGATCCCGGCCAGCATCCGGCCGAACGGCTCCCGGCCCGGTACGACCGGCGCGGTGCCGCCGGCCGGCTGGAAGCGTGCGGCCAGCCGGCGCGGCTGCGCGGCCTTGTCGTCCGGGTCGTCCAGGACATGCGCCACGCCGAGCAGCTGGACGGCCGCGTGGAAGGACGTGGGCGTGCCGCGGTCGGTCGGCTCGTCCGGCAGCGCGTGCCAGGGGCCGGGGATGAAGGTGCGGTCGTCCACCACGCTGAGGATGACCCGCGGGCTCGCCTCCAGCGCGTGCCACGGCGGATGGGGGCGGGCCAGGTGCGGCAGCACCTCGCCGTGCTCGCCCGGCGCCGGGGGACGACAACCCCTACCGCATCCAGGCCCGGTCACCTCGCCGTGCTCGCCCGGCGCCGGGTCGTAGAGGAAAGGAGTGGTCCGGACGAAGGGCGGTTCACCGGCGGTGCCGTTCACGGCGAGCTGCCCGAAGTCGTCGGCGTCGAGCCAGGTCCGCCACTCGGCGCCGTCGGCCGGCGCGTCCCCAGGGGTGGATCAGCACGGCGGGCCGCTCAGACGGCGCCGCGCGGCCCGGCCGGCGGCAGGTAGGCGGGCAGCGCGATGGCCGGGTCGAGGTCGTCGGCGGGTATCGGCGTCCCGTACGTCCTGGCGACCGGGACCACGCCGGTCCAGTACGGCAGCGTAACGTCCTCCGGTTCGTCGTTGGGGCCGCCGGCGCGGACCTTGGCCGAGACCTCCTTGAGGTCGAGCCTGATCACCGCGGTGGCGGCCAGCTCCCTGGCGTTCGCCCGGCGGGAGTCCGCGGCCCGGCCCGGCACCGCCTGCTCCACGATCGCGTCCAGCGCGAGCGCCCGCTCCTGCGCGTCGGTGACCTGGTGGGCGACGCCGTGCACCACCACCGAGCGGTAGTTGATCGAGTGGTGGAAGGCGGACCTGGCCAGCACCAGCCCGTCGACGTGGGTGACGGTCAGGCAGACCGGCAGTCCGGGCGCCGCGCCGCGCAGCGGCCGCGAACCCGTCGAGCCGTGCACGTACAGCCGCTCGCCGTACCGGGCGTAGAGCGTCGGCAGCACCACGGGGGCGCCGTCCCGGATGAACCCGAGATGGCACACATAGCCCTCGTCCAGCAGTGCGTGCACCACCTCACGGTCGTACGCGGCCCGTTCGCGCGAGCGGGTCGGGACGGTGCGGTCGGTGGCCGGATAGCCGGGCGGGGGCGTGGCGGCGGGCGTGGCGGCCATGGCGTCATCCTTTGCACTAGTGCATACTGTCGTTTGTGCTAGGAGAGTACCGAATCACCGGTAGGGGCGCATCGGCCATTGCGGCCGACATCGAAGGCGCGGTGGGCACGGGCGCGCTCCACCCGGGCGACGCCCTGCCGCCGCTGCGCGAACTCGCCGGGGAACTCGACGTCAATCCCAACACCGTCGCCGCCGCCTACCGGCTGCTCCGGGACCGGGGAGTGATCGAGACGGCCGGCCGCCGCGGCAGCCGTATCCGCTCCCGGCCCGCCACCGCGCCGCGCGACGAGATCCGCATCGACGTACCGCCCGGCGCGCGCGACGTCTCCACCGGCAACCCCGACCCCGCGCTGCTGCCCCCGCTGACCGCCGCCCTCGCCGTCGCCGCCGCCCACCACGCCCAGGCCCCCGCCCTCTACGGCGGGCCGCCCGTCGACGCCGAACTGGCCCGGCTGGCCCGTGCCGCGCTCGACGCCGACGGCGTGCCCGACGGCCCGGTCGGCCTCACCTCCGGCTCCCTGGACGCCATCGAGCGGGTGCTCACCGCCCATCTGCGGCCCGGCGACGCGGTGGCCGTCGAGGACCCCGGCTGGGGCAGCCTGCTGGACCTGGTGCCGGCCCTCGGCCTGCGCCCGGTGCCGGTGGCCGTCGACGACGAGGGGCCCGTCACCGCGGAAGTGGCCCGCGCCCTCCAGGACGGGGTACGCGCCCTGGTCGTCACCGACCGCGGCCAGAACCCCACCGGCGCGGCCCTGTCCGCGCCCCGCGCCGATGAACTGCGGCGGCTGCTGGCCGCCCACCGTCAGGTGCTGGTCATCGACGACGACCACGTGCACGGCCTGGTCGACCTGCCGCTGCACTGCCTGTCCGGCGCCACCGACCGCTGGGCGCTGGTCCGCTCCACGGCCAAGGCCTACGGCCCCGATCTGCGGCTCGCGCTCTACACCGGCGACGCGCTGACCGTCGACCGGGTACGCGGCCGGCACCGGCTCGGAGCGGGCTGGGTCAGCCACCTGCTGCAACGCGCGATCGTCCACCTCTGGCAGACCGGCGCCGTGGACCCGGCGGCCACCGCGCGCGCCTACGGCGAGCGGCGCGAGAGGCTGCTCGGGGCACTGGGCGAGCGCGGCGTCACCGCACACGGCCGCAGCGGCATGAACGTCTGGGTGCCCGTACCCGACGAGACCGGCGCGGTGGCCGGCCTGCTGCAACGCGGCTGGGCGGTGTCGCCCGGCGCCCGCTTCCGGGTCCGCTCCGCCCCCGGCGTGCGGCTCACCGTCTCCCCGCTCACCCTCGCCGACATGGAGCCCCTCGCCGACGCGGTGGCCGCCGTGCTGGGTCCGGGCGCGGCCGGGCGCTACGGCTGACCGGTCACCTTCGGCGCCCGCGGCGGCCGCACCGGACCCGGCAGGCCGGGCCCGCGGCCTGCCCGCGGCCGGAGCTGGGTAAGCGCCGCGCCCACCAGGATGACCGCCGCGCCCAGCGGCTCGTTCCAGCTCAGCGACTCGTTCAGCAGCAGCGCGCCGGCCGCGGTGGCCACGATCGGTATGAGATAGGTGACCATCGACCCGATCGTCGGGCCCTTCTCCGCGACCAGCCCGTACTGGATCAGGAAGGCGACCCCGGTGCCCAGCGCACCCAGCGCCAGCACCGCCAGCACCGGCTTCGCCGGAAAGGTGTGCGGCAGCGAGGTGAAGAACGGGGTCACGACCAGCAGCTGCGCGGTGCCGAGCGTCAGCTGGGCGGTCGACACCGCGAGATGCGAACCGCCCGTGTGCGCGAGCGTCCGGCGCACGTACGCCCAGCCGACCGCGTAGCTGAACGCCGCCGTCAGCGCCAGCACCGTGCCCTTGGGGTCCTGGCCGGAAAACCCCTGCCAGGCGCCCAGTACGGTGAGCACCCCGGCGAAGCCCAGGCCGACCCCGGCGAGCCGCTGCCGCGACGGCCGGTCCTCGGACAGCGCGACGACCGAGACCAGCATCGAGAACAGCGGTGTGGCGGCGTTGCATATACCCGCCAGCATCGACGGGATGGTCTGCTCGGCGGTGGCGAACAGCGAGAACGGCAGAGAGTTCAGCAGGAAGGCCGCGACGAACAGATGCGTCCAGGTGCGCCGGCCGCGCGGCAGCCGCTCCCGCTTCAGTGCCAATGCCGTGGCCAGCACCGCCGTGCCGGACACCATCCGCCCGAGCGTGACCTGAAGCGGTGCGAACGCCTCGTTCCCCAGCTTCATGAACAGAAAGCTGAAACCCCAGACCAGGCCGAGCGCGGTGAACCGCACCCGCCAGTCCAGCAGGCGGCCGGAAGCGGCCGACAGCCGGCCGCTTCCGGCCGCCACGGGAACGCGGACAGGTGCGGAGGCGGTGGACGCGGGCCTCGCGGGGGCGGGAACCGGGACAGGGGCCGGGCCCGTGGGCGTCGTCGCGGCGGGGCGGCTCTCGGCAGGTGCGGTCATGGCCCAACGATGGCCCGGCCGACCTCGTAGCACAAGCGAGAAAATTTACATGGACGATGTAGAGTTGCTTACATGTTGAGTCTGGAGCGTCTACGGATCCTGCACGCCATCGACACCTACGGCTCGGTGAGCGCCGCCGCCGACGTCCTGGGCGTCACCACCTCCGCGGTGTCGCAGCAGATGGCCAAGCTGGAGCGGGAGACCGCGCAGACACTGATCGCCAAGAACGGCCGGGGAGTGCGCCTCACCGACGCCGGCCGGCTGCTGTCCGGCCACGCCGACCGGATACTGTCCCTGGTCGAGGTCGCCCACGCCGACCTGGAGGCCCATCGCGGCGCCGCCGTCGGCGAACTGCGGATCGCCGGCTTCCCCACCGCGGTCCGCGGCATGTTCCCCGCCGCGCTCGGCACCCTGCGGCGCGAGCACCCCGGACTGCGCCCGGTCGTCCACGAGCTGGAGCCCAAGGAGGCGCTGGCTGGCCTCGCCCGCGGCGACCTCGACCTGGCGGTGGCCCTGGACTGGTACAACAAGCCGCTGTCGCTGCCTGCGGGGCTGGCCAAGGAGCCGCTGCTGGACGACATCGTGGACGTCGCGCTGCCCGCCGGACACCGGCTGGAGGGCCGGGCCGAGATCACGCTCGACGAGCTGGCGGGCGACGAGTGGATCACCTGGCCGGACGGCGGCTTCTGCCACGAATGGCTGCTGTTCACGTTGCGCGGCAAGGGCATCGAACCGCGGATCGCGCACCACGCCGAGGAGCACGCCACGGTGCTGGTGCTGGTCGCCGCCGGTCTCGGTGTGGCGGTGATGCCCCGGCTCGGCCGCGACCCGCTGCCGCCCGGCGTACGCGTCATCCCGGTCCGCCGCACCATGAACCGCCACGTCTTCGCGGTGTGGCGCACCGACGCCGACCGCCGCCCCGCGATCCGCGTCGCCGTCGAGGCCCTCCGCCGGTCGGCCGGCCGCCCCCATGGCGACCGGCCGACCGCGCCCCCCGCACCCGGGGGAAGTCCTTCAGACCAGTGAGACCTCGTCGCCGGAGACGGTGACCTGCTTGGCCGGCAGCGGCTGCGTCGCCGGACCGTCCGCAACCGAGCCGTCCGTGACGTGGAACCTGCTGCCGTGACAGGGGCAGTTGATGGTGCCGCCGGAGACGCTGGCGACCGTGCACCCCATGTGGGTGCAGACCGCCGAGAAGCACTTGAACTGCCCGGTGGCGGGCTGGGTGACGACGACCTTCTGATCGGCGAAGACCTTGCCTCCGCCAACCGGGATCTCCGAGGTCTTGGCCAGCGCCGTACCGCCCCCGGCGGGGGCCGATGTGCCGTCCGCGGAGGTGGGCGCCGACGAGGGCGCGCCGGTGTCCGACGGCGAGGAGGAGCCGCCCGCGTCCGAACTGCTGTCCGAGTCCGAGCCGCAGGCGGCCAGCACGGCGACCAGCCCGATGCCGCCCGCTGCGGCGACGACACCGCGGCGGGTGGGGGTCAGGGGGAGTCGGGAGGATTCTTCGGGCATGGTCTGCGTCCTGTCCGCTCGTGGAACCAGGCGGCGCCTCGGCGCCCGGCAGCGTGCTTTCACGCGTGCCCGTCCATACGGTTGGCCGCGGCGGAACGCTCAGCGACACGCACGGGAATTCCGACCGGTGGCGCGGCGGCAGGCTCGGCGAGGCGGTGTGAGCGCGCCCCGGCGGCGGCAGGACCGGCCCGGCGGCCTGTCGGCGCTACCGCCGGTGATCTCGTCCAGGAGGGCGGTCCGTACCCGGCTGGGGCCTGTCGTTCGGATCTCCGCGGCGGGGCGGGGCCCGCACACCCGCCGCGTTCTCGTCGGTCGGCGACACACCCGGCCACACCGCCTCGCCTGCCTCCTCTCCCTCCTCCGCCTCGCGGCCGCAACGCACCGGACCCGCTCGGCCGCCCACGGAGATCCAAGCCATAGGCCCTAGCCTGGGGGGATGCTGAGAGAAGTGACGGGCATCCGCTATGTCACGCCGCTGCGCGAGGGTGGCTCGGTGCCCGGTGTGGTCGAGGCGGACGACTACGGCACCTATGTGGTGAAGTTCGCCGGTGCCGCGCAGGGCCGGAAGGCGCTGGTCGCGGAGGTGATCGCCGGCGAGCTCGGCCGGCGGCTGGGTCTGAGGGTGCCCGAACTGGTGCGCTTCGACTTCGACCCGGTGATCGCGCTCGGCGAGCCCGACGAGGAGATCCAGGACCTGCTGAAGGCGAGCGGCGGGCTGAACCTGGGCATGGACTTCCTGCCGGGCGCCCTGGGCTTCGACCCGCTGGTCTTCGAGGTGGACCCGGCCGAGGCGAGCCGCATCGTCTGGTTCGACGCCCTCATCGGCAACGTCGACCGGTCATGGCGCAACCCCAACATGCTGGTCTGGCACCGGAACGTATGGCTGATCGACCACGGGGCCTCGCTGATCTGGCACCACAACTGGAAGTCGGCGGCCGCCGCTTCGGCCAAGCCGTACGACGCCTCCGACCACGCGCTGTCCCGTTTCTCGCCCGAACCCGCCGCCGTGGCCGCGGAACTGGCGGCGCGGGTGACCGACGGGCTGCTCACCGAGGTGACCGCGCTGGTGCCCGACGAGTGGCTGGTGGACGAGCCCGGCTTCGACACGCCCGACGACGTACGCCGCGCCTACCGTGAGCTGCTGGGCGCCCGCGCGGCGGACATCCACGAGCGGATCACCACCGGGGTGCGGCAGCACAGGCAGCCGCCGCCGGAGTGGCTGCGCCCCTGGGTCGAAGGGAAGAACGCCAAGTGAGCGGGCGCGACGTCTACGAGTACGCGCTGGTGCGGGTGGTGCCGCGGATCGAGCGCGGCGAGATGATCAACGCGGGCGTGCTGGTGTACTGCCGGGCGCAGAGCTACGTCGGCGCCCGGGTGCACCTGGACGAGGCGCGGCTGCGCTGCCTGGACGCGGAGGTGGACGTGGCCGGGGTACGGGCGGCGCTGCGCGGCTACGAGGGCGTCTGCGCGGGCGGTGAACGGGCCGGGCAGGCCGCCGGCGACGACCCGGGCCGCCGCTTCCGCTGGCTCACCGCGCCGCGCAGCACCATCGTGCAGCCCGGCCCGATCCACACCGGGCTCACCGCCGACGCGGACAAGGAGGCGGACCGGCTGCTGGCGCTGCTGGTGAGGTGAACCGGCGGATTCCGGCGGCCGGGGCGGGCGCGGGCGCCGGGCGGGTCGGACGCGGGGCCGGCACACACGGCGGACGCGGGCTGGACGCGGGGCCGACAGCAGGGGCGGCCGTACGGACGGGTGTGCGAGCGGGCTGGACGCGCGGACCCGTGCCCGGGCGGCCTCGCCGGTGGTCGGCGTTGACACTGGGTCACGGCCCTCCTACGGTTTCCGCTACGGACCTACTAAGCGGTCGCTCATGCGCGGGGCGCGTACGCGGCCGCCCGCCACACCGGGCTGAGGAGACACAGATGTCCACCACCGAGCAGCGCGTCGCGATCGTCACCGGCGCCGCACGCGGAATCGGCGCCGCCACCGCGGTACGGCTGGCCGCCGAAGGCCGCGCCGTCGCCGTACTCGACCTCGACGAGAGCGCCTGCAAGGAGACCGTGGAGACCGTCACCGCGGCCGGCGGCAAGGCGATCGCGGTCGGCGCCGACGTCTCCGACGAGGCACAGGTCGAGGCCGCCGTCGCCAAGGTCGCCGGCGAACTGGGCGCGCCCACCGTCCTGGTCAACAACGCCGGCGTGCTCCGCGACAACCTGCTGTTCAAGATGACCGCCACCGACTGGGACACGGTGATGGGGGTCCACCTGCGCGGCGCCTTCCTGATGACCCGCGCGGTCCAGAAGCACATGGTGGACGCGAAGTTCGGCCGGGTCGTCAACCTCTCCTCGTCCTCCGCGCTCGGCAACCGCGGCCAGGCCAACTACTCCGCCGCGAAGGCCGGCCTGCAGGGCTTCACCAAGACCCTCGCCATCGAGCTCGGCAAGTTCGGCGTCACCGCCAACGCCGTCGCCCCCGGCTTCATCGTCACCGACATGACCGCCGCCACCGCGGCCCGGGTCGGCATGGGCTTCGAGGACTTCCAGGCCGCCGCCGCCACCCAGATCCCGGTCCAGCGGGTCGGCCGGCCCGAGGACGTGGCCAACGCCATCGCCTTCTTCACCGGCGACGCCGCCGGCTTCATCTCCGGCCAGGTCATGTACGTGGCCGGCGGCCCGCTCAACTGACAAGCGCGAGGGTGCGATCCGACATGACCCAGCTACCCCCCGACAGCGGCCGCGTAACCCTGATCACCGGCGCGAGCCGCGGCATCGGCTACGGCATCGCCGAGGCGCTCGTCGCCCGCGGCGACCGCGTCTGCATCACCGGACGCAACGAGGACGCCCTCAAGGAGGCCGTCGAGCGGCTCGGCGCCGAGCGGGCCGTCGGCGTGGCCGGCAAGGCCCACGACGAGAACCACCAGGCGCTCGCGGTCGAGCGCACCATGGAGGCGTTCGGCCGGATCGACCACCTCGTCAACAACGCCGGCACCAACCCGGTCTACGGCCTGCTCACCGAACTCGACCTCGCCGTCGTCCGCAAGGTCTACGAGACCAACGTGATCTCGGCGCTCGGCTTCGCCCAGCGCACGTGGAAGGCGTGGCAGAAGGAGAACGGCGGCGCCATCGTCAACATCACCTCGATCGCCGGTCTCGCGCCGGCGCCGCTCATCGCCGCCTACGGCATGAGCAAGGCGGCCATGGTCAACCTCACCGTGCAGCTCGCCGCCGAGATGGCACCGGGCGTGCGGGTCAACTCCATCGCCCCGGCGGTGGTGAAGACCAGGTTCGCCGCCGCGCTCTACGAAGGCCGTGAGGAGGAGGCCGCCGCCGGGTACCCGCTCCAGCGGCTCGGTGTGCCCGAGGACATCGGCGGCGCCGCCGCCTTCCTGCTGTCCGAACAGGCCGCCTGGATCACCGGCCAGAACCTGGTCGTCGACGGCGGCCTCTTCCTGCGCGCGGGATCCTGACCGGGACGCAGCGCGGGCCGCGGTGAGGCGGCCCCGTGCGTCCGGCTCCCCGAGTCCGGCCCCGGGCGGCGGCCCCGACCGGCCGTCACCCGGGGCCTGCACGCTGCCGGACGCCGCTGTCAGTGGGGGGCGGTACGTTCTTGGGCGGCAACTGATGATCGCTTACCGGAGGTTCCTGACGTGCCCAGCATGCTGCCCGACTCCTGGGAGACCGCACTCGGCGAGGAGTCGGACAAGCCGTACTTCAAGCGGCTCACCGACTTCGTCGAGGCCGAGCGGCGCGAGCACCGGGTCTTCCCGCCGCGCGACCAGGTGTTCGCCGCGCTGGAGGCGACCCCGTTCGACCGGGTGAAGGTGCTGATCCTCGGTCAGGACCCGTACCACGGGGAGGGCCAGGGGCACGGCCTGTGCTTCTCGGTGCGGCCCGGTGTGAAGACCCCGCCCAGCCTGCGCAACATCTTCAAGGAGCTGCGGGACGAACTGGGCTACCCGGTGCCGGACAACGGCTACCTGATGCCGTGGGCCGAGCAGGGTGTGCTGCTGCTCAACGCGGTGCTCACCGTCCGTGAGGGCGAGGCCAACTCGCACAAGGGCCAGGGCTGGGAGAAGTTCACCGACGCGGTGATCAGGGCGGTGTCGGGGCGGCCGGACCCGGCGGTGTTCGTGCTGTGGGGGAACTACGCGAAGAAGAAGCTGCCGCTGATCGACGGCGACCGGCACATCGTCATCCAAGGCGCCCACCCGTCGCCGCTGTCGGCCAAGCTCTTCCTCGGCAGCCGGCCCTTCGGCCAGATCGACGACGCAATCAAGGCGCAGGGGCACGACCCGATCGACTGGCGGATCCCCGACCTCGTCCCGGTCGCCGGCTGACCGCCGTACCGCCGGACTGCCGCCGGGTCCGAGGCTAACCGCCGTACTGCCGGTGGCAGATGGCGGCCGCGTCACTGCCCGGCGCCCAGCCGCCGTACTGCTCGCCCAGCGCGCACACCGCGCTACCGGTCGGCACCGGGATGACAGACGGGAGTGTCCCGCGGCGGGGCGCGAGAGGGGCGGGAGCCGGTCGCCGGGCCTGCCGCGGGGACCGATGGACCGGGGTCCGCGGGGTGGCGGACGGCTTCGTCTCGGTCGTGCCCATCGCCTTGCGGGCCGGTCCCACCACCGACGACCGCCCGTCGCCGTGGCCCGGCTGCTGCCCGGCGGACGAACCCGTCGCCGACGACCCCGGCGCGGGTGGCGGCGCCGTGCGGGCGGACACGGTGGTACATCCGGTCGCGGCGCAGACGGCCAGCAGGACCAGGGCGAGCGGGGGAACGGCGCAGGGGCCGAGAGGAGAGCGGCGCACCCCCGCAACTGTGCCCCGGTTCCGCGCGGTCGCCTATTCCCCCGAGGAGTGATCGTCCCGCCGCCGAACACCCCTCCTCACCCGTACGGGAGCGCCACCTCACCCGTACGGCGGCGGGCTGGCCGGCCCGGACCCGAAGGCCGCCCGTGCCCCCTGCCGAAAGGCGTCGCGCACCAGGAAGCAGTCGGCCCGCTCCGCGCCGCACTGCCGCCCTCACGGCCGCGACCGGCCCGTATGCTGCGATGACACCCGTACGGCGACCCGGGCGGACGAGCCGGCCGGTCGACGCCGGCACACGGGGGCCGGAGGAGTCGGGCGACATGACAGGAGCGGGCATGGCACCGGGTGGCACCCCTTTGAAGATCGGCGTCATCGGACTCGGTGACATCGCGCAGAAGGGCTATCTGCCGGTACTCACCGCCCAGCCTGGCCTCGAACTCCACCTGCACACCCGCAGCCGGGCGACGCTGGAGCGGGTCGGCGACGCCCACCGGCTGCCGCACCGCCACACCTCCCTGGACGCGCTCCTCGACCAGGGGCTCGACGCCGCCTTCGTGCACGCGCCCACCGAGCACCACGTGGAGATCGGCACCCGGCTCCTTGAGGCCGGCATCCCGGCCTATGTCGACAAGCCCTTCGGCTACGACCTGGCGAGCGCCCGGCGACTGGTTGAGCTCGCCGGAGAACGCCGGGTGAGCCTGATGGCAGGCTTCAACCGCCGCTACGCGCCCGGTTACGCCCAGTGCCTCGATCACCCCCGCGACCTGATCCTGATGCAGAAGAACCGGGTCGGCCTCGCCGCGGACCCGCGGGACGCGGTCTTCGACGACTTCGTGCACGTCGTGGACACCCTGCGGTTCCTCGCCCCCGGCGAGATCGAGCAGGTCCAGGTGTCGGCCGGGGTGCGCGGCGGGCTGCTGCACCACGTCGTGCTGCACCTGTCCGGCGACGGCTTCACCGCGATCGGGTCGATGAACCGGATGAGCGGCTCCACCGAGGAGAGTCTGGACGTCAGCGGCGGCGACACCCGCCGCCAGGTGCTCAACCTCGCCGAAGTGGTGGACCACAAGGGCCAGCCGACGGTACGCCGCCGCGGCGACTGGGTGCCGGTGGCCCGCCAGCGCGGTCTGGAACAGATCACCCTGGCGTTCCTCGGCGCGGTACGCGACGGCAGACTCCTCGACGCGCGGGACGCGCTGCGCACCCACGAACTGTGCGAGCGGATCGTCACCCAGATCACCGGCTGACCCACCGGTACTCCGCCTGGCCCCCTGGCGGTGTGCGGTGAGCTGACGGCTGACCGGCGGCCCTGTGTCCAGGCGTTCCTGGTGGCCCGGTTGGCGCCCTACGCGGTTCCGGCGGTTCCGGCGGCCGGCGGGAGCGCCGGCGCCGGGCGGCGCACCCGGCCCGTGACCTCGTACACGAGCGCCGACAGAGCCAGCAGCAGAGCCAGCCGCGGCACCCAGTCACCGAACCGCACGTACAGGCTGCGGCCGCCGGCCAGCGGTACCTGGTAGACGGTGGCGGTGCTGGCACTGGTGCCGATCCGGTGGCCGACCGGGTGGCCGTCGGCGTCGTACACCGCGCTGATCCCGGTCAGCGTGGCGTGCACCATCGGCCGCCAGTCCTCGGCGGCCCGCAGCGCGGCCAGCGAGGCGTGCTGGGCGGGCGCCCAGCTGTCCTGGAAGGACGAGGTGGACGACTGGGCGATCAGCAGCTCGGCGCCGTCGCCCGTCAGATGGCGGCTCATGTCGGGGAACGCGGACTCGAAGCAGACCAGCGGCCCGAACCGCACCTTCCCGGTGTCCATCACCACCTGCCGGGTACCGGGCGTGCGGTCCGTGCCGGCCGCCTTGCCGACCGAGGTGGCCCAGCCCAGCGCCGAACGCAGTGGGACGTACTCGCCGAAGGGCACCAGCCGCATCTTGTCGTACGTCGGGCCGCTCACGCCGTGCGGCCCGATCAGCTCGGAGGTCTTGGAGATGCCCTTGCCGTCGGCGCGTTCGGCGTCCACGTTGATCAGCAGGTCGGCGCCGACCTCGCGGGACAGGGCGGTCAGCCGGGCGGCGGTCCGCGGATGGTCGGCCAGGTCGACGCTGACGCTGCTCTCCCCCCACACCACCAGGTCGGGGTGCGTACCGGCCACTTCCCGGGTCAGCTGCTCCTCCCGGCCGAACCGGCTGTCGCCGGTCGGCAGCACGCCGGACTGCACGACCGCGATCCGTACCGACCCGGACTCCTGCGGACGCGGCGCCCACAGCCACACCGTGGTGGTGGCCACGGCCGCCACCGCCAGGGCGGTCACCGCGGGGCGGCGCACCGCCGGCGCCACCAGCAGCGCCAGCAGGCAGGTGTTGACCAGCACCACCAGAAAGCTGACCAGCCACACCCCGCCGACCGAGGCGAGCCGCAGCGCCGGCGGCACCTGCCACTGGCTGGCGCCGAGCAGCCCCCAGGGGCCGCCCAGGTACTGCCAGGACCGCACCAGCTCCACCGTCAGCCAGGCCGACGGCACCAGCACGGTCGCCGACGCGACCTGCCCCGGACCGGAACCGGGCCCGAGCAGCCGGCGTACCGCCCAGCCCCAGGGCGCCCAGAGCGCGCCCAGCAGCAGGGCCAGCGCCACGATGAACACGTTCAGGCTCGGCAGCAGCCAGTGGTGCACGGCCAGCATGAAGCCCGCGCCGCCGAGCCAGCCGTCGACCGCGGCCCGCCGGCCGGTGGGCGCCGAACGGGCCAGCAGCATCCACGGAACCAGCGCCACGTAGGCCAGCCACCACAGGGACGGCGCAGGGAAGGCCAGCGCGGGCAGCGCCCCGGCCAGTGCCACGGCCGCACCGCGCCACCAGGGCGACGACAGCCGGGCCGTGCCGCGTCGCTCGGCCGTCACCGTCATGAACCCGCTCCCTCGACCGTCCCGCGCGTCCGCCGGGGCGGTCCAGCCGCTCCGGTCCTCAGCTCACCACGCGCGACATGCCGTACATCCGGCGCACCGATCCCGCCGCACCCGGCAGCTCTCGTCGGTCGGTGTTCCTTCGTCATCCCGCACGCATCTGCACGGTACTGGTACGAGGGGGGCGGACGGGCCCGGTCAGCCGTCCGGGGGCTGCTCGCCCTGGTGTGCGGCGCGGCGCCGGATGACGGCGGTGGCGGCCACCGCCGAGGCGGCGAAGGCCGCGGCGACGACCCAGGGGCGGTTCAGGCGGTGGCCGGTGACGTGGTCGAGGGAGAAGCGCCCGGGACCGGCGAGCCCCAGCGCGGCGGCGGTCCAGCCGAGGAGGCCGGGGTGTTCGAAGCCGCCGTCGATCGCGAAGAAGCCGGCCGGGGCGTGCACGGACACCGCGCCGGCCATCGCGCCGGCCGCCGCCGCGCCCGCCGCCGGTGTGGCGAGCCCCAGCGCCAGCAGGGCGCCGCCGCCCGCCTCGCCGAGCCCGGCGGCCAGCGCGGCGGACCGGCCCGGGCGGAACCCCATCTGCTCCATGCCCCGGGCGGTGCCGTCCAGGCCGCCTTTGCCGAACCAGCCGAAGAGCTTCTGGGCGCCGTGCGCGAACAGCACCGAGCCGGTGCCGAGGCGCAGCGCGAGCAGTCCGAGATCCCTGCGGTCCGCAGCGGACATGGCCGGGTCCTCTCCTCAGATGCCGTCGCGCAATCCGGAGCCTTGCGGACGCCGGAACGGCCCCGGCACCGGAAGTCCTCGGACACCGCGGTCCGGCGGCCGGAGTCGGCCCGCGCCCGTACGGCCGTGAGCCCGCCTCCAGTCTCGGCACCGCGCGGGCCGCCCCGCACGGCCGTACGGTCCGTCCGGGTGAACGGCCAGTTTCGAACCGGCTCAGGGCAGCCGGTTCCAGGCGGTCAGCACATGCCGTCCGTGCTCTATGCCGAGCCGGCCGACCGTACCGGTGGCCAGCTGGAACAGCGCGCCGTCCGCCGCCCGCAGGCCGAGCCGCCGCGCGGTCAGTACCCGCAGGAAGTGGGCGTGGGCGACCAGCACCACGTCGCCGCCCTCGCTGTTGGTGAAGGCGGCGTCCACCCGGGCCAGCACCCGGTCGGCCCGGTCGCCGACCTCCTCCGCGGTCTCACCGGGATGCCCGTCGGGACCGGGGACCACCCCGTCGGTCCACAGGTCCCAGCCGGGCCGGGTCCGGTGGATCTCCCGGGAGGTCACGCCCTCGTAGCCGCCGTAGTCCCACTCCCGCAGGTCGGGGTCGATCCGGGTCTGCTTCAGGCCGGCCAGTTCGGCGGTGTGCCGGGCCCGCCTCATCGGACTGGTCAGGACGGCGCTGATGTGCCGGGAGGCCAGCAGCGGCGCCAGCGAGCCGGCCTGCTCCTCGCCGTGGGGCGTGAGCGGCAGGTCGGTGTAGCTGGTGTGCTGCCCGGACAGGGTCCACTCGGTCTCCCCGTGCCGGATCAGAACAAGCTCGCCCATCGAGCACACCTCCCGTGACGCCCCGCGGCGCCGCGGTCTTGATCATACGTCGCGGGCCCGGCCGCACCAGCCGGACCAGGTGGCCGCCGCCTGCCAACTCCTTTACGCGGGGGCAACCGTAAGGCGCGGGAAAGGCCTCCTGCGGCCTCCCCTCGTTACGATGGCGGCGGACGCGCCCGGCCGCGGACCCGCGCCCGGCCGGACCGACCGCCCTACAGGACCCAGCAGCCCAGGAGCCGGTATGAACGACGCCCCCCGCACCTACGACGTGGTGGTCATCGGGTCGGGCCCGGTCGGCGAGAACGTGGCCGACCGGACCCGGGCCGCCGGGCTGAGCACGGTGGTCGTGGAGAGGGACCTGGTCGGCGGCGAGTGCTCGTACTGGGCGTGCATGCCCAGCAAGGCGCTGCTGCGGCCGGTGGTGGCCAGGGCCGACGCCCGCCGGCTGCCGGGCCTGAGTGACGCGGTGGCCGGGCCGCTGGACGCGTCCCTGGTGCTGGCGCGCCGCGACGAGTTCACCGCCCACTGGAAGGACGACGGCCAGGTGAGCTGGCTGGAGTCGGTCCACGTCGACCTGGTCCGGGGCCACGGCAGGCTCGACGGCCCCCGCACGGTGGTGGTGACGACCCCGGACGGCGGCACCGTGACGCTCACCGCCCGGCACGCGGTCGCGCTCTGCACCGGTACCGGCGCCGCGCTGCCCGAGCTGCCGGGCCTGACCGACGTACGGCCCTGGACCAGCCGCGAGGCCACCGGCGCCAAGGACGTCCCGGGGCGGCTGGTGGTGGTCGGCGGCGGAGTGGTGGCCGTCGAGATGGCCACGGTCTGGCAGGCGCTCGGCGCGCAGGTCACCGTCCTGGTGCGGGGCGGCGGGCTGCTGCCGAAGATGGAGCCGTTCGCGGGCGAGCTGGTCGCGCAGGGGCTGCGCGAGGCCGGCGCGGAGGTGCGGTTCGGGGTGTCGGTGGTGTCGGCGATCCGCGAGGACGGCCAGGTGCGGGTCGGTCTGGACGACGGCGGTGAGCTGACCGCCGACGAGATCCTGTTCGCCGTCGGCCGCACCCCGAGCACCGCGGACCTGGGCCTGGACACCGTCGGCCTCACGCCGGGCGACTGGCTGCCGGTCGACGACACCTGCCGGGTCACCGAGGTCGCCGACGGCTGGCTGTACGCGGTCGGCGACGTCAACCACCGGGCGCTGCTCACTCATCAGGGCAAGTACCAGGCCCGTATCGCCGGGGCGGCGATCGCGGCCCGCGCCAAGGGCGAGCCGCTGGACGAGTCGCCCTGGGGCCCGCACGCGGCCACCGCGGACTCCGCCGCCGTGCCGCAGGTCGTCTTCACCGACCCCGAGGTGGCCGCCGTCGGCCTGACCGCGGCGGAGGCCGAGCGGGCCGGACGCCGGACCCGGGTCGTGGACTACGACATCGCCGACGTGGCCGGCGCCGCTTTGTACGGCGACGGCTACCGCGGTACGGCGCGGATGGTCGTCGACCTCGACCGCGGCCATCTGATCGGCGTCACCTTCGCGGGCCCCGGCGTCAGCGAACTGCTGCACTCGGCGACGATCGCGGTCGCGGGCGAGGTCCCGCTGGAACGCCTGTGGCACGCGGTACCCGCGTACCCGACGATCAGCGAGATCTGGCTGCGGTTGCTGGAGACCTACCGGGGCTGACGCCGCCTGCCACGGATGTCCGCTGCCGCTACCTCCCTGGACGGCGGCGGGACGACGTGCTCGCCGGGGTGAGAGCCGTCGGCGGGCACGCGCCGGGCCTACGAGGAGCTGCCGGTAGGCCGGGGGGTTCGGGGGTGCGATGCGAGCGGTCCCGCTGGATCTGTCCGAAGCGGTACGCACCATGCCGCGGTTCGCAGCCGCGGGCCTCGCCGTGGCCGCGGCGGCCACAGTCCTGACCGGTGCCGTCCTGTGGCTGCCGGTCGGCCTGTCTCCCGCCCTGAGCCTGCTCGTCGCCGTGGCGGTCGGGCTGATCTGGCTGCGGCTCACCGCGGGGGTGATCGTCGTGGCGGCGATAAGGCTGCCGGGTTTCTTCGGGACCCTGGCGTCGTCCGGCCAGGCCGGCGCGGTGGGCCATCGGGTCGCGAGTCCGGGCAACCACCCGCACCCGGCGACCACCGCCGTCGGTACCTGGGCGGCCGTCCAGGAGCCGGACCAGGCGGACTCCTCGGGGTATGGGTACGAACACTCCGACGGCAGCCCCCTTCCGCGCGTTGTACTGCCCCTTCGCCGGAACGATCAGCGAGACGACCCTCAACGCGCCGTGCTCCGCTACGACGAGATCCGCTACGACGAGATCCTCTTCGCCGACCCGGTGAGCGCGCGTGTCCGCGCGGGCCTCTACGACGTCGGACACGCCCGTTTCCACATGCCGTCCGACGTCGCCGCGTCCCTTGAGCGGGACTGGGCGCTGGTCGGCGACCACTACCGACGACCTCGCGGCCCTGAGTCCTGAGGACTGCTCGTGCTGCCGGGAACGCACGTACGACCAACGCGCGCAGTTCCGCGCCTTTTTGCAGGGCGTCGTGCGCACCACCCGGGCCGAGCCCTGATCGCCGGAGCCGGTGGCGCACATCGAGGACCGGCTGGCCGACGCCCGCCGCGAGATCGACGACCACGCCCGGTCCATGCGCGACGCACCTTGACGGGCCTGGCGGTAACCGCCGCGCCCGCGCTGCTGGCGACGGTCTTCCCGGCCGTCTCGCCGTTCACCGTGCTGCTGTTCGGCGGTGGCCCGCTCACCGCCATCGTCCAGGGCCCGGTGCGCGAGGTGCTCTCCCGGTGGCGGAAGCGCGACCGGAGAACGAGCAGCCTCGCCAATTCGATGGATCTACCGAAGCAACGGTGACGGTCACGTGTCCGCGGCGGTGGACACGTGTCGGCGGGAAGCGGGTGCCCCGCTCGGGGCAGCGGCACCGGGCGATCAGAAGACGCTCTGCCGTCGACGAGATCGGTCAGCCGGCTCTCTCAGCCGCTCACACCGTTCATGACGGCGCCTTTCCTGTGCGCCGCGAGCGCGGTAGTGCGAAGTGCGAAGAGCCCGCCGCCGGCCAGGACCGCGGCGACGCCGCTGGTGGCGAGCGAGGTGGCGGGGCGCCGCCTGCCGCGTCGCGGGCTGAGAAATCCGGCGGTGCTCTCGTCGGCGGTGCCGGGCGGACCGGTGCTGGACGTGGTCGGCCCCTTCTCACCCGCCGTGCCGCGGGCTACTATCGCAAACGCCATGGGAGCGCTCCCATGCCTGTTCGTCCGCGAGCTCCCAGGCAACCGTCCACCCCCCCACCACCGCGCCTGCGGGCCCGTACAGGGTTCGCCGCGTGCGGAGAGGACGTCTCATGCTCCGTAAACCCCTTGCCGCGCTTGTCGCGGCACTCAGCCTGATCGGCGGCGCTGTCACCGTCGCCTCGGCCACCGCCGCGGCGACGGGCACAGCCGCCGCCGCGGCGGTCTCCCCGCAGGCCGTCGCCGACACCTACACCTGGAAGAACGTCCAGATCGGGGGCGGCGGGTTCGTCCCCGGCATCGTCTTCAACCAGTCGGAGAAGAACCTCGCCTACGCCCGTACCGATATCGGCGGAGCCTACCGCTGGGAGCAGAGCACCGGGTCCTGGACGCCGCTGCTGGATTCGGTGGACTGGGACCACTGGGGCCGGACCGGTGTGGTGAGCCTGGCCACCGACGCGCTCGCACCGGACAAGGTGTACGCGGCGGTCGGCACGTACACCAACTCCTGGGATCCGGGCACCGGCGCGGTGCTGCGGTCCTCGGACCGCGGCACCACCTGGCAGGCGACCGACCTGCCGTTCAAGCTCGGCGGGAACATGCCCGGCCGCGGGATGGGCGAGCGGCTGGCCATCGACCCCAACCAGGACAGTGTGCTCTACCTCGGCGCGCCCAGCGGCAACGGTCTGTGGCGCAGCACGGATTCGGGTGTCACCTGGTCGAAGGTGACGGCGTTCCCCAACGCCGGCAACTACGTGGCGGATCCGACGGACACCAGCGGCTACAACAGCGACAACCAGGGTGTGGTCTGGGTGACCTTCGACCCGAGTACCGGCACCAAGGGCTCGGCGACCCGGACGATCTACGTCGGTGTCGCGGACAAGGACAACACGGTCTACCGCTCGACCGACGGTGGCACCACCTGGTCGCGGCTGGCCGGCCAGCCCACCGGCTACATCGCGCACAAGGGCGTCCTCGACGCGGTGAACGGCTACCTCTACCTGGCCACCAGCGACACCGGCGGCCCGTACGACGGCAGCAAGGGCCAGGTGTGGCGGTACGCGACGGCCACCGGCCTCTGGACCAACATCAGTCCGCTGAACGACACCGACACCTACTTCGGTTACAGCGGCCTCACCGTGGACCGGCAGCACCCGGGCACGGTGATGGTGACCGGCTACAGCTCCTGGTGGCCCGACACCCAGATCTTCCGCTCCACCGACAGCGGCGGGAGCTGGACGCACGCCTGGGACTACAGCAGCTACCCCAACCGCGACAACCGGTTCACCCTCGACGTGTCGTCCGTGCCGTGGCTGAGCTGGGGCGCCAACCCGTCGCCGCCGGAGTCCACGCCCAAGCTCGGCTGGATGACCGAGTCGCTGGAGATCGACCCGTTCAACTCCGACCGCCTGTGGTACGGCACCGGCGCCACGCTCTTCGGCACCGACAACCTCACCACCTGGGACAGCGGCGGCAAGATCACCATCAAGCCCAACGTCAAGGGCTTCGAGGAGACCGCGGTCAACGACCTGATCAGCCCGCCGACCGGCGCCCCGCTGCTCAGCGCGCTGGGCGACGTGGGCGGCTTCCGGCACGCCGACGTCACCAAGGTGCCGTCGCTGATGTTCACCCAGCCCAACCTGCCCACCAGCACCAGCCTGGACTACGCCGGGACGAACGCCGGCATCGTGGTCAAGTCCGGTAACCGGGACTCCGGTTCCACGCTGAGCCGGATCGCCTTCTCCACCGACAACGGCGCCGACTGGTTCACCGGCACCGAGCCGTCCGGCGTCACCGGCGGCGGTACGGTCGCCGCGGCGGCCGACGGCAGCCGCTTCCTGTGGAGTCCGTCCGGTACCGGCGTCAACTACACCGTGGGCTTCGGCGGTTCCTGGACCGCCTCGACCGGCATCCCGGCCGGCGCGGTGATCGCCTCGGACCGGGTGAACCCGAGTAAGTTCTACGGCTTCTCCGGCGGCACGCTCTACCTCTCCACCGACGGTGGCGCGTCCTTCACCGCCACCGCGGCCACCGGCCTGCCGTCCTCCGGCGCCGTCGACCTCAAGGCGCTGCCCGGCGCCGAGGGTGACATCTGGCTGGCAGGCGGCAGCCCCTCCGGCCTGTGGCACTCCACCGACTCCGGCACGTCGTTCACCAAGACCGCCGGCATCGACGCCGCCGACAACATCGGCTTCGGCAAGGCCGCGCCGAGCGCCACCTACCAGACGCTCTACACCAGCGCGAAGATCGGCGGAATCCGCGGGATCTACCGCTCCACCGACCAGGGCGCGACCTGGCAGCGGATCAACGACGACGCCCACCAGTACGGCTGGACCGGCGGCGCCATCACCGGCGACCCCCGGATCTTCGGCCGCGTCTACTTCGGCACGAACGGCCGCGGCATCATCTACGGCGACACCACCGACCAGGGCGGCACTTCGACCCCGCCCACCACCCCGCCGACCACCCCGCCGACCACTTCGCCCACCACTTCGCCGACCACTTCGCCCACCACCCCGCCGACCACCTCGCCGGCCGGCGCATGCTCGGTGGCCTACACGGTCACCAACCAGTGGTCCGGCGGCTTCCAGGCATCGGTCACCGTCAAGAACACCGGCGCGACGCCGGCCGCCAACTGGGAGCTCGCCTGGACCTTCCCCGGCAGCCAAACGATCACCTCGCTGTGGAACGCCGGCTACGCCCAGACCGGGGCGGCCGTCACCGTCTCCGCACCGACCTGGGCACCCTCGCTGGCCCCCGGCACGTCGGCCACCGTCGGCTTCACCGCCTCGGTGACCGGCGCGAACACCGCACCCACCGCCTTCAGCCTGAACGGCGCCGCGTGCGCGAGCGCCTGAGGGGGGCACTGTGGAGCCGGCCGGCCGGCGTCACCACCAGCCGGGCGCGTCTTGTCCGAAGAGCATCCACGGCTGCGGGCTCGGGGACGTTCACCTCGTGAAGTCCGTGCGGGGGGATTGACGCCGTCCGCGGTTCGGAGGTTAATACTAACGCCACCGTGGGAGCGCTCCCATGTTCCCACGGTGGCACCGGGCCTCGCCCCGCAACGTCCGCTGTCCGCTGTCCGTGCCCCGAGGAGCCAATCCCCCCATGACCACCCGCGCCGACGGTCGTACCGTCGTAACCCGGTCCCGCAGCCGTGCCCGCTCACTCTGCGTTGCCGCAGCCGTAGCCCTGGTCGCCGTCGCTGCCGCCGTTCCCGCGCACGCCCACACCCCCGACCACCACGGGACGCGGTCCGCGCGTCTGTTCACGCCGCCCGCCGACCCCGCGGCGAACACCCAAATCCTCGGCCTGGTCCAGCACGGGAAGCTTCTGGACGCCGCGAGGGTCCGCGCCATGACCCGCACTCCGCAGGCCGTGTGGTTCACCGGCGGCGGCACCCCCGCGGACGTCGAGGCGTCCGTGCGCGAGACGGTCACCGACGCGGCCCGGCAGCACGCCCTGCCGGTCCTCGCGCTCTACAACGTTCCCGGTCGCGACTGCGGCCAGTACTCGGCGGGCGGCGCCGCGGACACCGCCGACTACGAGGCGTGGATCGACGCGGTGAAGGCGGGCATCGGCGGCCGGCCGGCCGACGTCATCCTGGAGCCCGACTCGCTGGCCCTGCTGCCCTCGGACTGCGGAGCGGACGACGCGCAGGGCAGCAGGACCGCCGAGCGCTACAGCGAGATACGCTACGCCGTCAGCACGCTGCAGTCGGCCGCCAGCGGCGACAAGGTGTACATTGACGCAGGCCACAGCGGTTGGCACAGCGTCAACGACATCGTGCCCCGGCTCATCGGCGCTGGTGTCGACGATGCCAGCGGCTTCTACCTCAACATCTCCAACTACCGTTCAGACGACGAACTCGCCTGGTACGGCAAGCTCGTCTCCTCCTGCCTGAGCTACGTCCAGGACGGCGGCGACGCCGCCTCCTGCCCCAACCAGTACTGGGCGCCCGAGGACGCGCAGCACTGGCTCGACGCGAACGTGCACGCCGCGCCGTCGGCGATGAAGCACTTCGTCACCGACACCAGCCGCAACGGTCAGGGTCCCTGGGTCCCGCCGACCGGCGTGTACTCCGACCCGCAGGACTGGTGCAACCCGCCCGGACGGGGCACCGGCGCCCTGCCCACCCTGAACACCGGCGACCCGTTGCAGGACGCCGGACTGTGGGTGAAGATCCCCGGCCAGTCCGACGGCCAGTGCACGCGCGGCACCGCGGGACCGAACGACCCCGAGCGCGGCTACCCCGACCCGGCCGCCGGCACGTGGTTCCCCCAGCAGGCGCTGGAACTGGTGCACAACGCCAACCCGCGCCCCCGGCTGTGACGGCGGACTTCGCCGACCGACGTCTCGACCACCTGCCCGTCCGAAGTGGCCGGACCGCTCGCGGACGCCCGCGTGATCGTCACCCCACCGGGGTCTCCTCGGCGCAATGACCGTTGTGAGGCTCCGCGCGGAGTGCCCGGACCCGCTCGGACGGGACAGCGGGAGATCGGACCCGCTCGGACGGGACAGCGGGACATCGGGTGCGGGTAGCCGTGAAGCCCCCGGCGGGAGGGTCCCAGCACGAGATCGTCCACTGGGCCGGAGGCTTCACGTCAGCCACCCGCGCTCGACGTCCCGCGTCACGTCGTGGATCACCCTGCGCGGTCGCCGGCCGTCCACCGGCGGCGGCTCTACGCCCCGCATCGTGCAGCAGCGCCGGCAGGGCGCTGGGATCGGGGGCGCGATCGGCACCGTCGACCACGACGACCACCCGGGACAGCGGCCGCTGCTCGGCCGGTGCCGCCCCGCACCGCTACCCGCTCGAAGACGACCGCCGGGTGCGGGCCCCGGGTCCGGGGCTGGGCCCGGGGTTGGGAGCCGGACTCGGGTCAGCCCGCGAGCTGGGGGTAGAGGGCCTCGGGGCCGATGGCCAGGCCGGCCTTGACCTGCTTGCTGACGTCGTCGGCGAGCACCTCGTGCCGGCCGGCCTCGACGCCTTCGAGCGTGATGCGGGCGACCTTGGCCGGGTCGGACTTCTGGGCCTCGATACCGGCGGTCATGTCGGTGTCCATGTAGCCGACGTGCAGGGCGGTGACCTGGGTGCCCTGCTCGGCCAGTGCCAGGCGCAGGGCGTTGGTCACCGACCACGCGGCGGACTTGGCCGCGGAGTAGCCCCCGCTCTCGGGGGTGGTGAACCACGACAGCGCGGACAGTACGTTGACGATCGCGCCGCCGCCGTTGCGGCCCAGCACCGGCGCGAAGGTGCGGCTCACCGTGAGGCTGCCGAGGACGTGGGTCTCGTACTCACGGCGGAAGTCGTCGAGGTCGCCGTCCAGAATGCCGGCGCCGGTGTACGAGCCGGCGTTGTTGACCAGCAGCGTGACGTCCTGGGCCTGCTCGGCCGCGGCGCGTACGGAGGCGGGGTCGGTGACGTCCAGCGTCAGCGGGATCGCGCCGGGCACGGTGACCTTCCTCGGGTCGCGTGCGGCGGCGTAGACCTTGGCCGCCCCGGCTTCGAGGAGCGCGTGGACGAACTGCTCGCCGAGTCCGCGGTTGGCGCCGGTGACGAGTGCGACGGAACCCCTGATCTGCATGACAGGTGCCCTTCTGTACGGGGGTGCGGAAGTCGTGTTGTCGCCGACCACTGGAAACCGATCGGTTTCAAGCAACTGTAGACCGATCGGTTTCCACTGTCGAGCCGGCGCGGTAACCTGCCTCCATGACCACCGTGACACCGGACCAGCCGACCGGCAGAAGGAAGACGGCGTCCAAGGCGGCGCCAGGGCCGCCCAGGCCGTCGTCCCGCGACCGGCTGCTCGACGCCGCGGCCGACCTCTTCTACCGGGAGGGCACCGGCGCCGGTACCGACGCGCTGTGCAAGGCCGCCGGTGTCTCGAAGCGCTCGATGTACCAGCTCTTCGACAGCAAGGACGACGTCATCGCCGCAGCGCTGGAGAAGCGGGCGCCGCTGCTGTCCGCCCTGCTCATCCCGCCGCCCGGCGCCCCGGACGCCCCCCGGGCCCGGATGCTGTACGTCTTCGAGCGGCTGGAGGAGGTCGCGGCCTCGGCCGACTACTACGGCTGCCCTTACGTGGCGACCCAGGTCGAGCTGAAGGACCCCGGGCATGTCGCCAGTGTCGTCGCCGCCCGCGGCAAGCAGGCCATGACCGACTTCTTCCTGGCCGAGGCCCGGCGCGGCGGCGCCGCCGACCCCGACACGCTGGCGCGGCAGCTGACGCTGGTCTACGACGGGGCGAGCGTACGGGCCGGTATCAAGGCGGATCCGCTGCAGGGGCTCGCGGTGGCCACCGCGGCGGCCGTCATCGACGCGGCCGGCATCAGCGCGTAGCACCGGTGGCGGCGGGCGCCGGCGCTTCCGCCGGGACCCGGCGGCCCTCCCATCGCGTGCACGCCGCCGTCCGCCGTCCGAGCGCGCTTCCCGGCCCGCGGTCCCCGTCGCGTCCCGCACCACGGACCTTACGATCCGGGTGGTCCGGTCGGCGCGCCGGCCCGGAGCGGGACGCCCGCCGGGCGACCCCACCTCCGGGTCGGTCCGGGTGGACGGCCACGACCTGCGTGAGCTGGACCTGGCCGGCTACCGCCGCGGACTCGGCGTGGTGCCTCAGGAGGCCCACCTGTTCAGCGGCACGGTCCGGGACGCCGTCGCCTACGGGCGGCCCGACGCGAGCGACGCCGAGGTGGAGGCCGCGGCGCGGGCGGTGGGCGCGCACCCCGTGGTGGCGGCGCTGCCGCTCGGCTACCTCCAGCCGGTCGGCGAGCGGGGCCGCAACCTGTCCGCCGGGCAGCGACAGCTGCTGGCGCTGACCGGTGGGCTGCCGGCCCGGCCCCGTACCGCGGCGGCGTCCGCCGGCCCGGGACAGCAGAGCCGCCCGTACCCGCCGCGCCCGCGGCGGGTACGGGCGGCTCGACGCGGGCCGGGGCGCCGGGGTCAGGCGCTCTGCTCCTGCCACGCCGCGGCGAGCAGTTCCAGGGACCGCACCCGGTCCTGGTGGTCGTGGGTGATCGTGGTGACCAGCAGCTCGTCCGCGCCGGTAGCCTGCTGGAGCACCCGCAGCCTCTCCACCACGGTCTGCGGCGAGCCCGCGAACTGGGTCTGTATCCGGTCCTCGACCAGCCCGCGCTCCTGGTCGGTCCACACGTGCGCGGCGGCCTCCTCCGGGGTCGGGAAGGGGATGGCGCCCGCACCGCTGCGGATGCTGTGCACCCACAGCCCGTACGGGGAGGCCAGGTGCCGGGCGGTCGCGTCGTCCTCGGCCACCACCACGTCGGCGGAGACCAGCACATGCGGCCTGGCCAGTGTCCGCGACGGTACGAACGCCTTCCGGTACGCCTCCACCGCCTCCAGGATCGCGGCCGGGCTGACGTGGTAGTTCGCGCCGAAGGGCAGCCCGAGGGAGCCCGCCGTTTCGGCGCTGACCCCGCCGCTGCTGCCGAGGATCCACAGCTGGAGGTCGGCGCCCTCGCCGGGCAGCGCGTGCGCCTCCAGGCCCTCCGGGGTGCGGGCGTCACCGCGGATCATCGCCTGGATCAGTTCCACCTGCTCGCGGTAGTCGGCCGGTTCCGAGCCGGGGAACTGCACCAGCTGGACGTAGCGGGTCAGCAGCGGCGACCCGATCAGCGAGCTGATGTCGAAGGGCGCCGGGATCAGCAGCCCCTCGGGCGTGGTGTGCGCCTCCTTCTTCGGCGCGGGTGCGGGCGCCGCCGCCGGTGCCGCGTCGGCGTCGCCGCCGGAGGCCGCCTTCGGCTTGGGCCGCCGGAAGCCGGAGCGGCCCAGGCCCAGGTCGATCCGCCCCGGGTACAGCGCGTCCAGCAGGCCGAACTCCTCCACCACCGACAGCGCCGTGCGGTGCCCGAGCTGTACCGCGCCGGCGCCCACCCGGATCCGCTCGGTGGCCGCCGCGACCAGCTGGATCACCAGCGCGGGCGAGATGCCCGCCACACCGGTCGCCAGGTGGTGCTCGGCCAGCCAGTAGCGCGCGTACCCGGCGGCCTCGGCCCGCTGGGCCAGGTCGACGGTGTTGCGCAGTGCCTGCGCGGGCGTGCTGCCGGACGGGATCGGTGACAGGTCGAGGATCGACAGCGGTACGGCCGGGGAGCCCGAAGCTGCGGGCACGCTCATGCGGGGCCGCCTTCCTGGGTGGTGGTGGGTGCGGCGCCGGTGACGGGCACCGGCTCGGTGAGGTGGGTCGGACCCCACGGCCACGGCGGGTCGGGGATCTCCTTGCGGAGCACCGGCGCGACGGCGGACTGGAACAGCTCCAACGACGCGCGGTGCTGGGCGTCGGTCAGTCCGCCGGCGTCGGCGTGCAGGTGGAGCACACTGTGCCCGAACTCCTCGTGGTAGCGGTGCACTTTCTCGATCACCTGCTGCGGGCTGCCGATCAGCGCGGAGCTGCGCTCGACGTAGTCCTCCAGGGTGGGGAAGACCGGTTCGAGGCCGAGCTGCCGCTGGAAGGCCAGCTGCCCCTCGAACACCGGCCGGTAGGCGGCGATCGCCTGCTGCGAGGTGGGGGCCGCGTAGTAGCCCGCGGTGCCCGCGCCGACGGTGGCCAGCGCCGGGTCGTGGCCGTAGTGCTCCCACCGCTGCCGGTAGTAGCGGACCAGCTCGGCGTACGGCCCGATCGGGTTGGTGACGTTGGCGGAGAACAGCGGGTCGCCGTAACGGGCCGCCAGGTCCACCGACTCCCGGCTGGTGGCGCTGCCGTGCCAGACCCGGATCGGCTGCTGGAGCGGCCTGGGCCACACCTCGGCGTCCTTCAGCTCCGGGCGGAAGCGGGCGCTCGCGGTGACCTTGTCCTGCCGCCAGATCCGCCGGAACAGCTCGTAGCTCTCGGCGTTGCGGTCCCACTGGTCCTCGGCGGTGACGTTGAACAGGTCGCGCTGTGCGGAGCCGTTGCCCTTGCCGATGATCAGGTCGAGACGGCCCTGCGAGAGGTGGTCCAGCGTGGCGTAGTCCTCGAAGGCCCGTACCGGGTCGAGCAGGCTCAGCGTCGTCACCGCGGTGAACAGCCGGATCCGCGAGGTCAGCGCCGCGACATGGCTGAGCACCACGGGCGGCGAGGAGGAGATGAACGGCCGCTCGTGCCGCTCGCCGACCCCGAACCCGTCGAAACCGAGCTCCTCGGCCAGCACCGCGTTGTCGAGTACCTCCCGGAACCGCGCCCCGGTGGACTTCTTCTCACCGGTCACCGGATCCGGGGAGTGCACGATCAGCGTGATGGCCAGGAACTTCACGAGGCGGCCCCCCGCTCCCCGCCTTCGGCCGGACGGGTGGCCGGCAGGCCCAGGTGGTCGCGCAGGGTGGTGCCGGTGTACTCCTGCCGGAAGACGCCGCGCTCCTGGAGCAGCGGCACCACCGTGTCGGCGAACTCGTCCAACCCGCCGGGGGTGATGTGCGGCACCAGGATGAAACCGTCGGAGGCGTCGGCCTGCACGAAGGAGTCGATGGTGTCGGCGACGGTCCTGGCGGACCCGACGAAGGTCTGCCGGGCACTGGTCCTGATGATCAGGTCCCGGATCGACAGCCCCTCCGCCTCGGCCAGCTCCCGGTACTCCCGGGCGACCGCCAGCGGGTCGCGGACCATCCGGACGCTGGCCCGGCCGCGGGCCAGGGTGTGCTCGCCGGGGTCGGGGTCGACGTCCGGCAGCGGGCCCTCCGGGTCGTACGCCGACAGGTCCCGGTTCCATACCTGCTCCAGCAGCTTGATCGCGGTCTGCCCGCTGACCTGGCCGCGCCGCACCTCGTCGGCCTTCTCCCGCGCCTCGGCGTCGGTGTCGCCGAGGACGAAGGTGGCGGCGGGCAGGATCAGCAGCTCGTCGTGGGTGCGGCCGTACTTCGCCAGCCGGCCCTTGACGTCGGCGTAGAACGCCTTTCCGGCCTCCAGCTCGGCGTGCCGGCTGAAGATCGCGTCGGCGGAGGCCGCCGCGAACTCGCGGCCCTGGTCGGAGTCGCCGGCCTGGAAGACCACCGGGCGGCCCTGCGGGCTGCGCGGCACGTTGAACCGGCCGGCGATGTCGAAGTGCTCGTCCTTGTGCCGGAAGCCGCCGGCCGACGGATCGGCCAGGAACCGGCCGGACTCCTTGTCGGCGATGATCTCGTCACCGCGCCAGGAGTCGAACAGCTCGCCGGTGGTCTCCAGGAACCGCTGCGCCCGCGAGTAGCGGTCGTCCTGGGCGAGGAAGCCGCCGCGGCGGAAGTTCTCGCCGGTGAAGGCGTCCCAGGAGGTGACGACGTTCCAGGCGGCGCGTCCGGCCGACAGGTGGTCCAGGGAGGCGAACTGGCGGGCCACCTCGTAGGGCTCGTTGAAGGTGGAGTTGATGGTGCCGGTGAGTCCGATGCGGTCGGTGACGGCGGCGAGCGCGGCGAGGACGGTGAAGGTGTCGGGGCGTCCGACCACGTCCAGGTCGTAGATCTCGCCGGCCTGCTCGCGCAGCCGCAGGCCCTCGGCCAGGAACAGGAAGTCGAACCTGGCCCGCTCGGCGGTACGGGCGAAGTGGGTGAAGGAGCTGAACTCGATGTGGCTGCCGGCGGCCGGGTCGCTCCACACCGTGGTGTTGTTGACGCCGGGGAAGTGGGCCGCGAGGTGGATCTGCTTAACGGGCTTGCTCATTGCGGTGTACGGTCCCTCCGGCTCAGACGCTCGCGGTCGCGTAGCGGTTGGCGGGCCTGGGCAGTCCGAGCAGGCCGCGCAGGGTGCCGGCCTCGTACGAGCGGCGGAACGCGTCGCGCGCCTGGAGCTCGGGCACCAGGCCGCGGGTGATCGCCCGCAGGTCGTGGTCGGCGTCGGCCGGCCGCAGCCGGAAGCCGGTCAGTCCCTCGCGCTGGAACTCCTGGAGGAGGTCGGCGAGCTGGGCCGGGGTGCCGGCGAAGATCAGGGTGTCGCTGGTGTACGGCTGGTCGAGCAGCGCGTCGAGCCGGCTGCGGCGGTCGTGCGCCGCGCTCTCGTCGTCGTCCAGGAAGACCACCACGTCGCCGAAGACGTGCAGCTGCTCGCCGGCCCGGCCGGCGGCCTCCTGCTCGGCACGGATCTCGGCGACGATGGCGGCGGCCTGCCCGGCGTCGCGCGGGGTGACGAAGCCCACGTCGGTGGAGCGTGCCACCAGCCGGTACGGCAGCGTGGTGTGGGCGAGCGCGGTCACCAGCGGCTGGCCCTGGGGCGGCCGGGGGGTGATCGAGGGGCCCTTGACGCTGAAGTGGCGGCCTTCGAAGTCGATGTAGTGCAGCTTGGCGCGGTCGATGAACCGGCCGGTGGCGACGTCCCGGATCTCCGCGTCGTCCTCCCAGCTGTCCCACAGCCGCCGGACGACCTCCACGTAGTCGTTGGCCTCGTCGAACAGGTCCGCGATCAGCTCCCGGACCGAGTCCGGCGCGGACGGGCCGAAGGCGGCCGTGGTCAGCGGCGGCAGCACCCGGCGGCCGAAGTGCGCGGCCACATGGGCCTGCGCGGCGAGCTGCACCCGCAGCCCGGCGCGTCCGGTGCTCACGTAGTCCAGGGTCGCTATCGCCTTGGACAGGTGGAACGGCTCGGTGTGGGTGGTGACCAGCGTCGGGACCAGCCCGATCCACTGGGTCAGCGGCGCCACCCGGGCCGCGACGAGCACCGCGTCGAGCCGGCCGCGCACCTGGTCGGTGCGGTCGTCGGGCTCGAACAGGTCGGCGGACTGGAGGGCGAGGGAGTCCTCGAAGGTCACGAAGTCCAGCAGACCGCGCTCGGCCTCCTGGACGGCGTCCACCCAGTAGCGGGCGTCGAACAGTTCCAGGGGCCGGGCGCCGGGCTCGCGCCAGGCGGCGGGGTGCCAGCCGGCGTCCTGCAGGGCCACGGCCAGGTGCAGCGGGGGCGGCGGGGTTGCGGACATGCGGGGTTGCCTTTCTTGATCGGCCGAGGGGCGGACGTGACCGTGCCGGACCCCGTGCGTACCTGGCGCCGATCCTCAGCGGACCCGTGCGCGGCCCTGTCAGGGAATCCGGCGCGGGCAGGCGTAGCTCAACGGTGGTGACGGAGGTGTGCGGTCGTGTCGCGGTGGGGGTGGATCAGCGACAACAGAGCGCGCCGGCCACTCGCAGCAGATCGATGTGCTGGCGTCCGTAGAGGCGCACCCGCGGACCGCGGGAGACCAGGACGCGCACGACGGCGGGGTGGAAGGAACCGGTCATGGGCGAGGGGACGCCGTGGACGGCCCGCTCATGCTGTGCCCGCACTGCCCTCACCCCCCTGTTCGGACCCGAAGGTCCATTGACGCTAACCCGCCCGCGCCACCGTGCGCAATCCCCGTCCGCCCCGCGACCTGGGGAGTCGGCCGCCCGGCCGGCGGCTCAGCCGGCCGTGGGGGCGTCGTCGGGGACCCGCAGGAAATGGAAGAGGACGTTGCGGCGCAGGGTGAAGCCGAGCGACTCGTAGAGCCGGATGGCACCGGTGTTCACCGCCGCCGCGTGCAGGAACGGGCGGTCGCCGCGCGCCTCGATGCCCGCCGCGACATGCCGGACCAGCCGGGTGGCCAGACCCTGGCCGCGGTGCTCCTCGTCGGTGCAGACCGCGCTGATCTCGGTCCAGCCCGGCGGGTGCAGCCGCTCCCCGGCCAGCGCGACCAGCCTGCCGTCCCGGCGGATGCCGTAGTACGCGCCCAGCTCGATGGTGCGCGGCAGGAACGGGCCCGGCTTGGCGCGGTCCACCAGGTCCAGCATCTCGGGGACGTCCGCCGGGCTCAGCCGCACCGCCTCCGGGTCGGCCTCGGTCCGCAGCGAGGTGGCGACCAGCTGGACCCCCTGCCCGGTCTGGCCGGTGGCCCAGCCCTCGGGCAGCGCCGGCACCCCGGCCAGCGCGAAGGAGTTGCCGGGACCGACCAGGGTGGCCAGATCGGTCCAGGCGGCGGGGTCGCGGTGGTCGGCGATGGCGACGAAGGGTGAGACGTCCGTCTGGTAGCGGGCGGCCGAGCCGACGATCTCGGCCAGCGGCCGGTGCGCCCCGGTCAGCGCGGCCCAGGCGGGGTTGTCCAGGACGGAGAGCGCGGCCGCCTCGGCGTCGTTCGGCGGCACCTGCTCGGGCGGGGGCTGAAGGCTGGTCGACATGGTCGGCTGTCTCTCCGTTTCTTGCGTACTCGTGCGGTCGCGCTCGTGGTTCTCTTCGCGCTCCGGTGCCGCCTGCCGGTCAGGCGGTCGGCCGACCGAGCGCGAACCGGTCCGCACCGGGCCTGCCCTCCACCAGATCGGCGGCGAGCTCTCCTATCACTGATGCGAACTTGAAACCGTGCCCGGAAAATCCCGCGAGCACGGTGACGGGTCCGCTGCGGTCGATCACGAAGTCGTGATCGGGGGTCGTCGTGTACAGGCAGGTGACCACCGACGGCTTGTCGGCGTCCACTCCCGGCAGCCACCGTTCGGCGTAGTCCTGGAGCGCCCGGATGGTCGCCGGGTCCGGGGTCCGGTCGTCGTGGTCGGGGTCGATGACCCGCCCGATGCCGTGGAAGCCCGCCTTCACGCCGTCGTCGCTGCCCAGCCCGTAGATGCCGTCGACGGGTTCGATGCCGGCCCCGCCGTGGTGGATGAAGGACGGCCAGGACAGCGGGTCGGCGGCCGGGAAGTGCGCGGGCTGCTCCAGGGTGACCCGCAGCGCCGGCACCCCGGCGACCAGCGCGGCCAGCGCCACCGGCGCCCAGCCGCCGACGGCGACCACCACGGAGTCCGCGCCGACCGCCTCCCCGTCGGCGGTGACCACCTCGGCCCCGGCGCCGCGGAGCGTGATCCCGCTCACCCGGACGCCGTGCCGGACCACCGCCCCGCGCCGCTCGGCGGCCCGCTGGAACGCGATGACCGCGTCGTCGGCGTGCAGCCGGCCGGCCTCCGGGTGGAACACCGCGGTGCTGTCCACCCGCAGCCCCGGCCAGCGGTCGGCCGCCTGTTCCGGCGTCACGCGCTCGACCGGCCGGCCGGCCGCCGTCAGCGCGTCGGCCAGCGCCCCGGTGGCCGGCCCGGGGCCGTGGTCGACGGCCCCGGTCAGCGTCAGCACGCCGGTGTCGGACTCCTCCTCCAGCCGCCGCCACAGCGGCAGTGCCCGGACGGCCAGACCTACGTAGAAGGGATCGGCGTAGGCCAGCCGGAAGATCCGGGAGCTGCCGTGCGAACTTCCCCGGTCGTGACCGGGTGCGAACTGCTCGAAAAGGGTGACGTCCGCGCCGCGGGCGGCGAGATGCCAGGCCGCGGACGACCCCATCACCCCGCCACCGACGACCACTACTCGGCGTGCCACGGCCTCAGCCTTTCAGGAGTTGGTGACAGGCAGGCCGGGAGGGTTGATCTCCGAGGTGGGCACTGCCTCGTTGCTGAGGTTCCAGGCGGCCAGCCACTCCTTGTACTGGCCGTTCTTGATCAGGTAGTTGAGCGCGTCCGCGAGCGGCTTGACCAGCCCGTTGTCCTTCTTGACGGTGGCGCAGATCAGCCCCTGGAGCTGGGAGCCGGCGCCGGAGTAGGTGCCGGCGTCGCGGGTGGCCAGCGGGCTGCCCGCGGTCTTGGTCACGTGGTAGGAGATGCTCGGGTTCGGCGCGAAGTAGGCGTCGATCTTGTTCGAGTTCAGTGCCAGGTAGGTGCTGTTGGCGTCCTGGAAGTACTTGACCGTGAGCTTCTTGCCCTCGGCCTGCAGCTGGCTCTGCCACTTCAGCAGGATCTTCTCCTGGTTGGTGCCCGAGCCCACCGCCACCGTCTTGCCCGCCAGGACGTGGTAGTCGCCGGTGAAGTTCCAGGTCTCGGCCTTGCGGACCTCAAGACCCAGGTTGTCCTGCCGGTAGCTGGCGAAGTCGTACTTCTCCTTGCGCTGCTCGGTGTCGGTGATGTTGGAGAAGCCGACGTCGGTCTTGCCGCTGTCGATGCCGACGAAGAGGTTGTCCCAGGTCGCGTTGTCCAGGACCGGCTTCAGACCGAGGACGGCGGCGATCAGCCGGCCGAGGTCGGGCTCGGAGCCGGTGAGGGTCTTCTGGTCGCTGCCGAGGTAGCCGAGCGGGGCCGAGCCGGCCGGCAGCAGGCCGAGGCCAATCACCAGCTGCTTGCTGTCGAGGACGTCCTTGGGCAGCTCGGCGCGGATGCTGTCCACCTGGGACACCTTGATCTCGGTCTGCTTCGCGGCACCGTTGGAGACGGCACCGACCACGACGGTGCCCTTGGACTCGGCGCCGGCCGACGACGAACCGTCGTCGCTGCCGCAGGCGGCCAGGCCCAGGGACAGGGTGGTGACGGCGGCGACGCTGAGGACGAGTCTGGAACGGAAACGGGGCATGGTGGTGATCCTCGGGTGGTTAGGGTAAGGCGGGAATGAGCGGGTCGGACGGCGTGGCTGGGTCACAGCACGCGGCTGAGGAATTCGCGGGTACGCGGATGGCTCGGATCGGTGAGCACCTGACCGGGCGCTCCCTGCTCGACCACCTTCCCGCCGTCGAGGAAGACGGCGGTGTCGGCGACCTCGCGGGCGAAGGCGATCTCGTGGGTGACGACGATGAGGGTGGTACCGCTGGTCGCCAGGTCCTTGATGACGGCCAGCACCTCGCCGACGAGTTCCGGGTCCAGTGCCGAGGTCGGCTCGTCGAAGAGGATGACCCCGGGCTCCAGGGCCAGTGCGCGGGCGATGGCGACCCGCTGCTGCTGCCCGCCGGACAGCTGCCGCGGGTAGGCGCCGGCCTTGTCGGCCAGCCCCACCCGCTCCAGCAGCGTGCGGGCCTGCTCCTGTGCTCCGGCCTTGCTCTTGCGGCGGGTCGCCACCGGGGCGGCGGCCACGTTGTCGAGCACGGTCAGGTGCGGGAAGAGGTTGAAGTTCTGGAAGACGAAGCCGATCCGGCTGCGCTGGGCGAGGATCGCCCGCTCGCTCAGCTCCTTGAGCCGGCCGCGGTGGTGCCGGACCCCGATCGGCTCGTCGCCGACACTGACATGGCCGATGTCGAGCTTCTCCAGGTGGTTGATGACCCGCAGCAGGGTGGACTTCCCGGAGCCGGACGGGCCGAGGATAGCGGTGACCTCCCCGGCCGGTACGGTCAGGTCGATACCCGCCAGCACCTGCTGGGTGCCGTACCACTTGTGGGCGTTGTGCACGGTCACCGCGACCGCGTCGGGCCGCGCGTCCACCACGGCGCGCTTCGTGGAGCCGCTCATCCGATCGATCCGATCTCGATCCGCGCCCGGAGGTTTTCCACCGCGGTGCGCAGCTTCTGCAGGGGCGTGGGCGGTACGGTGCGCAGCGCGCCACGGGAGAAGTAGCGCTCCACGTAGAACTGGATCACCGAGATGACGCTGGTCAGGATCACGTACCAGACGGTGGCCACCAGCAGCAGCGGCACGATGTCGCTGGGGTAGGTGCTGCCGAGCGTCTGCACCCGGCCGAACAGGTCGAGCAGGGAGACGTAGAAGACCAGCGAGGTGCCCTTGACCAGGCCGATCAGCTGGTTCACATACGCCGGCACGATCGCCCGCAGCGCCTGCGGGAAGACGATCCGGGTGAACTGGTAGCCGCGCGGCAGACCGAGCGCCGCCGCGGCCTCGTGCTGTCCCTGGTCGACCGAGAGTACTCCGGCCCGTACCACCTCGGCGGCGTAGGCGGCCTCGTTGAGGCTGATGCCGACGGTCGCCACCACGATGTCGGTGGCCAGCCGGGACTCGTCGAAGTGCACGAAGCCGGGGCCGAACGGCACGCCCAGGCTCAACGTGGCATACAGGGCGCTGAAGTTGTAGAGGAACAGCAGCACCACGATCAGCGGTACCGAGCGGAACAGCCAAATGTAGACCCAGGAGACCGCGCGCAGCACCGGGCTGCGCGACAGCCGGCCGAGCGCCAGCGCGATCCCGCCCAGCAGCCCCAACAGGGCGCTCCACGCGGCGACTTTGAGGGTGATCACCAGGCCGTCGAGGATGATCGGGCGCAGGAACCAGTAGCGGAAGCGGCCCCACTGGTAGAACGGGTTGGTGGCCAGGCCGTGGATGATCTGGGCGACCACCACCAGTACGACGACGGTCAGCACCCAGCGCCAGGGATGCCGCAGCGGGATCACCCGCTGGGCCGACAGTCTGTCGGGTTCCTTTTCCCCGGGGGGAGTCGACTGGTCCACGACGGTGTCCCCGGGTGGGGAGGAGGCTGCCACGGAGGCAGGAGGGGGCGGTTCGCTCATCGGAGAACTCCAGCGCGGGGCAAGGCCGTACCGCCGGCGGAAGACGTGGCCTTGCTGGGAGGGCAGGGGAGGGTGCGGTGCACCGCTTCCGGCAGGTGCGCCGGGAGCGGGACGGGCGGGGAGAAAAAGGGTCGCGCTGGGCTCACATCGACGGAGCGGATGTCAGCGGGCCGTCGGCCCGGGGCGTTCAGCCCTTACAGAGGGCGCTGTTGACGCGGAGCAGGTCGATGTACCGGGCCAGGAACGCCGAGGCACGGCCGTGGCGCCGCCACGCTGCCATACCGGGTCCTGAATACATCCCGTCACCCTCGCTCACTCTGCCCCCGCGGGGGCCCGCCTACGTCGACGGCCGCAGCTGCTCCGGCCTCGCCGCGTAACGTAGGCAGCGCCGCCCGGACGTGTCAACGGGGCCTTTGGCGGAATATCGCCCTATGGCCTGATTTTGCCGGAACCAGTGGCCCGTGGTTTTACACTGCGTTCAGAATCGGCTTCGCGGCGTGTGCCGGGTGGGGCCGGTGCGGCGACGGCGGTCCGCCGGTCGGTACCGGAACGTCATCCGGTGCGGCGCTGTGACGCGGCCTTCTTCGCCGGTGTCTTCTTCGCCGGTGTCTTCTTGGCCGGCGCCTTCCTGGCGGTGGTCTTCTTGGCGGTGGTCTTCTTGCCCGCGGCTTTCTTCGAGGCCGCGGACCCGGAGCCGCCCGAGCCCGAGCCGCCCGGCCCGCCGGTGCCCGCGCCCGAGCCGGCGGCGTCCGCCCCGCCGGACGCGGATCCCGCGGCCTTCCCGGCGGCCCTCTTCTTCCGTGCCGGGGCCTTCTCGCGCGAGGGCGGCGCCAGTTCGTGCACCGTGGCGTCCGCCGCCTCCTCGCCGCCGCGCGCCCGGTCCACCGACGCCTGGAGTGCCGCCATCAGGTCGACGACCTTGCCGCCGCTCTCCGGGCCGGCCGAGGGCGGCTCCGTGCCCTCCAGCTTCGCGGTGACCAGTGCCTCCACCGCCTGCGCGTAGTCGTCGTGGTACTCGCTCAGATCGGCCTCGCCGAGCGCCTCGATCAGGGTGTCGGCCAGCCGCAGCTCGGAGTCGGTGATCTTGACGCTGCCCCGGGGGGCCGCCTCCGCGGGGGAGTTCAGCTCGTCCGGCCAGCGCAGCGTCTGCAGGACCAGGACGTCCTCGCGCGCCAGGATCAGCGCCAGGTGCTCGGAGTTGCGCATGGCGAACTTGCCGACCGCCGCCTTCCCCGACCGGGCCAGCGCCTCGCGCATCAGTACGTACGGCTTGTTGGCCGCGGGGGAGCCGGGGGCCACGAAATAGGGCGTGTCGAGCTGGACGGCGTCGACGGACGCCATGTCGAGGAAGCCGGTGACCTCGATGGTCCTGGCGGTGGGCAGCGGCAGTGCCTGGAGGTCGGCGTCGGTCACCTCGACCAGCCGGTCCGGGGTCTCGTAGGCGCGGCCGATTTCGGCGGTGGAGAGCACCTGCCCGTCCAGTTCGCAGGTCTTCTGGTAGCGGACCCGGCCCTGGTCGGCCAGGTGGACCTGCCGGAAGCCGATCCGGTGGCTCGACGCCGCGGCCCCGAGCTTCACCGGGATGGAGACCAGGCCGAAGGCCAGGTTCCCCGACCAGACGCTGCGCATGACGTGTCCTCTTTGTCAGATTATGGGAGTTTTATCGTATGCCGATCACCGAGGTCGAGGGCCGCCGACTGACGCTCAGCAACCTCGACCGCGTGCTGTGGCCGCGTACCGGCACCACCAAGGGCGAGCTGCTGCACTACTACGCGACCGTCGCCGCGACCCTGCTGCCGCACATCAGGGGCCGGGCGGCCAGCTTCGTCCGCACTCCCGACGGAGTGGAGGGGCAGCGCTTCTTCCAGAAACGGCCGCCGGCCGGTACGCCCGACTGGGTGACCGTCGCGGAGACGGTCCGGCACAGCGGTGAGCTGATGGACCAGGTACTGGTCGACGACCTGTCGACCCTGGTCTGGGCCGCCAACCTCGCCTGTGTGGAGATCCACGTCCACCAGTGGCCGGCCGGGCGCCCCGAGCACGCCGACCGGCTGGTGCTGGACCTCGACCCCGGCGAGGGCCGCACGGTGGTCGACGCCTGCCGGGTCGCGCTGCTGCTGCGCGACCGGCTCGCCGAGGACGGTCTGCAGGCGTGGGCCAAGACCAGCGGCGCCAAGGGACTGCACCTGCTGGCCGCGGTACGCGGCGCGAGCCCCCGGACCGCCAGCGCCTACGCCCGGCGGGTCGCCGGGGAGCTTCAGGCCGGCCACCCGGCCGGCGTGGTGGCGACGATGGCCAAGGCGGACCGGGTGGGCCGCGTCTTCATCGACTGGTCGCAGAACTCCGAGCGCAAGACGACCGCCGCGCCCTACACCGTACGGGCGCAGCCGGCGCCGACCGTGTCCGCGCCGCTGTCCTGGGAGGAGGTGGCGGCCGCCCGCGACCCGCGGGAGCTGGCGCTGACCATCGGCGAGGTGCCGGCCCGGATCGCGGAGCACGGGGACCTGCTCGCCGGACTGCTCGACCCCGAGCGGGCGGGGACCCTGCCCGACTGACCGGCCGCCGGCCGGTCCGGCCGGGACCGGACCCGTCACCGCCCCTCGCGCCCGCCGGGAACGCCGCCCTCGTCAAGGCCGCGTCAACGTCGCCGCCACGGCCGCCAGGGAAGCGTCAACGGGCGTCAATACACCTGCGGACGGGCGGTTTCCTACAGGTGCCGGAGTTCACCGGCGTGTTCGAGTCATCGCTCACCTGCACACCCGCCCACCTGACGGTCCGGGGATCCGCCCGTGTCCGATCTGGTTCTCATCGTTGTGACGATCGCGGTGTCCGCCGTGCTCGCCCTTGTGGCCAAGGGGGTCGAGAAGCTGTGAGCGCGGAGAACGTCGTCGGACCCGTCGTGTCCGGCTGCCTGCTCGGATACCTCGTAGTGGCCCTGATCCACCCGGAGAAGTTCCAGTGGACGACACTCTCGCGGGCCGGCTCCAGATCCTCGCCCTCCTGGGGGCGCTGGCGCTCAGGTGCCGCCCGCTGGGCGACTACACGGCCCGCGCCCTCACCACCGCCCGCCCCCTGGCCGTCGAGCGCGGGATCTACCGGCTCGGCGGCGTCGACGGCGACGCCGACCAGCGCTGGCCGGTCTACCTGCGCAGCGTGCTCAACGTCCTGCTGGCCTCGCTGACCGTCGTCTTCCTGCTGGCCGTGGTCACCCTCCAGCCGATGGCGATCTACGCGGGCGCCGAGCAGTCCATCGTGGTGCTGGTGGCCCTGGTGGTGGCGCTGGTCCCGACCACGATCGGCGCGCCGCTGTCGGCGATCGGCATCGCCGGCATGGACCGGCTGGTGCAGCGCAACGTGCTGGCGATGTCCGGCCGGGCCGTCGCGGCGGCCGGCGACGTCAGCACCCCGCTGCTGGACAAGACCGGCACCATCACCCTCGGCAACCGGCAGGCCGCCGGGTCCTGCCGGTCGGCGGGATCGGTGTCGAGGCGCTGGCCGACGCGGCGCGGCTGTCCCCGCTGTCGGACGGGACCCCGGAGGGCCGCTCTGTCGTGGTCCTCGCCAAGGAGCGGTACGGTCCGCGCGGCCGGGCCGACGGCGAACTCGGCCGGGCCGGGTTCGTGCCCTTCACCGCGCAGACCCGGATGAGCGGCGTCGACCTGGTGGACGGAGGCGGGCACCGCGCGCTGCGCAAGGGCGCCGCGACCCTGGTCACGCACTGGATCCGGGAGAACGGCGGCCACCCGACCGAGGAGGTCGGCCCGCTCGTCGACGGCGTCGCCTCCGGCGGCGGCACCCCGCTGGTGGTCGGCGGGGTCGTCACCCGGACGGCCGGTCCACTGCCACGGTGCTCGGTGTGATCAACCTCAAGGACGTCGTCAAGCCCGGGATGCGGGAGCGCTTCGACGAGCTGCGCCGGACGGGCATCAGGACCGTGATGATCACCGGCGACAACCCGATGACCGCCAAGGCCATCGCGGGCGAGGCGGGCGTGGACGACTTCCTCGCCGAGGCCACGCCCGAGGGCACGAGGACACGATGGCGCTGATCAAGCGCGAACAGGCCGGCGGCAAGCTGGTCGCGATGACCGGCGACGGCACCAACGACGCGCCCGCGCTGGCCCAGGCCGACGTCGGCGTGGCCATGAACACCGGTATCTCGGCAGCCAAGGAGGCCGGGAACATGGCGGACCCGGACTCCAATCCCACCAAGCTGATCGAGATCGTGGAGATCGGCAAGCAGCTCCTCATCACCCGGGGCGCCCTGACCACCTTCTCGATCGCCAACGACGTGGCGAAGTACTTCGCGATCACCCCGGCGATGTTCACCGTGGCCTACCCGGGCCTGGACCGGCTCAACGTCATGAAGCTGCACAGCCCGACCTCGGCCGTCTCCTCCGCGATCATCTTCGACGCGCTGATCATCGTAACGCTGGTCCCGCTCGCGCTGCGCGGGGTGCGCTACCGGCCGTCCTCGGCCGCGCAGCTGCTCAACCGCAACATCCGGGTGTACGCCATCGGCGGCCTGGTACTGCCCTTCGCCGGCCTCAAGGCCGTCGACCTGATCGTCCAGTCCGTTCCCGGACCGAGCTGACCGGCGGACTTCGAGAAAGGAGGTGCACGCCGTGAACAACCTCCCGACCGTGATCCGCGGGCACCTGTCGCCGCTGCGCGTCCTGCTGCTGATGACGGTGGTCTGCGGGCTGATCTACCCGCTCGCCGTCACCGGCGTGGCCCGGGTGACGTTCGGCCACAACGCCGACGGTTGCGAGGTGGGGCAGAACGGCGGGTGGCGCACTGACGCACCGGCGAACCCGCGAGTCCGGCGAAGCCGTCCTGACCACGGGTTCGCCGCGCGGCGCGGCCCGGGTCCCGGCGGACCCGGGCCGCGCCGCGTTCCGAGGCCGTTCCGGCGGCCGGGGACCCGTCGGCGGCTTCGCGGACATACCGGAGCAAAGACGAAGTCCTCGCTGGAGAGCGGCCGATCGCGGGAGAATGATCACGGCCGGCGGCGCACCGCCGGCCGCCAGCGCACCGCACCACCACTGACCGCAACCGGGCCCGGCCGCAGGCCACTTGGCCGACCGACCCGGCTTGCCGGACCTGTCCACCGCGGTGGACGCACGGAAAGGACTCGGTATGCCCGACAGCACCGCGCGGATCGTCTCCCTGCGCGCGGCAGGCACCTGCTTCGTGATGGAACTCAGCGAGCCGGTGCCCAGAGTCCTGCACTGGGGCGCCGATCTCGGCGACCTGTCCGACACGGACACCGCCGCGCTCGGCCTGACCGCCGACGCCGCCGTCCTCAACAACTCCCTCGACGTCCCCCGCCGGTTCACCGTCTGGCCCACCGAGGCCGACGGCTGGTCCGGCGTGCCCGGTCACGCCGGCCACCTGGCGGGCGGCGCCGCGGCCCCCCGGCTCACCACCCGCGCCACCGCCGTCCACCAGGAGCCGGCCGGGGGCGGCGAGCTGACCGTCGAGCTGACCGACGACACCGCGGGACTGGACTTCACCGTCCGCTACACCCTGGACCCCTCCGGTGTGCTGGCCGTCGCCACCGGCATCACCCGGCACGCCGCGGCGGACCCCGCGCCGTACGACCTCGCCCAGGTCACCACCTTGCTGCCGCTGCCGCGCCGGGCGAGCGAACTGCTCGACTTCACCGGCAAGTGGAGCCGGGAACGCTCCCCGCAGCGGCGCCCGCTCGGCTACGGCACCCACACCCGCGAGCTGCGGCGCGGGAAGCCGGGCCTCGACTCGCCCTACCTGGTGACCGTCGGCGTGCCCGGCTTCGGCTTCCGCGGCGGCGAGGTGTGGGCGGTGCACATCGCCTGGAGTGGCGACCAGCGCTATCTCGTCGAGCGGCACCCGGAAGGCGCCGGCAGCCATGCGGCCGTGCTCGGCGGCGGCGAACTGCTGCGGGCCGGCGAGGTCCGGCTCGCCCCCGGCGAGACCTACCGGGCACCGGTCTGCCACTTCGCCTGGTCCGGCGACGGCCTCGACGGCCTCGCCGACCGCTTCCACACCCTGCTGCGGTCCCGCCCCGCCCACCCGCGCGGCCCGCGGCCGGTGATCCTGAACAGCTGGGAGGCGGTGTACTTCGACCACGACCTGGACCGGTTGCTGCGGCTCGCCGACCGCGCCGCCGAGGTCGGCGTCGAGCGGTTCGTGCTGGACGACGGCTGGTTCAGCGGCCGGCGTTCGGACCACGCGGGGCTCGGCGACTGGACGGTGGACCCGGTGGTCTGGCCGGACGGGCTGACCCCGCTGGTCGACCGGGTGCACGCGCTCGGCATGGAGTTCGGCCTGTGGGTCGAGCCCGAGATGGTCAACCTCGACTCCGACCTGGCCCGCGAACACCCCGACTGGGTGCTCGGCCCGGTCCGCGGCCTCGGCCCCGCCGCCCGCCACCAGTACGTACTGGATCTCGCCAACCCGGAGGCGTGGGAGTACCTGGACCGGTCGCTGGAGGCGCTGGTCACCAAGTACGGCATCGGCTACCTCAAGTGGGACCACAACCGGGAGGTGCACGAGGCCGTGCACGGCCCCGGCGACCGGCCCACCGCACGCGCCCAGGTGCTGGCGCTCTACCGGCTGCTGGACGCGCTCAAGGAACGGCACCCGGACCTGGAGATCGAGAGCTGCGCCAGCGGCGGCGGCCGGATCGACCTCGGCATCCTGGCCAGGACCGACCGGGTGTGGGCCTCGGACTGCAACGATCCGGCCGAGCGGCAGTCCATCCAGCGCTGGACCGCCCAGCTGCTGCCGCCCGAGCTGATCGGCTGCCATGTGGGAGCCGCCACCAGCCACACCACCGCCCGGGTCAGCGCCGACACCTTCCGGCTGGCCACCGCGCTGTTCGGCCACGCCGGCATCGAGCAGGACATCACCGGCTGCACACCCGCGGAACTGTCCCGGCTCACCGCCTGGACCGCCCTGTACCGGGAGTTGCGGCCGCTGCTGCACACCGGCCGTACCGTGCGCGCCGACCTCGGCGACGACGCCGTGCTGCTGCACGGCGTCGTCGCCCGGGACGGCGGCTCCGCCCTCTACTGCTGGGCCCGCGTGGCCACCTCGCCCGAGGGCCAGTGGGGCCGGGTCCTGCTGCCCGGCCTCGCGCCGGACGCCCGCTACCAGGTCCGGGTCCGTACCGACATCGGCCTGCCGTCCTGGCACCAGACCAGCGGCCCGGCCTGGCTCACCGCGGCCCTGGACGGCTGGGTGGCGCTGCCGGGCGCCGTGGTGGCGGTGGCCGGACTGCCGATGCCGACCCTCAACCCCGAGCAGGCCCTGCTGATCGAGGTCCGCAGGGCGGGCTAGGGCCCGCCGTTCGGATCCGCGCGGCGTCGCGGGCCGGGAGCAACCACCCCTGCCCGCGACGCACGTCGGCGCGCCGCAGGCGACCTCGCATTCACTCCTACGAGTGAAGATGGGTCCATGCGCGGAGATCACCCGGACGGCGCCGGTAGCCTGATTGTGCCAACGGGGGTATGCAATTGCATCGGGAATTGCATTCGCAAGTGCACAACGGGTATCTCTGTGTCTGGGGTTGCTTCTGATGTGGAAGCGACCCCAGATGCTCGGGGGACGTCAAACCAACGAAGGAGTGATACTCGGTGCAGCAGTTCGACAACGGCGTGCAGGCCGACTCCATCACCGGAGTCCGGTGGACCAAGAGCGGGCGCAGCAACCAGAGCGGCAACTGCGTGGAGGTGGCCATGCTGCCCGACGGCTCGGTCGCGATACGCAACTCGCGCCACCCCGGTGGCCCCGCCCTGGTCTACACACGTGCGGAGCTGACCGCCTTCGTCGAGGGCGCGAAGGACGGCGACTTCGACGCCTTCACCGGCTGACCGGGCGGTGCCACGTCCGGTCACGGCCTGAAATCGGCCGATAAGCAACGCTGCCGGACCATGGCAGCGGGCTCCCCAATGCAATACTGGCCTGTCCGGATATCGCATGGGAGCCCGCATGCCCGCCTTGCCGCAGCCCGTCTCACCCATACAACTGCTCGAACGACGCCCCGACATGGGCGCCAAGGCCATGGCGCGGGTGCTCGGCACCTATCTGCGGTCGCTCCGCGAGAGCAGAGGCCTGACCCCGGCGGTCGCCGGCGGGCACATCAGAGCGCACGCCTCCAAGATCAGCCGGATGGAGACCGCCCACGTCTCGCTGAAGACCCGGGACGTCGAGGACCTGCTGAGCCTGTACGGCGTCGGGCAGAAGGAGCGGGCCGAGATCGCGGTCCTGGCGCAGCGGTCCGCGCAGCCCGACTGGTGGCAGCCCTACGGTGAAGTCGTCCCGGACTGGCTGCAGCAGCTCATCGGACTGGAGCGGGACGCCCACGTGATCCGCACCTACGAGACGCAGTTCGTCCCGGGTCTGCTGCAGACGCGTGCCTACGCCGAGTCCGTCGTGCTCAGCGGCCACCGGCTCGCCCCGCCGGAGGAGGTGCGGCGCCGGGTCGACTTACGGATGGAGCGGCAGCGCCGGATGTGGGAGCCGGGCGCCCCGGTGCTGTGGGCGCTGATCGACGAAGGAGTACTGCACCGGCCGGTCGGCGGACCGCAGGTGATGCGCGACCAGTTGACGTATCTGCTCGACGTGCTCCGGCAGCCCGGGGTGCGGCTGCAGATCGCCTCGTACGCGGCCAGCGCGGCGGCCACCCCGGGCGCCTCCGTCACCTATCTGCGGTTTGCCCAGGGCTTCCTGCCCGACGTGGTGTACCTGGAGCACATGACGAGCGCGGTCTACCTGGACCGGCTGGAGGACCTGGACCGCTACCGCGCCGCGCTCGACGAGCTGAGCGCGCTGGCCGCGACTCCGGCCGCCAGCCGGGCCATGCTCGAAGAGGCCCTGCGCCGCTACGCGTGACAGGGCAGGCCCCGCCGCGGCCCCCGGGACAGACGCCCGGCCGGGCCGGCCGGTCCGGTCAACCGCCGCTCGGACGGCGGCGGTTGACGGGCACCGACAGCTCCCGGGGCCGGCGCGCGGGTCAGGTCACAGGCGGGCGACGCCGCCGTACTCGATCCACTCCCGACTGGGCTGCCGGGGGGCCAGATCGTTGTCGGCCCGCCAGGTGGAGACCTCCACCAGGCCCGGCTCCAGGATCTCCAGGCCCTTGAGATAGCCGTGCACCGCGTCCGGGGTGCGTACCTCGCCCCAGTTGCCGCCGGTGGACCGGTCCATGAAGTCGGTGACGAAGCGCCGGGTCTCGGGGTCCTCGCTGACCAGCTGGCACACCACCAGACAGCTGCCCGGCGGCAGCTTCTCGCGTACCCGGCGGACCACGCCGGCCGGGTCGTCGCTGTCCTTGATGCAGTGCAGCACCGAGACGAAGAGCGCGGCGATCGGCTCGTCGAAGCTGATCAGCCGCTTGACCTCGTCGCTCTCCCAGATGCTCTCGACATCCCGGAAGTCGGCCTGCAGAACCGCGGTGTTCTCGTTCTGCTCCAGCAGGGCCCGCCCGTGGGCCAGGACTATCGGGTCGACATCGCTGTAGACCACCCGCGCGTCCGGGTGGACGGCCTGGGCGATCTCGTGGACGTTGTCCACGGACGGCAGACCTGAACCGTGGTCCACGAACTGCTTGATGCCGTAGTCCCTGGCGAGCACCCGCACCACCCGGCGCAGGAAGTCCCGGTTGTTCAGGGCGAGCACCTTCATGCTCGGCACCTGCCGGAGTAACTGCTCGGTGGCCTCCCGGTCGGCCGGGTAGTTGTCCTTCCCGTCCAGGAGGTAGTCGTACATGCGGGCCACGCTCGGCACCGTCACGTCGATCTTGTCGCTCAGCGGCGCGTCCTGTTCCATGGAGCCCCTCATGATGTTTCGACTCTGAGTAACCCTGCAATTGCAGGAGTTGAGCCCTCATCCTAGGGAGCGATCATGCCCTGGTCGAGGCGGGCCCCGGGGCACGGCCGGAACACCGCGGGACCCTCGGCGCGCGGGCCCGCCGCGGCGCGCGGGGGCCGGCGCCGGACCGACCGGCGACAGCCCCCGCACCCCGGGCACCAGGGATCAACCTTCCGGGTAACTCACCACGTTCACCGGTACCGTGGCGGTGCCCTGAGCCGCATCGCCGAAGTCGTTGATCACATGGTCGATCACGCCGTCCCCGTTCAGGGACACCGTCAGCAGGTCGTGGAACTTCACCCCGGGGCGCACCGGCGCCTCGAAGCCGTGCGCGTTGTGGATCGTCGGGTCCACGTTGAAGAAGCAGTACGAGCCCAGCCCCCAGCCCTCGTGGTGCTTCACCGAGTCGGCGACCTTGTAGGCGGCGTAGCCGTTCACCCCGTGGTGGCGGTAGGCGGCCTGGTTCGGCGGGTCGTACGGCAGCTCGTTCTGGAACATGATCGTACGGCCCTTGTCACCGTTCCAGATCACGTTGTACTTCTGGAAGTGCTCCACGAACAGGCCGGTGGCCAGCACGTTGTCACCGTTGACGACCACCCCGGTCTCCGAGGTGTTGACCGTCCAGCCCACCCCCGCGCCGTGGTCGGCGCGCCAGGCCCAGATGTGGTCGAGCAGCACGTTGTCGCTGTTGACGATCAGCGCCGTGGTCGCCTTGCCCGCGCCCGCGCCGCCGATCCGGAAGAACACGTCCTGCACCGACGCCGGGTCGCGCGGGTCGGTGCGGCCGCCGCGCCTGCCGCCGATCTCCAGCAGCACCCGGGAGTTGACCGGGCCCGCGTCGAACAGCAGACCGGCGATCCGCACACCCCGGCTGTCGTCCACCGTCAGCGGCACCGTGCCGTGCACCGGCGTCAGCGTCGCGTAGCCGAGGCCGAGCACCACCGTACCGGCCCACTTGACCTTGATGGTGTCGGTCAGCTTGTAGATGCCCGGCGTCAGCAGCAGGTGCTTGCCCTGCGACAGCGCCTTGTTGATGGTGCGTACCGAGTCGCCCGGCTTGGCGACGAAGAACCGGTCGATCGGCACCGACGAGCCCGGCGTCGCCCCGCCCTTCCATGTCGTGCCCACCCCGTCGTGCCGGAGGGCCGGCAGGAACACCCGGTAGCCGCCGTGCCCGTCCACGTACAGGAACGGCTTCTCCCGGCTCAGCGGGCTGGTCGGCAGCGTGGTGTACGGCGGGCTCGGGAAGGACTGCGCGGGCGCCCCCTCGACACCCGCGAAGACCTGGTTCCACACGCCGTTGGACCAGCTGCCGACGGTGCTGTCCCGGGTCAGCCACTGCTGCTGCGAGGCGTTGAGCGCCTGTTCGTCCACCACCGAGTCGGCGATGTAACCGCCGCTGGAGTAGCCGCCCTTGCGGGGGAAGAGGAAGAGCTGGCCGCGGATGTGCACCCGGCGCAGCGGCGCCGCCTGCGAGACCGCCCACCAGTTGACGCCGCCGGTGGGCACCACCGCGAGGTTCTCCGCCGACCGCCAGAAGTTGGTCAGCGCGCTGTCCCCGCCGCCGGGCTGGTCCTGGCCCTCGACCCGCACCGCGCCGTTGATCGTCACGTCGTCGGGGTGCAGCCCCAGGCCCGCCACCGAGGTGTAGTAGCCGAGCTGCGCGTCCACGTCGTACGTGCCGGGCTTGAAGAAGAAGGCGTAGCGGCCGGTGCCGAACTCCGCGGGGACCTGCTCCAGCGCGGCGGCGTCCAGCGCGGCCTGGATGTCGGCGGTCGGCGTGTCAGGACCGAAGATCCGCACGTTCGGACCGAAGTCCGGCTCGGCGGGCGGCCGCGGGTGCCCGTGCCGGCCGGAGCCGTGCGCGGAGGCGGTGGTGGCGCCGGCCACCGGCGCCGCGGTGGCGAGCGCCGCCGCGGTGACGAACGAGCGGCGGCTCAGCCCGGTCCCGGCCGCCGGCTTGGGCTCGGGTCTGCGCTGGGGTTCTGGGGTTTCGGTGTCTGCGGCCCGGAATGAGGACATGAGGTACGACCCACCTTTACACGGATGGCCATTGCGGCCCGACGACGCATGGCCCGTTGGAGGGAGAACGAACACTGAGAGCGCTCTCTCGCAGACGTACCCTGGAGGTCGGGGGCCCGGCTGTCAAGGCATGGAGAGAGCGCTCTCATCAAGTCGCGGCATGGGTGGCTCCAGGTGCAGCTGAGCCGTGTGGGACGCCGTCGAACGGGTGGCCGGGCTGCGGTTCACGGCCCCTCGGTCCACGCCATCTCCTTGAGCGCCATCCGGGCGGCCGGTGCGGTGCCGGGCAGGGTCGTCCAGAACGGATGGGCGGTGATCCGTACGGACAGCCGGACGAGGCGGCGGCGCAGCACCGTGGTCCGGGTGCCCGTGGGGCCGCATACGGCCAGCTCGCGGTAGGTGGTGTACCAGTCGCGCTGCGCCTGGACGAGGTCGTCGGGGAAGGCGTGGTGGGGCATGGGAGGGATTCTGGCACATGTTCGAACACTTGTGCGATAAGCGGATCGCACGGGATCAGCGGAGCGGGTCAGCGGGGGTCCCGATCGGTGGAGCGGCGGGTGGTTTCCGCGGGTCGCGGACGAGCGGGGGCGGCCGTGACCGGTCGTAACCCGGCGGCGGGGCGGTCCAACGCCCTGCCGGCCGGGTGTCGGCGGGGAGTCCGCGGCTCGTCAGCGGTCACGGGACCGGACGCGGCGCGCGCGATCGCGGAAGGGAGCCCGTGCGGGCCCCTCCGCGAGCACAGCGCCGGCGGTGAGGGTGAAGGTGATGGCCGCGCAGACCGCGATCAGCCAGGAGAGCAGGGTGAAGACCGTGCCGAGCGGCCCGTAGGCGGCGACGCTGCGGTTGAGGGCGGTCGGCATGTAGACGCGGGCGGTGACGGCGAGCGCGGCCATCGCGACCGCGGTCAGGACGGCGCCGGGGAGCAGGGGGCGCCAGCGCATGCGTCCGCCGAGCAGGAAGTGCTGGGTCCACCACCACACGGCGGTGTCGACGAGCAGGAGCAGCGGCAGGCCGAGCGGCAGGCCGAGGCCGAAGCCGTTGCGGAGCGGACCCTGCAGGACCAGGACGGCCAGCCAGGCCACGATCCACACGAACCAGCGCCAGACGGCCGGCCTGGCGTCCCCCCTGGGCAGCCGCCAGGCCCGCTCGCAGACCCGGGTCATCGCCCGGCTGGCGGCGGTCGCCGAGAGCAGCACCGCCAGCGAACCGATCGCGCCGGTGGTCTGGCGGGCGGTGTCGGTGTCGGTGTCCGCTGCGGCGTGGCCGCTCGCGAAGAGCTGCCGCAACTGCTCCTCGGAGGCGCCGGAGAGCCCGAAGAGGTCCCGCGCGGAGTCCACCAACTGGTCGCGTACGTCCTCGGGGGTGAGCGCGGCGGCGACGAACATCAGCGGGACGGCGGTCAGGAACAGCTGGGCGGCCAGCCGGGTGGCGGCGTCCAGCAGGTTCACCGTGAGCAGCCGGGCGGTGAGCGCGGTGATCACCGGGAAGCGGCGCTCGGCCGCGCGCCGCAGCGCGGCCTGCCGGCGGCCGAGCCGCCCCCGGGGCGTGACCGGCGGCGACGGCCCGGAGCCGGAGCCGGACGGCGCGGCGGCCATGGCGACCTCCAGGACGGGGCGGCGGCGTACGGGACCCGGTGAACGCATTATGCGTGCTGTGTTGCTTTTGTGGGTGGACGTCCGAGTCCGCGGGTGATCCGGGCCCGGGACCGGATCCCGGGGCGGGGCGGGGCGCGGGCGCGGGCCCGTGGTCGGTGCCGGGGGCCGGGGTGCCGGGGCCCGGGTGCCGCCGGCCTCGGAGGCCGTGCGGCGGCGGGCGGCGGGGCGTCCGTGGCGGTTCCCGCCGGGTCCCGGTTCGCCGGGCCTGCGCGGTTCCAGGGGCTGCCGTGTGGATCTGAGCGGTGTAGCGGGGCCCGGCCGGCACGTCTGCCGCGTTCCGGCCGGTCGGCGACGCGTCACCTCCCTCCTCGGCCTCGCAGCCGCACGCGCCGGACCCCGCTCCGCCTCCGCGGATCCACACGACAGCTCCTCGACGTCCCGCGGGTGGGCGGGACGTCGGTGCCGCGCACCGGCGGCCGTGGGGCGGCGTGTCGCGCTCCTCAGGGCCGCGGCCCGGGGACGTGGAACGCGACGGCGGCGCGGTGCCCCGGCGGGACCAGCACGTCGGTCAGCGACCAGTCGGCCGGCGGGACCGCGGTCGGACCCGAGCCGACGTAGTCCGCCGCCGGGTCGGCGGACAGACCGACGCCGCGGCCCTTGAGGTACGCCTCCTTGCGGGTCCAGACCCTGGTGAACGCCGGCGTGCGCTCGGCCGGGGCGGGCAGGGCCAGCCCGGCCGCCTCCCGGGGGTGCAGTACGTGGGCGGTCTCGGCCACCGTACGCGCCGCCGGGACCGCCTCCACGTCCACCCCGACCGGTGCGGTGGCGAAGGCCAGCAGGCTCAGATCGGCGCAGTGTGACAGCGAGAAGCGCAGCGCGTCGCCCGGGACCACCGGACGGCCGTGCGGGCCGCCGCAGTCGCATGCACGGTGCCCGCTCCACGGACACCTCGCGCGGCGACAGCCCGAGGTACGCCCCGAGCAGCCGGCGCGGTCCCACATGGGCGCACACGTGCGCGTCGCGGTCGGTCCCGTACAGGAACTCCGCAGCGCGGGCCAGCTCCTGTTCGTCCAGCACGGCCGGCGCGTGCCGTGCGGCGTGCGCCCGGTGCGCGGTGGCGTCGACCAGCCACACCTCGGGCGCGTCGGTCAGCGCCGACGTGGGCACCGCCGCCGCGTACGGGGTGCCGAGCGAGGTCGGTATCAGCAGCCCGTCAGGCGGGGAACCGGCCGGGGGCGGGACGGGCGGGGGTCGGGAACAGCGGATGCCTCATGGCTGCCTCACACGGATGCGGGGAGGGGTTCGCGGACGTCGGCGGGTGCGGGGGCCCCGGGGGGCCGGGTGTGCGGTGGCGGGCTGCACGGTGGTCTGGATGGTGGTCTGCCGAGCGGTGGCGGGCCGTGCGGCCGTGGGGGGCGGGGCGGGCCGCCGCGGCCTCGGCGACGTCACGGCCGGGGTGGAACTTCACCCACGTCCGTACCCGGGGGAAGTCGTTCCGCAGGAAGCGCGGTTGCTGCCGGACGATCTCCTCGGTGAAGGTGCCGTGGCTGGCGGAGCGCAGCCGGAAGCCGGTCCCGCCGCCGGTCCCGTCGGTGTCGGTATCGCCGTCGCCCAGCACGTCGCGGACCGCGGACCGCCCGGCCAGCCGCGCCGCTTCGGCCGCGCCGACCACCGTCATCCCGCCGAGCCCCGGCTTCGCGCCCTGCCCTGTCTTCAGCGCGAAGCCGGGCCGGCCGGACTCCAGCAGCGGGCGGCTGCCCGGGTCGCTGTGGACGAGGTTCCAGACCTCGGGGTCGGCGTCCTCGGTGGACTGCTGGACGACCACCCCGCCCACGCCGTCGGCGACTTCTCCGGCGTACGCGGCGATCCTGGCCAGCAGCGCGGAGCGGGTTCCGCCCGCGTCGCCCCGCGCCGGTGGCCGTGCACCGGGACCATGTTCTCGCCGATGACCATCGGGATGCCCAGTCGTGCCGCCCGCCGGCTCGCGGCCACCCCGAGGTCGCGCTGCCCGCCCGGGTGGAGCCGAACGCGATGAGGTAGAGCGGCAGTTCACTGGCGAAGCCGCCGACCGTGGTCCGCAGGTCCACATCGTCGTAGAGCGGCTCGCGGCCCAGTTCGATCAGCTTCTCCAGCCGCCGCGGCACGAACACCGGCGGCGCCAGCCGCGCCAGGTCCAACTCGTCGCCGGGAAGCGGCGCGTGGCCGCCCTCGCGGTACGGGTCCGCGCCGAACAGCTCGGCGCCGTAGGCGCCGGCCGGCGGGAACGCCTCGGCTGTTCCGCGCCGGGCCCGTTCCGCCTGCTCGGGGAAGCCGGCCGCCCGCAGCGCGCTCACGGTGCCACCACCCCGGGGAGCTTCGGGCAGGCGCTGACCTGCCACAGGGCGTCGAGTCCGGTGAGGAAGCGGACCAGCCGCTGCACCCCCATGCCGAAGCCGGCGCTGGACGGGATGCCCTCGCGGGCCAGATCCGGGTACCAGGCGTACTTCGCCGGGCTCGCACCGCTCTCCCGCATCCGGGTGTCGATGGTGGCGTAGTCCGCCTCGCGTTCGCTGCCGCTGACCAGCTCACCGAAGCCGCCGTGTGCGATCAGGTCGAAGTTCCGCAGCACCCCGGGGCGTTCGGGATCCTCCCGGTCGCAGAAGCCGCGTAAGCCCTTCGGGTAGTCGTTGATGAAGAACGGGCGGTCGGCCTCCAGCGAGAGCAGCTTCTCGCCCGCCCAGTCGATCTCGGCGTCGGGGCTCTGCCCGTGTCCCCTGGCGGGCCAGCCGGGCGACCGCCTCCTCGTGGCTGAGCTCGTCGTACTTCCCCGTCAGCAGCTCCGCGAAGTCCAATTCGTCCCGGCCGAGTTCCCGCAGGACGTGCGGGACGGCGCGCCACACGTGGCCGACCACCCGGGTCAGCAGGCCCGCCGCGACCTCCTGCACCTCGGGCCGGCTCGCGCCGGCCATCTCCACGTCCACCTGGTGGAACTCCACCGGGTGCCGCGGGCCGGGGCACCCGGGCGGTGCCGTATCGCCGGGCCGGGCCCCGGGCCGGGGCCCGGGTGCAGACCACTAAGATATCCTTAGTGGACCTTTCGCTAAGGAGAACATGATGTCGAAGCTGGGGATCGTCGTGGCGAGTACCAGGCCCGGTCGGCTGGGGCTGCCCATCGCCCAGTGGTTCGAGGGGGAGGCCCGCACCCACGCGGGCTTCGCCGAGGTCGGGCTGATCGACCTGGCCGAGGTGGGCCTGCCGTTCATGAACGAGCCCAACCACCCCCGGTTCGCCCGCTACACTCATCAGCACACCGTCGACTGGAGCGCCCGGGTCGACGCCGTGGACGCCTTCGTCTTCGTGATGCCGGAGTACAACTACGGCTTCAACGCGGAGCTGAAGAACGCGATCGACTACCTGCACAACGAGTGGCGGTACAAGCCGGTCGGCTTCGTCAGCTACGGCGGGGTGTCGGCCGGCACCCGCGCGGTGCAGATGATCAAGCAGGTCGTCACCGCGCTGAAGATGACGCCGGTCACCGAAGCGGTCTCCATCCCGTTCGTCCACCAGTTCATCGACGACGAGGACGGCCTGGTCCCCAACGAGGTGATGACCGCCGCCGCCAAGTCCATGCTGGACGAGCTGGTACGGATCGAGGCGACGCTGCGCGTGCTGCGGCCCGCTCCGGGCCAGGCGCCGCAGGACGTGTGAAAACGACGGGGGCATACGGTGTCCGAAGGGTCCGGGGCGGGCGTCCACCAGGTGTGCGAGCGGTTCCACGCCGCCATCGAGCTGATCGGCGGCCGCTGGACCGGCGCCATCCTGCGCGCGGTCTTCACCGGTCAGCACCGCTTCGCCCACATACGGGCCGCGGTGCCCGGCCTCAGCGACACCATGCTGGCCCAGCGGCTGCGGACCCTGGAGGCACACGGCCTCCTCGAACGCCGCGCCGCCGGGACCGGCTCGGCCGCGCAGCCCGAGTACCACCTCACCCGGAAGGGCGAGGAGCTGGGCCCGGTACTCGACGCGGTGATCGCCTGGTCGCACCGCTGGATCACCCTTCCGGCGGACCCCTCCGGGCCGTGAGCGACCGCCGTCCGCCGGCAGGGCCGGGACCCCGCCGCCGACACCGGCGGGGTCCCGCCACCGGTACGGCTCAGCCCGCCGCTGCCGCCGGGGCGGGACGCGGCCGGGCGCCCGGGTCGGCCGCCCCGGGGGAGGCCGGGGTCAGCGCCCGCAGGATGCCCTCCACGCTCTGCTTGGCGTCACCGAAGAGCATCCGGGTGTTCTCCCGGAAGAACAGCGGATTCTGCACCCCGGCGTACCCGGAGGCCATGGACCGCTTGAAGACGACCACCTGCTCCGCCTCCCACACCCGCAGCACCGGCATCCCGGCGATCGGGCTGCCCGGGTCCTCCATCGCCGCCGGGTTCACCGTGTCGTTGGCGCCGATGACCAGGACCACGGACGTACGGGCGAAGTCGTCGTTGATCTCGTCCATCTCCAGCACCACGTCGTAGGGCACCTTCGCCTCGGCCAGCAGCACGTTCATGTGTCCCGGCAGCCGTCCGGCGACCGGGTGCACCCCGAAGCGGACCTCCACCCCGCGCTCGCGCAGCGCCCGGGTCAGCTCGGCCACCGGGTGCTGGGCCTGGGCGACGGCCATGCCGTAGCCGGGGGTGATGATCACCGAGCCGGCGCTCTCCAGCAGCGCGGCCGTCTCCTCCGCGGTGGTCTCCCGGTGCTCGCCCTGCTCGGTGTCACCGCCCGCCGGGGCCTCGATGCCGAAGCCGCCGGCGATGACCGAGATGAACGACCGGTTCATCGCCTTGCACATGATGTACGACAGGTACGCGCCGGAGGAGCCGACCAGCGCGCCGGTGACGATGAGCAGGTTGTTGTCCAGCAGGAAGCCCGCGGCAGCGGCGGCCCAGCCCGAGTAGCTGTTGAGCATCGAGACCACCACCGGCATGTCCCCGCCGCCGATGGAGGCGACCAGGTGCCAGCCGAGCAGCAGCGCCAGCGCGGTGATCGCGATGACCAGTCCCAGGCTCGGGTGCACCGCGAACCACACGGTCAGACCGACGAAGGCCGCCAGTGCGCCCAGGTTGAGGACGTTCTTGCCCGGCAGCATCAGCGGCCGGGACTTGATCCGCGCCGACAGCTTGAGGAAGGCGATCAGCGAGCCGGTGAAGGTGACCGCGCCGATGAAGATGCCGATGAACACCTCGGCGTGGTGGATGCGCAGCAGATCCGCGGCCACCGCGGTCTGCGCCGAGCCGCGCGCCTCCACCTCGTAGTAGCTGTTCCAGCCGACGAGTACGGCGGCCAGGCCGACGAAGCTGTGCAGGACCGCGATGAGCTCGGGCATCCCGGTCATCGCCACCACACGGGCGCGCCACAGGCCCAGCACGGCGCCGGCCGCCATGGCGGCCGCGATGAGGCCCACCGCGCCGCCGGAGATGTCCCGGGAGGCGAAGACGACGGTCGCGACCAGTGCCAGGGCCATCCCGCAGACCCCGAAGACCACCCCGACCCGCGAGGTGCGGTGCTGGGAGAGCCCGGCCAGGCTCAGGATGAACAGCAGCGCGGCGACGACGTCCGCGGACTGGGATGCGGTACTGGCGTTCATATGCGGCCTCAGTCCTTCGAGAACATGCCGAGCATGCGGCGGGTGACGGCGAAGCCTCCGAAGATGTTGACACTGGTCAACAGGATCGCCACGAACGACAGCACGGTCACCACGACCGGGTCGTGCCCGATCTGCAGCAGCGCCCCGATGACCACGATTCCGGAGATCGCGTTGGTGACCGACATCAGCGGGGTGTGCAGCGCGTGGTGCACCTTGCCGATGACGTAGTAGCCGATCACCACGGCCAGTGTGAACACCGTGAAGTTCTCCGCCAGCTGGGCCGGGGAGTAGGCGATCAGCAGGAACAGCGCGACCATGCCGAGGCCGATCAGGGAGAACCGGACCGGGGCCGTCATCCGCCGCTTCGGCGCCGGCGGCGCGACCGGGGCGGGCGGCGCGACCGCCGGGGCGGCCGACACCTGGACCGGCGGTGGCGGCCAGGTCTTCGCCCCGTCCCGCACCACTGTCACCGACCGCTGCACCACGTCGTCGAAGTCCAGCCGTACCCGCCCGTCCTTCCCCGGCGTCAGCAGCTTCAGCAGGTTGACCAGGTTGCTGCCGTACAGCTGCGACGCCTGCGCGGGCAGCCGGCCCGCCAGGTCGGTGTAGCCGATGATCGTCACCCCGTTGCCGGTGACGACCGCCTTGCCCGCGACGGTGCCCGCCACGTTGCCGCCCTGCGCCGCGGCCATGTCCACGATGACGCTGCCGGGCTTCATGCCCGCCACGTCCTCGGCGGTGAGCAGCTTGGGCGCGGGCCGGCCCGGGATCAGCGCCGTGGTGATCACGACGTCGACGTCGACCGCCTGCTCGCGGTAGATCTCCGCGGCCCGGCGGTCGTACGCCTCCGAGGTGGCCCGTGCGTAGCCGTCGCCGGCCGACTCCTGCGGCACCTCCACGGCCAGGAACTCCCCGCCCAGCGACCGTACCTGGTCGGCGACCTCCGGCCGCGGATCGGTGGCCCGTACGATCGCGCCCAGGCTGCTGGCCGCCCCGATCGCCGCGAGCCCCGCCACACCGGCGCCCGCCACCAGCACCTTCGCCGGCGGCACCTTGCCCGCGGCGGTGACCTGCCCGGTGAAGAACCGGCCGAAGGCGTGCGCGGCCTCGATCACCGCCCGGTAGCCGGCGATGTTGGCCATCGAACTGAGCACGTCCAGGGACTGGGCCCGGGAGATCCGCGGTACCGCGTCCATGGCCAGTACGGTGATGGGCCGCCGCGCGAGGTCGTCGAGGAGTTCGGGGTCGAGCCCCGGGCCGATCAGCCCGACCAGCGTCGCGCCCTCCCGCAGCCGGCCGATCTCCTCGCGGGAGGGCGCGTTCACCTTCAGGACGACATCGGCCTGCCATGCCTCGCCGATCCGCGCACCGGCCTGGACATAGGCGTCGTCGGTGAAACCCGAGGCCGTACCGGCCCCCGACTCCACGACCACCTCGTAGCCCAGGCCCAGGATCTGGCGGACGCCGGTCGGCGTCGCCGCGACCCGGGTCTCCCCGGCCGCCGATTCGGCGGCGACGCCGATCTGCTGTGGAGCTGAAACGGACATCGTTATCCTTCTCACCTGACAATGGGCAGACGGAACAGGACCGGTCGACAGCGTGCGGGCACGCAGAAGACAGTGAACGACCCCGACCCGCCGCACAAGCCTTCGACGCGGCGGACCGGTCCCCGCGCGCCCGCGGCCTCGACCGATCCGCACGTTACCGAGTCCCGGCCCCCGACCCGCCGATCCCGGCCCCGAGCTGCCGGTCGGGGCGCGGCGGCGGCACCGCGGTGCCGCCGCGGCTCAGACCGCCGTGACGGTGACGCCGGCGTCCTCGAACCGGGCTACCGTGTCCGGGGAGACGCCCTGGTCGGTGACGAGCACGTCCACCAGGCCGATCGCGCACACCTTGGCGAACGCGCGCCTGCCGATCTTGGAGGAGTCGGCGGCCACGACCACCCGGCTCGCCTGCTCGGCGAGCATCCGGTTGACGCTGGCCTCGTCCTCGTCGTGCGCGAAGGCGCCCAGCGCCGGGTCGAGAGCGCCGACACCCAGCACGGCGAGGTCCAGAGTGACCTCCTGGAGCACGCTGCGGGCCAGCGGGCCGGTCAGTTCGTACGACTGGGACCGTACGACTCCGCCGGTCACCACGATCTTGATCTGCGGTCTGACCACCAGTTCACCGGCGATGTTCAGCGCGTTGGTCACCACCGTCAGGGCGGGCTGCCGGTCGCTGCCGGCCGCTCCCTCGGCGGCGATGTCCGCGCGCAGCGCCAGCGCCCTGGCCACCTCCGTCGTGGTCGTGCCCCCGGTCAGCCCCACCACGTCGCCGACCGCCACCAGCGCGGCCACCGCCTGCCCGATGCGCTGCTTCTGGGAGGCGTGCCGGGCCGTCTTGTAGCGCAGCGGCAGCTCGTACGACACCCCGTTGGCGACCGCCCCGCCCCGGGTCCTGGTCAGCACCCGCTGTTCGGCGAGCCGGTCCAGGTCGCGGCGGATGGTGGCGGCCGACACGTTCAGCGCGACGGCCGCCTCGTCCACCTCCAGCCGGCCCTGCCCGGCCAGCAGGTCGAGCAGCGCGGACCACCGGGCATCGCGGGACACGGGCGCCGCCTCCTCATCACCGGAAACCGGGAAAGCGCCGGACCGTACCGAACGCTGCTCGATCCTAGGTACTGCGGGGCCCTCCCGGATACCGGGGCCCGCGGTCCGCCGCAGACCCCGGCGGACGGACCCACGGTGCGCCGGCCGGGGTCCGCGCCGGGCTCACCGGCCGCCGCCGGTCGCCCCGCAGGTCCGGCGCGGACCGACCGGTACGGAGCGCGGCGGCCGGGGGAGGCCGGCCGCCCCCGGGCCCGCTCCGGTACCCGGCCTCAGGCCGGCAGCGCCACCGAGATCGCGTCCCACAGCGCCAGCCTCGCCTGGAGCGCCTCGCGTACCGTCGCCGCGCACTGCTCCCAGCGGGCCGGGTCGTCTCCGCACAGGTCGATGAGCATCTGCATCGCCATCGGGGTGTGCTGCTCGCCGTCGACCTCGATGTGCCGGGCCAGGTAGTCCTTGAAGACCCCCAGCCGGCCCTCCTCGTCGGGAATCCGCACCACCTGCTCGAACATCTCCGGGATCAGGTCCTCCCGGCCGAAGGCGAAGGCGGCGGCCTGGCAGTGCACGGGCGCGTTCTCGATGATCCGCCAGGTCACCGCCATGAAGTCGGCCGAGGACTGCGGGATCTCGGCGCGCTTGGCGGCCTCGGCGACCGCGGTGCCCTCGCCGAGCAGGGCGAGGAAGGCCCGCACCGGACCGGTCGCGGCCCCGGTGCGCTCCATGCCGTCCAGGTACAGCTCGAAGTGGCTGGTGTAACCCTCGCCCAGCTCGTCGCTCTCCTCCACCAGTACGATCTCGTTGATCAGCCGGCGGCTGGCGGTCGGGCCGCTGGGCACCCAGGGCAGCGCCACGCAGGTCAGCTTGAGCTGGAGGCTCTTGAGCAGGGACATGAAGTCCCAGACGGCGAAGACATGGCTCTCCTGGAAGGCGCGCACCTGCTCCAGCGTGTCGAGCCGGCGGTACAGGCCGTGTTCGAGGACCTGTCGCCGTACCGGGTCGACGGCGGTCCGCAGCGAGGTCAGCCCCGGATGCGAGCGGTCCCAGTGGTAGCGGTCGTTGGCAGGGCTCATCGGTACTCCTGACGCAGAATCGGGCAGAGGGGTGAGGGTGAGGGTGAGGGTGAGGGTGAGGGTGAGGGTGAGAGTGAGGGGGTCGGGAGGGGGCTTCACCTGACGGCGGCGCGGACCGCCTCGCGCAGCTGGTCCGGTTGCGGTTGCAGTGCCCGGTCCAGCTCCGGGGCGAAGGGCAGCACCGCGCCGTCCGGGCGGGTCACCCGCCGCGGCGGGGCCTGGAGCAGCCCCTCCTCGGCGGCGGCGGCGAGGAGTTCGGCCGCGAAGCCGCAGCCGCGGTTGGCGTCGTCGTAGACGACGAGCCGGCGGGTGCGGCGCAGCGACCCGCGCAGCGCGTCCCAGTCGAAGGGGTGCAGCGTCCGCGGGTCGAGCACCTCGACCGACACCTCGCCGGCCAGGTCGTCCGCGACCGCGAGCGCCTCGGCGACCAGGTGCCCGACGGCCACCACCGTCACGTCCGTCCCCGGCCGGCGCAGCCGCGCGGACCCCAGCGGCACCGGCGGCGGCGGTCCGGTCACGTCCTCGCGCAGGCCCATCGCAGCGGCCGGCGCGAACAGCACCACCGGGTCGTCGTCCTCGACGGCCGCCCGCAGCAGCCCGTAGGCGTCGGCCGGCGCGGCCGGGACGACGGTCTTCACACCGGCGTGCACGAACAGGCCGTACGGATGGTCGGAGTGCTGCCCCGCCCAGCCGGCCCGCGAACCGGAACCGGGGACGACGAAGGTGACCGGCACCCGCACCTGGCCGCCCGTCATCAGCCGGAACTTGTGCGCCTGGTTGACGATCTGCTCGAAGACCAGGAACAGCAGCGACGGGATCTGGAACTCCACCACCGGCCGCATCCCGCTCAGCGCGGCGCCGACCGCGAACGAGGTGAACGCCTGCTCCGACAGCGGCATGTCCAGCACCCGGTCGGGGCCGAACCGCTTCTGCAGGCCCAGCGTCGGCCCGGCCAGGCCCGCGCCCACGTCCTCGCCGAGCACACAGACGGCCGGATCGGCCGCCATGCTGTCGGCCAGCGCCCGGTTCAGTGCCTTGGTGTACGACAGCCAGGTCACGGCGACACCCCCGGGCGCGCCGGCGGGCCGACCGCGTACAGGAAGTCGCCGGCGCCGGCCGGGTCGGGGCGCGGCGCGGCGAGCGCCCACGCGGCGGCGGCCCGCAGCCGCCCGGCCACCTCGGCGTCGATCCGGTCGGCCTCGGGGATCCGCGGCCGGAGCCGGTCCAGCGGGTCGCGGGTCCGCCAGAGCGCCACCTCCTGCTCGGAGCGGTAGGTCAGCCGCAACCGCCGCTCCATGGTGTGGTGGCCTTCGAAACGGTAGGTGCGGCACTCCAGGAAGCCCGGCCCGCCACCCGACCTGGCCCGCGCCACGGCTTCGGCCGCCGCCCGGTGCACCGCGTCGGCGTCCATGCCGTCCACCGCCACCGCGGGCACCGCGAAGGCGGCGGCCCGGCCCAGCGCGCTGCCGCCGACCGCCGCCGCGGCCGGGAGCGTGGTGGCGTAGCCGTTGTTCTCGCAGACGAAGACCACTGGCGCCCGCCGGACCGACGCCAGGTTCAACGCCTCCAGCAGCACGCCCTGATTGAGGGCGCCGTCGCCGAAGAAGCAGGCGACGACGGTGTCGCGGCCGAACCGCCGGGCGGCCCAGGCGGCACCCACCGCGACGGCCGCGCCCGCGCCGACCATGCCGTTGGCGCCGAGGATGCCCAGCGACACATCGGCGGCGTGCATCGAACCGCCCCGGCCCCGGTTCAACCCGGCCTCCCGGCCGGCTAGTTCGGCCAGCAGCCGGGCCGGGTCCGCGCCCTTGGCGAGCACATGGCCGTGGCCGCGGTGGGTGCTGGTGAGCTGGTCGCCCGGCGCCAGCGCCGCGCACACCCCGACCGCCACCGCCTCCTGCCCGAGGTAGGGGTGGATCCCGCCGGGGATCTCCCCGGCGCGCTCCCACTCCAGCGCGAGCGTGTCGAACTCCCGGATCAGCCGCATCATCCGGTAGCGGCCGGCCGGGGTGCCCAGATCGGGCGGCGGCGCCGGGGGCGCGGCGGTCACAGCTCCCCCCGCCACAGCACCGGGCAGAACTCCGGGTCGGCGTAGTCCGGTTCGCCGCCGGGGGTGCGGCGGACCAGCACGTCGTGGTTGTAGACCACCGGTTCGCCGTCGCCGCGCAGGAAGCGGCGGTAGCGGTTGCCGCCGTCCTGGAGGTGCAGCGACACCGCCCGGCGCGGCCGGTCCGACCGGTTGGGGCCGCTGCCGTGGTACGTGCGGCAGTGGTGGAAGCTGACGTGGCCGCGCGGGATCTCCACCGGCACCCTGCTGATCGTCGCGCCGTTGAAGGCGGCGTTGTCGGCGAGGAGCTGCTCCAGTTCGCTGTTGTCGCGGGCGGCGAAGTGCCGGGTCGAGTCGTCGCCTCCGGGCAGCTCCTGCCAGCGGTGGCTGCCGTCGACCATGGTGATGGTGCCCATCTCGACGGTGCAGTCGTGGAACGGGACGAACGCGGTGAGCATCCGCTGCGAGGTGGACGTCTGCCAGTAGTGCTTGTCGAAGTGCCAGGGCACCAGGTTGCTCGGCTCGTCCGCGATCGGCGGCTTGAGGATCAGCGTCGACTGGAAGATCCGGATCTCCTCGGCCCTGGCCAGCCGCGCGGCGACCGCGCCGAGCAGCGGCTTGCGCAGGATCGCGCCGATCGCCTCGCTCTCGTAGTGCACATAGTCGTTGTGCCGCTGGACCGGGCCGTCCGACGGCTGCCAGGACGCCAAGGTGCTCGGTTTCGCGGGCAGTTCACGGTCGCGGTGCCCGGCGTAGTAGACCTCGGTGGCCTCCTGCAGCGCGTCCAGCTCGGCGTCGGAGAAGATCCGCCCGGACAGGTACCAGCCGTGCTCGGCGTAGTCGAGGGCCTCCTCGACGGTGGGCAGCCCGGCGGCCTCCTCGTCGGTCAGGGCGAAGGCAGCTGCGGTCGTGGTGACGGTCATACGGGTACTCCCGAAGGGCGGTACGAAGCGGTGGGGGAAGGGGCGCGGCGGCGCGGGCGGTCGAGGCGGCGTGGGCTTGCGGACCGGGCCGTCACGCGGTGTCGGCGCGTTCGCGCTCCACCGCCTCGTACAGGGCCTTGATGTTCGCCGAGCCGAAGGTGCCCGCGCCCCGGCGCTCGATCAGCTCCAGGAAGAGGGTGTTGCGCGGGTGCGTGGAGCGGGTGAAGATCTGGAACAGCTGCCCGCCGTGGTCCTGGTCCACCAGCAGGTTCAGCTCCCGCAGCACCCCGGCCGCGATGCTGGTGCCGCCCAGCCGCTCCGGCAGCGCGTCGTAGTACGAGCCCGGCGTGGTCAGGAAGGTGACGCCGCGCCCGCTCAGCGTGCGGACCGCGCCGGCGATGTCGTCGGTGCGGAACGCCAGGTGCTGCACACCGGTGCCGCCGTGCGCGTCGAGGAAGCCGTCGATCTGGCCGGGTTCGCGCGCCGCGTCCGGTTCCAGCAGTGTCAGCGTCACCCCGCCGCCGGGGCTCTGCACCACCTCGGAGTTCATCGCCTGCGCGCCGATCTCCAGGTACTCGCTGAAGATCGCCGAGAAGCCCAGCGCCTCCCGGCTGTAGCGCACCGCCGCCGCCAGCTCGCCGGCCGGCACGCACACCGCCACATGGTCCACCTCCTGGAGCAGCGCGCTGGGATCGGGCTCGAAGCCGGCCAGCAGCGGGTCGTCGCGGCCGACGAAACGCAGCGCCAGGTCGCCGTAGCCGGCCACCGTCGTCGCGTCGATCCGCACCGCGCCCCGGCGTACCGCCGCCTCGGTCCTGGCGAGCGCGTCCGCGGTGTCCTCGCAGGACAGCGCCAGGACCGCGACCCCGTCACCGTGCCTGCCGACGAAGGCGCTCACCGGGTCGCCGGGGTCCGCGGCCGAGCAGAGCACCACGGTGATGCCGCCCTGCCGGGCGGTCAGCCGGGTCAGACCGGGCCGGACCGGACCGGCGGCCGGGGCCGGCTCGGCGACGGTGAATCCGTAGTCGGCGCGCAGCGCCGCCGCGTACTTGTGCGCGTCCTCGCAGTGGAACTCCACGTAGGCGATGCCGTGGACGGTCATGCGTCACTCCCCGGAGAGGTGGTACCGGTGCTCGGCGGCCCGAACACCAGGCTGAGGTTGTGTCCGCCGAAGGCGAAGGAGTTGGAGAGCACGGCCTGTGGCCGGCCGCGCCGCGCCGCGCCCCGCACATGGTCGAGGCCGTGCGCCGGGTCGGGCCGGTCGAGGTTGCGGGTCGGCGGCAGCACCCCGGCGGCCAGGGCCAGTACGCAGAAGGCCGCCTCGACCGCGCCGGACGCGCCCAGCAGATGGCCGGTCGCCCCCTTGGTCGAGCTGACCGGCGGGCCGTCCGCGCCGAACACCGCGCGCAGCGCGGCGGCTTCGGCGCTGTCGCCCAGCTTGGTGCCGGTCCCGTGCGCGTTGACGTAGCCGATGTCCCGCGGCGCGATCCCGGCCGAGCGCAGCGCGCCCCGCATCGCGTCGGCGGCGCCCTCCCCGTCGGGGCGCGGCATCGTCGGGTGGTGGGCGTCGGTGGACGCGCCCCAACCGGTCACGTCCGCGTACCCGGTGACGCCCCTGGCGCTGGCGTGCTCGGCCCGCTCCAGCACCAGCACGCCGCAGCCCTCACCCAGTACGAAGCCGTTGCGGCTGCCGTCGAACGGCCGGGAGGCGATTCCCGGGTCGCCCCAACCGGAGGCGAGCGCACGGGAGTTGGTGAAGGCGGCGGCGATCGTCGGATGCAGCGGCGACTCGCTGCCGCCGCAGACCACGACATCGGCCTCGCCGCCGCGGATCAGCCGCAGCCCCTCCGCGATCGCCTGCGCCCCGGCCGCGCAGGCGGTGACCGGTGCCGCGCTGTAGCCGCGGATGCCGTGCGCGATGGCTACCCGTGCGGCGGCCATGTTGAACAGCATTCCCGGCAGCAGGTACGGGCTGACCGCCGGCCGGCCGCGCGCCAGCCTGCGGTGCGACTGCTGCTCGAACGTCTCCAGACCGCCGCCCCCGGTGCCCAGCACCACCGCGCAGCGGTCCGCCGCCACGTCCTGCCCCACCCGGATTCCGGCGTCGGCGAGCGCGTCCGCCGACGCGGCGAGCGCCAGCAGCACGAAACGGTCCACCCACCGCGTCTCCTTCGGCGGCAGCACCTCGGTGGCCGCCAGTGCCGGCGCGATCCCGGCCGCCTCCAGCCAGCCGTGCGCGGCGTGGCCCTCCGGCGGGGCGCCGATCCCGCCCAGCCCCGCGGTGAGCGCGGCGAACACCTCGCCGGGCCTGCGCCCCAGCGGCGTGAACAGCCCGATCCCGGTGACGGTCGCCGCCGGGGTCCCGGCCGTCATCCGTCCACCCGCGCGAGGTGCCGTTCGCGCAGCAGCACCTTGCGGACCTTGCCGGTCGGCCCGAACGGGATGTCCTCGTCGGCGACCACCAGCACATCCCGTACGGTGGCCGCCACATGCGCGGGCAGCGCGGCCAGCACCTCCGCGCCGCGGTCGGCCGCCGGGTCGGCGCCGGCCGTCAGTTGGAGCAGCACGTCGGTGACCACCTTCTCCCCGCTGCGCACCGCGACCACCGTGCAGTCCAGCACCTGCGGGCAGGCGGCCAGCACCTGCTCCTCGGACAGCGCGGTGTGCAGCCGCAGGCCCCCGGGCAGGTCCACGGAGTCCACCAGCCGGTCGAGGTGGTAGTAGTAGCCCTCCTCGTCGCGGTACACGAGGTCACCGGTGAGGAAGTAGCCGCGCACCCGGGTCCGGTACGTCGTCGCCGAGTCGTTCCAGTAGCCGAGGGCGAGGGTGGGGGAGCGGGTGCCCAGCTCGCCGACCTCGCCCACTGGCAGCTCGGCGCCGTCCGGGCCCAGCACCGCGCAGTCCACGAAGGCGTGCGGGCGGCCCACGCACCGGCCGTAGCGCGCGGAGTCCGCGGAGTGGCTGATGAAGAAGTGCGAGTGGCCCATCTCGGTGGACCCCAGGCCGTCCACGAACACCGAGCCCGGCGTCCGCACCCGCCCGCCGCGCGCGGCCTGTTCGCGCGAGCCCACCGCGACCAGCCGCCTGATGTGCGCCTCATGGGCGCAGTCCCCGGTGTTCCACCACAGCGCCACCGACTCCAGGTCCCGCGCCGCCAGGTCGTGCCGCGCCAGGTCCGTCCAGGTGGTGGCGAAGCCGTAGACACTGCCCGGCCGCCAGCTCTCGATCGCGTCCAGCACCTGCGGGCCCGTCTGCCGGGAGAGCAGCAGCAGTTCGGAGCCGAAGCTGAGCGCGAGGTTGACCGCGATGAGGGTGGCCGCGTGCGGCGACGGCAGCGCGCTCAGCATCCGGTGCGAACCCTGCGGGCGCGGCAGGCCGAGCCGGTAGCGGATGGCGGCGTAGAGGCTGTCGTGCGAGTGCACCACGGCCTTGGGCAGGCCGGTGGTACCCGACGAGTGGGTGATCGCCACCGGGTCGCCGCCCCAGTGCCGGTACGGGCTCGGGGCGGCCTGCGGGTCGCCCGCGCCGAGGGCGCCGGTCACGGCCAGTACGGTGTGCGGGCGGCCCGCCAGCGCGGCCAGATGCGCCTCGTCGGCCACGATCGGGACGCCGCCGAGCCGTTCGGCCAGGTAGCGGGCGGTGCGTTCGCCGTCCAGCAGCGGGTTGACCAGCGCCGGGATCGCGCCCAGCCGGGCCAGCGCGAGGAACGCCAGTACGGTGTCGGCGGCGTTCGACGCCTGCACGGCGACGGGATCGCGGCGGCGTACGCCCTCGGAGTGCAGGGCGGCGGCCCTGGCCCGTACCGCGCGGTCGAGGTCGCGGGGTGTGAGCGGGGTGCCGGCCGAATGCCCGTCCACGGCGGTGTCGAAGGTGAGCGCGGGCCGGTCCGGGTCGAGGTCGCGCTCGATCCGGGTGGTCAGCACGTTGCCGGCGCCGACGGCCGGGTCACCGGCCAGCTCTGCGCGCAGGGTGCGGATGGTCATGGGGTGCCGATCTCCTTGGCTGTACAGGCGGTTCGCGGCATATCGGACATCGGGTGGGTGCGGGGCCCGCTTCCGGCAGGGGCGTCGGGCGCGGTCAGGGGCTGCGCGCGGCGTACAGGCCGGCCGTGACCGACCCGGGCCGCGCGCTGAGCACGAGGACGAGGTCGGCGTCCCCGTCCTCCAGCAGCAGTGCGACCTCCTCGGCCGGCCCGCCGTGGCCGGCCCCGAGCGCCACGACGGGTCCGGTCAGGTTCCAGCGCGAACTGATGTGGCCCAGCACGGCGTTCGGGTTCGACTGGAAGAAGAGCAGCGGCTGCACCCGCCGGCCCCCGTCCAGCGCGTCGGCGACGGCCTTGGCGGTCCCGGTGTCGCCCTCGGCGCTGATCAGCAGTACGGCCACCGTGTCGGCGGCCGATCCGGGCGGTTCGCCGTAGTGCCGGCGCAGACACCGGTCGGCGGCCGCCGCGATCGCCGGGCTGAACTCCGACACGACGAACCCGGCGACACCGGGCGGCGGGCCCTCCTCGGCGGTCCACCGCCCTTCGGCGAGCAGCCGGGGGGCTGTCCCGGGGACGGCCGCGGGCGGCGCGGCCGGCCGTCCGGCGGCCGGGGCGGGCACGGATCCGGGTTCGGCCGCCCGCGGCGGCGCGCCGGTCATGCCGCCGCCAGCACGAGCGCTGTGTTGGCGCCGCCGAAAGCGGCGTTGAGGGTGAGGGCGTGGGCCGGGGGGCGGTCGGGCGGCGGATCCGCGGGCAGGTGCGGGCGGACTCCGCACTCGGGGTCGGCGCCGAGCCACCCGGCGGTGGCGGGCAGCGGCGGACCGACGGGAGCGTGGTGCGCGCGGTCGGGGCCGGCCGGGTGCGGCGGGACGGACACCGGGTCGGCCGGGTCCCGGTGGCCGGGCGCCTGCCGGGACGTGCCGGTCGGGGGCGGCGCCGGGCTCCGGTGGCCGCCGGCCGCACCCGCCCGCGGGCCGACGGGGGCGCCGGGGCCGGGTGCGCCGGCCCGCGCGTCGCCGTCGGCGCCGTCCGCGCCGGGGCGGGGCACGCTCCCGGCGGCCGGCGCCGCGGGCGGCGGGCCGTCGAACCCGGGCAGGTCGCAACTCCCCGGCAGGCACGCGACGGTGACCGCCAGTTCGAGGAGCGCCGACGCCTCGAGGGCGTGGCCGTGCACGGACTTGGTGGCGCCGATCGGCGGCCGGGGACCGGCCGCGCCGAACAGCAGCCGCAGCGCCGCCGACTCGGAGCGGTCGCCGAGGGCGGAGCCCACGCCGTTGGCGTTGACGTAGTCCAGGTCGGCGGGGGAGAGCGACGCGCGGGCGAGGGCGGAGCGCGCGGCACGGGCCAGCCCGCCGCCGTCGGGGGCGGGGCGGCAGACATGGTGCGCGTCGCCGGCCCGGCCCCAGCCGGCCAGCCTGGCCAGCGCGCGGGCGGCCCGGGGGCCGGCCGAGGCGGCGGACTCCAGGACCACGGCCACCACCGCGTCGCCGAGCAGGATGCCGCCGCGGTCCCGGCTGAACGGCCGTACCGAGCCATCGCGGGACAGCGCCCGGCCCGCCGCGAAGAGGGCGTACGTGTCGCGTTCGACCAGGTAGCCGGCCGCGACCACGACCCGGTCCTGCCGCCCCGAACGGATCGCCGCGGCGGCGTCGGCGACCGCGGTGGACGCGGCCACACACGCGCCGGTGTAGACCCGCGCCGCCGGGTCCACCGCCTCGACCACCGCGGCCGTCCGCTCGTCGGCGTGCGCGGCCAGCAGCAGCGGCGCCCCCGCCGGGCACCCCGCCTGCGCGCGGGCCTCGGCGACGACCTCGGCCAGCAGCGGCCCGAGCGCGGGCGAACCGTCCAGGGTCGCGGCGGGCGCCGGCGCCCCGGCGAAGCGGTCGACCGGCCGGAACAGCGGACGGCCGGCGGCGGTCGCCGCGTACAGCCGTGCCAGGCCGGGCCCGGCGGCGCTGCGCACCGCGAGGCCGGTGACCAGGACGGTGGGGACCGTGGTCATCGCGTGGCCGCCTCCTCAAGCACCGCCGACAGCACCGCCACCGCGTCGTCGATGGTGTGCACCGAGTCGAACTGATGCTCCGTCAGGTCGATCTCCACGTCGTGCTCCTGCTCCAGCTCCGCCAGCAGCCAGGTGAGTTCGAGCGACCCGATGTGCTCGTCCAGTTGCTCGGGGGCGCGGTCGCCGAAGCGGGCCAGCATGGTCACCACCTGCTCGCGGGACAGCGCTCTCACGACGCGCTCGCCACCGGTTCGCCGCCCGCGGCCGCGAGCCGCTGGGCCACCTCGGCGGTGAACTCGTCCAGCGTCATCAGCGCGGTGTGCTCCATGTCGTCCAGCTCGAAGTGCACCCCGTACTCCTCCTCGACCTGGACCGACAGGTCCGCCAGGGCCAGGGACTCCAGGTCGAGACCGGCCGGGCCGAGGTCGGTGTCGCCGGTCACCTCCAAGACGTCGTAGTTCATCTCGGTGAGCGCGGACAGCACGAACGCGCGGATCTTCTCCTGCATGGGTACTCCTCGGTGCACAGCGGGATCGGCTTCCCGCGGCACGCGTCCGGCCGGTGTCTGGCCCGGCCGGACGCATGCCGCGGGAAGCCCTGGGACAAGGGGGGCGCCGGGGAGCCCGGCCCGGCCGGTGCGGGCCGGTACGGGCGCCGCGACGCGCGCCGGTAGGTGAACGGGGTGCGGAGGTGCCGGTGGTACGGAGGGTGTCGGCGGATACGGGGAAGCCGGACCGGCTTACGGGTGTCCGGCGGCGTGCTCGCGCAGCGTGGCGGCGCTGCGCAGCAGTTTGCCGGTGGCGGTGCGCGGCAGTGCGGGCAGTACCGCCATCCGGCGGGGCAGCTTGTAGCCGGCCAGCCGCTCCGCGAGCAGCTCGCGCAGCCGCTCGGGACCGGTGTCGCGGCCGGAGACATAGGCTTCGATGGCGCCGTCGTGGAACAGCACCACCGCCTCCTCCACGTCGGGCAGCGCGGTGAGCGTCTGCTCGACCTCGTTGAGGTCGACCTTGAGCCCGCCGATCGACACCTGCGAGTCACGCCGTCCGTGAACGGTGACGCGGCCGGTGCCGGGATCGAGCGAGGCCGCGTCGCGGGTGTGCAGCAGCCCCTCGGACCAGCGGGTCGGATCGGTCTGCCCGAGATAGGGTGAGTCGGGCATCCGGATGTGCAACTCGCCGTCGGCGACGGACAGTTCCATGCCGTGCACAGGGTCGAGCCAGGGCCGCAGCCGCCCGGAGGGGTCGGTGGCGATGACCCCGGTCTCGGTCATCCCGTACATGGTGCCCAGCGGGACCCCGTAGCGTTCGGTGAACGCCTCGGCGACTCCCGGGCGGACCAGCTCACCGGCCACGATCATGCGGCGGAGCCGGGGCAGTGGGGGCGGTGCCTTGCGGCCCGCCAGCAGTTCGGCGTGGAACGGCACGCCGATGATCGTGGTGGGTGCGTCGCGGCGGCCGACTGCGGCCAGCACGCCGGCCGGCGTCATCCGGTCGGGCAGTACCAACTCCGCGCCGGAGTGCAGGGCGTTGAGCAGCCCGCCGACCAGGCCCAGCACATGTACCAGCGAGGACAGCAGCACTACGCGCTCACCGCGCCCGGGGAACTCCGGCAGCCGTGCGTAGCGGTCGAGTTCGCGTTCCAGGTCGGCGGCCGTCCGGCCGATCGCCTTGGACCGCCCGGTCGAGCCGGAGCTGAGCTGGACCACCACGTGGTCGGTCGTCGCGGGCCGGCCGCCCGGCAGCGCCGTCGGTGTGCCGTCCTCGCCGGTCACCAGGTACTGCGGACGCAGTGCTTCCAGCGCCGCGTCGACCTCGGCGTCGGTGAGCCGGTGGTCGAGCAGGACTGCCTGCGCGCCGCCGCGCCACACCGCGAGCAGGGTAGTGACGAAGCCGGCGCCGGGTGCCATCCGCAGGCCCACCGTCCCGCCCCGCGGCATCCCGGCCCCGGCGAGCACCTGCTGGCGTGCGACCACCGCCCGGCGCAGGGCGGCCCGGTCGACCGGCCGGCCCAGGTCGAGGCACGGCTGGGCGCCGGCGTCCGGGAGAAGTACGCGGTCCACCCAGTCGGGCTGTTCGTTGAGGGGCAACGGAACTCCACGCGACAGAAGACTACGAAGGCGGAAATGTGCGGTGAAGAGCTTTTAAGTACGGTGAATTGACCGAATGTGAGGTGATCCCCGTCGGTCGACACTGGCACAGTGCCGGTCGGCCAGTCAAGGTCTATACCAATGCCCGAACTGCCTCTAGGCTCCTTGCGGCTGACCCCGGTTGACGACCAGTCAGAGATGGAGGAGCGGCACTTCCATGCCCCTGCCCACTGTGTCCGAGCTGCGCGAACGCGCCCATGAGCGGCTGGCCGCCGACATCTGGGACTTCGTCGAGGGCGGCAGCGGGGCCGAGCGGACCCTGCGCGACGCCGAGGCCGCCTACCGTGAACTGCGGCTGCGGCCGCGGGTACTGGTGGACGTCTCGGCGCCCGACTGCTCGATGGAGATCCTCGGCGACCGGCTGGCCGCCCCGATCGGTGTCGCGCCCATGGCCTACCACCGGCTGGTCCACCCCGACGGCGAGACGGCCACCGCCGAAGCCGCCGGAGTCGCCGGTGCGCTGCTGGTGACCGGCATCTTCGCCAGCCGCACCCTGGAGGAGACCGCCGCCGCCGCGAGCGGCCCGCTCTGGCTCCAGCTGTACTGGCTGCGCCGACGCGACGCGCTCGCCGCCCTGGTGGCCCGCGCCGAGGCGGCCGGCTACCGCGCCCTGGTGCTCACCGTGGACGCGCCCAAGGTCGCGACACGGTACCGCGACCGCCGCAACTCCTTCGCCCTGCCGCCCTCGGTCACCGCCGCCAACCTCGACCCGGAGCTGACCGAGCGCAGCCACCGCGCGGCCGCCGGGGCCTCCGGCATCGAGGAGCACTCACGGGAGCAGTTCGACCCCGCCGTCACCTGGCGCGACCTGGCCTGGCTGCGGGGCAGGACCCGGCTGCCGCTGGTGCTCAAGGGCGTCCTCACCGCCGAGGACGCGGCGCTCGCCGTCGACCACGGCATCGACGCGCTGGTCGTCTCCAACCACGGGGGCCGCCAACTCGACCAGGCGGTACCGGCGTTGGAGGCGCTGCCGGAGGTCGTCGCCGCCGTGCCCGCCGACCTGCCGGTACTTGTCGACGGCGGCATCCGCTCGGGCACCGACATCGCCGTGGCGCTCGCCCTCGGCGCCCGCGCCGTCCTGGTCGGCCGCCCGGTGCTGTGGGGACTGGCCTGCGACGGGGCGAAGGGCGCGGCCGGCGTCCTGGAGGTGCTGCGCGGCGAACTGCTCGACGCCATGGTCCTGTCCGGCCGCCCCACCCTCGACCGGCTGGACGCCTCAGCCGTCGTCCGGCGACCGCCGCGCCACTGACCCGCGGCCCGTGTGCCGCCCACCGACCCGCCGCCGTACACCGCCGGCCCACCCGCGACCGGGCGCCGACCGCCGACCGGCCGCGGACCCGGCGGCCCCGCCCCACCCGCCGCCGCCCCGCCGAACCCGCATCCCCGCGGACACGACCAGAGACAAGGAGGACCCGGTGACCAGTGTCTCCGCCGACCCGGCCTTTCCCGGGTGGGACTGGGAGGACCCCGAGGGTCTCGACGCCACCATGGCCCGGTTCACCGAGAACCTCGCGGCCTGCCGTTCGCTGGAGACGGTATCTGCCAGGGTGCCGCGCAGCCGGCAGGAGCTGCGCGAACTGGGCCTGACCGGAATCGAGTTCGCCGCCTTCCGCACCCCCCACCCGGAAGGGCTCGGCACCGACCTGCTGCCGCTGTACACCCCCGACGCCCGTACCGAACCCGGCCCCGTCTACCTGGTCGACGGCGCCCACCGCTTCACCCAGCTCGACATCGGCGATCCGCTGCCCTTCGACGACGCCGCGGTGGACTGGGTCTACGCCGAGCACCTCGTCGAGCACGTCCCGCTCGGCACGGTGATCGGCTGGCTGCGCGAGGTGCGCCGCGTCCTGCGCCCCGGCGGCGTGCTCCGGCTGACCACGCCCGACCTGGAGCGCTACGTCCACGGCTACCTGGAGGAGAAGGGCGGCTTCTTCGCCCGGCACCGCCGCCGGCTGCGCACCCTGCGGGTCGGCCCGCCCATGCCCGAGCGCCGCGCCTTCATGGTCAACCAGATCTTCTACCACTTCGGCCACCGCTGGATCTACGACGAGGCCGAACTGCGGCACGCGCTCGCCGCCGCCGGCTTCGACAACTGGCGGATCACCCGCCAGGAGTACCGGGAGGGCGCGCGGGCCGACGTGGCCGCCCTGGACACCGGCTTCAGGCGCGACGAGACCCTCTACCTGGAGGCCGCCGCCCCCGCCGCCCCGCCGCGGGAGGCACGCTGATGCCCCCGCTGCACCCCCAGTGGCAGCGCCTGCGCGAACAGCGGGCCGCCGCCGGCACCCCGCCGCTCTACACCCTGTCCCTGGAGCGGGCCCGCGCCGACGACCTCGCCGCCCTCCGCGCGGCCGGCGGCGCCCCCGAACCCGTCGCCCGGCTGGACGAGACCACCATCCCCGGCCCCGGCGGGCCGCTGCGCCTGCGCCTGTACCGCCCCGCCACCGAACCCGGCCTGCCCGTCCTGCTGTACCTCTACGGCGGCGGCTGGACCCTGGGCTCCCCGGACACCGCCGACACCGTCGCCCGCGCCCTGGCCAACGCCGCCGGCTGCGCGGTCGCCGTCGTCGGCTACCGCCTCGCCCCCGAGCACCCCTTCCCGGCCGCCGTCCACGACTCCCACGCCGCACTGCGCTGGCTGAGCGAGCACGCCGACGCGCTGGAGACCGACGGGGAACGCCTCGCGGTGGGCGGCGACAGCGCCGGCGGCAACCTGGCCGCGGCGGTCACCCTGCTCTGGCGCGAGGAGCGCCGGCCGCCGCTGCGGCACCAGCTGCTGGTGTATCCGAACACCGACCACCGGCCCAACCCCGGCCCGCTCGACACCGAGGACCCGCTGCTGTTCAACCGCCGCTCGGTGGCCTGGTACTGGTCGCACTACCTGGCCGCGCCGCGGGACGCCGCCGACCCGCTGGCGGCTCCGCTGCGCGCCGCGGACCTCGCCGGGCTGCCGCCCGCGACCGTGATCACCGCGGAGTACGACCCGCTGCGGGACGAGGGCGAGGCGTACGCCGAACGGCTGCGGGAGGCCGGCGTCCCCGTCGCGCTGCACCGCTTCCCCGGCATGGCCCACGGCTTCTTCACCATGACCGGCACCATCGACGACGCCCGCGCCGCCCAGCAGCTGGCGGCCGGCCGGCTGCGGGACGCGTTCGCCCCCGCGGGCGTCTTTCAGGAAAGGCCGACGCGTTGACGACGACACCCCGGGCGGCCGAACCCGCCACCCTCCTCCTGGAGGACCTGCACGGCTCGCTGGCCGACCCGCTGCTGGACCAGATGACCTTCCTCAACGAGGTCACCCTCCGCTACCCGGACGCCGTCTCCTTCGCCCCCGGCCGCCCGTACGAGGGCCTGTTCGAACCGGCTGACGTGACGACCGCGCTCAACACCTACCTCACCCATCTGCGGGAGGAGGAGGGCCTGGGCCCGGCCGCCGTCCGCGAGCGCATCTTCCAGTACGGCCGTACCAAGGGCTTCATCAACACCCTCGTCGCCGGTCAGCTCCAGGCCGACGAGGGCATCACGGCGGACCCCGAGGCGATCGTGGTCACCGCGGGCGCGCAGGAGGCGATGCTGCTGGTGCTGCGGGCCCTGTGCGCGGATCCGCGGGACGTGCTGCTGGTCGCCTCACCCTGCTACGTGGGCATCACCGGCGCCGCCCGGCTGCTCGGCGTCACCGTCGTGCCGGTGCCCGAGGCACCCGGCGGCGGCCTCGACCCGGAGGCGGTGGCGGCCGCCGTGCGCGAGCAGCGGGCCGCCGGACGCCGCCCCCGGGCCTGCTACCTCGTCCCCGACTTCGCCAACCCCTCCGGCGCCAGCCTGCCCGTGCCGGCCCGCCGGCGGCTGCTCGACGTCGCCGCCGAGACCGGCCTGCTGCTCATCGAGGACGACCCGTACGGCTTCTTCGCCCTCGACGGCCGCTCCCGCCCCACCCTCAAGGCGCTGGACACCGCCCACCGGGTGATCCACATCGGCTCCTACGCCAAGACCTGCTTCCCCGGCGCCCGTATCGGCTACGTCATCGCCGACCAGCGGGTGGCGGGACCGGCCGGCACCACCCTGCTCGCGGACGAGCTCGCCAAGCTCAAGTCCATGACGACGGTCAACACCTCGGCCCTCGGCCAGGCGGTCGTCGGCGGCATGCTGCTGCAAGCCGGACTGCGGCTGCGGGACGCCAACAAGGCCGTCGGCGCCTTCTACGCCGACAACCTCCGCACCCTGCTGGCCGAGCTGGCCGCCGCCTTCCCGCCGGCCGGCCGGGAGCGTCACGGCGTCTGCTGGAACCTGCCGGAGGGCGGCTTCTTCGTCGTCGTCTCCGTCCCCTTCACCGCCGACGAGCCGGCCATGGAACGCTGCGCCCGCGAGCACGGCGTGCTGTGGACCCCGATGGCGGGCTTCTACCCGGCCGGCGGCGGAGAGCGGCTGCTGCGGCTGTCGTGCAGCTACCTGACGCCGGACCGGATCCGCGACGGCGTACGGCGGCTGGCGGCCTTCGCCGCGGCCGAGGCCGACCGGGAGCCGGCCCCGGCAAACTGAACCAGCAAACTGGACCGGCGGGCGGAACCGGCGGTCAGCGGATGCGCTGGGCGAACAGCCGCGCCGACCAGGCCACCGCTACCGCCGTGAGCGCGGCCATCAGCACCAGCGCCCGCCACACGGCCGGGGCGCCCACATCGCCCGCGAAGAGCGAACGCATGCCCTCCACCGCCCAGTAGCAGGGGTTCCAGCCGGCGGCCGAGCGCAGCCAGCGCGGCGCCAGGGCGATCGGCAGCAGCGTGCCCGACAGCAGCGCGAGCGGCTGGGCGATGGTGTTGACCACCGGCCCCAGCGCCGCGTCACTGGGCACCAGCAGCGCCAGGCCGTAGGAGACGCTGGAGGCCATCAGCGCGATCAGGCCCAGCAGCAGGAAGGCCAGCAGCAGGTCGAGCGGGCGCACCGACAGCCCGAACGGCAGCGCCAGGACGGTCACGATGGCGGCCTGGATCAGCAGCGAGACGACCTCGCGCAGCGCCCGGCCCAGCAGCAGCGCCACCCGGCTCACCGGGGTCACCCGGGAGCGCTCCACGATGCCCGCCCGCAACTCGCCGAGCAGCGCGAAACCGGTGAACAGGCCGCCCATCAGGGCGAGCGCGCTGAGCAGGCCGGGTACGTAGATCCGGTACGCGTCGGCGTAGCCGACCGCGCCGGAGGAGGCCAGCGCCGCCTTCAGCAGCGGTGCGAAGAGCAGCAGGTAGCAGACCGGTTGCAGGATGCCGACCGCGATCCAGACCGGGGTGCGGAACATCAGCAGCACCTGCCGCTGGAAGACCAGCCAGGTGTCGCGCAGCAGCTTCACAGTGGGCCTCGCAGGGAAGTCGGGCGGGAGGAAGGGGGTCACGCCTGGTCGAGCGCCCGGCCGGTCCTGGCCAGGAAGACGTCGTCCAGGCTCGGCCGGCGCAGCTGAACCAGCAGCGGCTCGACGCCCGCCTCCTGCAGGACCCGCATCAGCCGGGGGAGCGCGGCGGCGGCGCTGTCCACGTACAGCCGCAGCCCGGCCGCTCCGCCGGCGTCGTCGTCCTCGCCGGCCACCGCCTCCACGCCGCTGACCCAGTCCAGGCCGCTCAGCGACCGGTGCGCCGCCGCGGACTCCTGCGGCCGCACCGAGAGCAGCACCGCGTCGCCGGCGATCTCCTTCTTCAGCTGCTCGGGCGTGCCCTCGGCGACGACCGTGCCGCGGTCCACGATGCCGATCCGGTCGCAGAGGCTGTCCGCCTCGTCCAGGTAGTGGGTGGTGAGCAGCACCGTCATGCCCCGCTCGCGCAGCCTGCGCACCTCCGCCCACACCTGGGACCTGCTCTGCGGGTCCAGGCCGACCGTCGGCTCGTCCAGGAACAGCAGCCGCGGCCGGTGGATGACACCGAGCGCCAGGTCCAGCCGCCGCCGCTGCCCGCCGGAGTACGTACGGCAGTGCCGGTCGGCGAACCCGCCCAGGTCGAAGGCATCGATCGCCTCCTGGGCCCGCGCCTTCGCCTCGGCCTTCGCGACGCCGTACATCCGGGCCTGCAGGACGAGTTCCTCGCGGGCGCTGACCGCGTCGGCGGTGCCGCCGCCCTGGGCCACGTAGCCGATGCGCCTGCGTACCTCGGCGGCCTCGGCCCGCAGATCGGCGCCCGCGACGGTCGCCTCCCCGCCGTCGGGCCGTACGAGGGTGGCGAGCATGCGCAAGGTGGTGGTCTTGCCCGCGCCGTTGGGCCCGAGGACACCGAAGATCTCGCCCCGGCCGACCGTCAGGTCGATGCCGCGGACGGCGTCCACCGGCTCGGCGCGCCTGCCGCGGGACGGGAAGGACTTGCGCAGCGCCTTGGTGACGATCAACCGCGTCTCCCGGTCGTGGAGTCCTTCTCGGACATGGCGGAGTGGAGGTGGGACGGCGCGTGCCGCGGTACGGGAGCGCGCCCGGGACCGGGGTCGAACGCGCCCCGGCCGCACAGGACATGACGACGGGAGCGGGAAACTGACGTCCCGTCACGGCCGCGCGGGACAGCGGCCCGCGCGGCCGTGCGACACGATAGGGGACGCCGGACCGCCGGGACAATGGTCTGGACCATGAATTGCCGCCGGGCGCGCGGCCGTCGGTCCGGCGCCCGATGCGGGCTCAGCCGGCGCACTCCTCCAGCAGGTCGGCCGCCCGCGGTGCGCCGCCCAGAGCGGTGAACCGGTCCGCGATCCGCCGGGCCGCGGCCCGCGGCCCGGGGTCGTCCAGCACGGTCAGCAGCGCCTCCCGGATGCCCCGCGGTTCCGCCGTGGCGAAGTCCACCACGACCCCCGCCCCGAGCGCCCCCACCCGGGCCGCCGTGATCGGCTGGTCGTGCCGGATCGGCGCCAGCACCAGCGGCACCCCGTACGCCAGCGCCTCGCAGACGGTGTTCATACCGCCGTGGCACAGCACCGCCTCCACCGCCCCGCGCCGCAGCAGTTCGAGCACCGGCACCTCCGGCAGCCCGAGCACGCCGTCCGGCAGCCTCTCCAGCACCGAGGGCGGCGCGGCCACCACCGCCTGCACCCGGTCCGCCGCCCCGTCCAGCGCCTTCGCCGTCCGCAGCAGGAAGTCCTCGGCCACCGTGGCGGACAGCGTGCCCATTGTCACCAGGACCCGCCGGCGGTCCTCCCGCAGCCGATCCCACGGGAAGTCCGCGGCGGCCGGCCGGTTAGGCCGGTCCGTCAGCAACGGCCCCACCGCGACGCACTGGGCCGGCAGCGGCTCCCCGGCGGTCATCGCGGGCTCCCGGGCACCGGGCGGCAGCACACCGAGCAGCTCCGGAGCCGTCGCGGCCAGGATCAGCCGCGGCGAGAACCGCGGGTCGGTGTACCCGGCCTCGTCCAGCCCGGCCCGCCGCCACAGGTCGTGCAGCAACTCCTCCTGCCAGTGCACCAGTTCGGGATCCGCCAGCGGCGGCCGGCCCAGCTCCATCGACGACGGCGCGAAACCCGCCCACGCCACGCCCTCCCGCTGCGCGGCCAGCGCCCCGGCCGGACTGTGCTGGTCCGCCAGCACCAGGTCAGGACGCCACTCGGCGACTGCCCGCCGCACGGCGGGCAGCGTGAAACGGGTGTACGGCACCACGAAGTCCCGCCACAGCGAGCGGATCGCCGCCGCGCCGCCCGCCGCCTGCTCACGGAAGAGCCGCGACCCGGTGGGCAGCACCAGCGCCCCGGGGCCCAGTACCGGCCGCAGCACCGGCTCGGGCCCGGCCCACGCGACCCGGTGCCCGCGCCGGGACAGCTCGGCGGCGAGCGCCAGCGCCGGATGCAGATGGCCGGTCAGCGGCGGCACGACGAACAGCAGCCGCAGCGTGCGGGGACGGGCGGTAACGGTCACCGAGGGCTCCATGGGTGCGTACGGGACCGCCCGGCCCGCAGCCGGAGGTCCGGCGGGGGCAGCGGGGGCCAGGACCGGGTGCACCGGGCGGGGCCGCTGTTCCACCGGACCGGCCGGGGGCGCGGACGCCCCCGAGGAAATCTTGTGCGAAGCGCGGGGTGTCGGAATACTAACCCGGGTGACCGCACTCAAGGCAGTCGCAGTCCATCTGCCACCGGTTGTCGAACCGATCGAAAAGGTCGGCGAGCGGCTGGGGCTGACGGCCCGTCAAAGGACGTTGCTGCGCCGTTTCCACGGCCTCGACCAGGTTCGCTTCGAACCGGCCGGCGATCTGACGGACCTGCTGGCCAAGGCGGCGGAGGCGCTGACCGAACTGCGCGGCCGCGAGCACCTGGTCCGGTACGTGCTGCACGCGCGCAGCATGCCGGTCGGGGTGCCGTACCCGGTCAACCCCCTGCACGAACTGCTCGGCCGTCTGGGGCTCGAACACGCTCGTGCGTTCACCGTCACCCACCACGCCTGCGCCGGCTCCCTGCTGGCCGTGGACGTGGCCGGTCGGCTGCTGGCGGCAGATCCCGACCCGGAGGCGCTGGCGCTGATTCTCGCGGGGGAGAAGACCTTCACCCGGGACGCCCGGCTGGTGCCGGAGACCGCCGTGTTCAGCGAAGCGGCGGCGGCCTGCCTGGTGGGCGCCGAGGGTGAGGGGGACCGGGTGCTGTCCTATGCGGTGGACCTGCGCGGGGAGTTCGACGGACGCCTCGCGGAGGACCGGGAGCTGCTGGACCGCTACCAGCGCGCGTACCCGCAGGCCCTGATCGGCGTGCTGGAGGCCGCGCTGGAACAGGCCGGCGAGAGCTGGGAATCCCTGGCGCTGCTCCTGCCGCACAACGTCAACCAGATCTCCTGGCGCCGGATCGCCCGGACCGTCGACTACCCGCTGGACAAGGTGCTGCTGGACAACGTCCCGTCCGTGGGCCACAGCTTCGCGGCGGACTTTCTTCTCAACCTCCACACCGCCACCGGCCGCGGACTGCTGCGCCCGGGCGACCGCTACCTGGTCGCCGCCGCCGGGCTCGGCGCCACCTTCGCCGCGATGGTGCTCCAGCACTGATCCGCCCCACCCACCACCGCCCCACCCACCGCTGTCCACCACCCGCCACGGCCGTGTGCCCGGCGGGTCCCCCAGACGGGAACACGGACCATGACCGACCCCTCCACCGACGTCGCCACCGACCTCGACACGCCCGGCGGCCTGCGGGCCGACGTCGAACAGGCCATCGTGCTGCTGCTGCCGCGCGTCCTCAACCAGGAGGGAGCGCAACCCGTTGCGCTGGACGCCGGGCTGATGGAGGACCTCGGCCTGACCTCCGGCAAGACGCTCGAACTGATCCTGGAGCTGGAGGACCACCTCGACATCCAGATCGACGTCGAGACCATCACCCCCGAGGACCTCGGCAACGTGGCCACGCTGGCCGCCTTCGTCGCCGCGCACGTCGTGGACGAGGACTGAGCCGTTGCCGCGCATCGTCACCGCGCCGGAACCGGCCGCAGCGGCGCTCGCCGTACCCGCCGCACGGGCGGCACCGGCGGGCCTGCGGCTGGCCGGCGCGGTAGGCCTCGTCTTCACCGCCGACTCGCCGACCGCGCTCGACCCCGACCTGCGGACCTTCGTCGGCGACCTGGTCCGCCCCTACGGCCTGCCGCCGGACGAGCGGCGGATCACCGCCGGCTCCGGGCAGTCCTACGCCGAGATGGGGGAGGCGGTGATCACCGCGCTCGTCGCGCCGGACCGCCCGGTGGACCTGCTGATCGAGGTCTTCGCGTCCCCCGACGTCCAGCCGGGACGGGCCGCCTCGGTGCACCTGAGCACCTACTGCCCCGGCCGGCCCTTCGCCTTCGCGCTCTGCGAACAGGGCACCGCCGGCGCCTTCAGCGCCCTGCGGCTGGTCGCCTCCTACCTCGGCGGGGGAGCCTTCCGGCGCGCCCTCGTCCTGGTCGTGGAGGCTTCCGGGCTGCCGTACGTACCGCCCGACGGCACTCCCGTGGCCGACCGCGCCGCGGCGGTGGGCCTGCTGTGGGAGCGCGACGCGGACCTCGCGGTGTCGCTGCCGGCCGGTGGTGTACGGCTGACTGCGCCGGAGGCGTACGAGCGGGTCGTGGCGGCGCTGCCGCCATCGGCGCCCGGAGCGGAGCCGCTGCTGCTGCTCGGTCCCGGGCTCGCCGCGCTGGACCCGCCACCCGGCACGCGGACACTGCGGGCCCGGCCGGGGAACCCGTACACCGGACTGTGGACGCTGCTCGCGGACACCCTGCCGCGGATCCGGCAGGAGGGCCGCGAGGTGTTCATGGCCGAGTACGACGTGCTGCTCGGCCACCTCGACCTCGCCCGGGTCCGGGGCGGATGACCAGGGCCGCGGGCGCCGACGGGCGGCGTGACGTCGAGGTGTGGGCGATACCGCTGCGGCAGCCGCACCGGGTCATGGACGCCCTGCGCGCGGACCTCGACGCCGAGGAGGGCCGGCGCGCGGCCGGCGACCCCCGCTACGGGGTGGCGCACGCCGCGACCCGCCGCATCCTCGCCGACCGTGCCGGCCCCGCCGCCCGCGACCTGCGCCGCACGGCGGGCCCGCACGGCAAACCGCGGCTGACCGGGCCGGGCGCCGACCTGGACTGGAACCTCAGCGCCAGCGGTGACTGGGCGCTGCTCGCACTGCTGCCCGCCGGCCCGCCGGCCGGTGTCGGCGTCGACGTGCAGCACCTGGTGTCCGCGGACGCGGCACTGCGGCTGGCCCGCCGCTACTTCCCCGCGGCGGAGGCGCGGTCGGTGGCGCAGGCCCGCTCGCCCGCGGAGGCCTACACCCGCCTGTGGACGTACAAGGAGGCGTACGTCAAGGCGTTCGGCGGCAGGCTGACGGAGGGACTGGGCGTCCCGGTCCCGCCCGGCCCGGCCGGGATCATGGACGGGCCGCTCGGCCGCTGCCGGGCCGGTGCCGTCCCGGGCCCGGCCCCGGGCCTGCTGGCCGCCGTCGCCGTGACCGGGGACCTGCCGCCGCGCCCGCTGCCGCGGATGTGGACCTGCGCCCCGGCCGGCGCCCGCTGATCAGACGCACCCCGTGGCCAGCGCGTCCTCGACCACCGCGTCCTCGATGCCGCGCAGGAAGGACGCCATGTCCGACCGGGGAATCAGCGCGCTGTCAGCCGTCATCGCCAGCTCCACCGCCCCCGGCACATCCACCACGTCCATCGCGAAACTGAGGTTCTTGCGCGGCGGGAACTCCACCGGCCAGTCCAGCGTGGTCAGTTCACGGGCTGAGGCGAGCGGCGGCGGCTCGGTGTCCTCGGCCGACGGCCGGAACAACTCCGGCTCCCGGGTGTCGTTGAGGAAGCACGAATGGTCGGCCAGGTCGGGCAGCCGCCCGCGCAGCTCGGCGATGTCCCGGTCCAGCAGCCGCTTGTCGTAGGAGGCGTACCGGTACGCGCCGAGCGCGCCCGCGTGCACCCGCCGCACCAGCGCCCCGAAGTCCTCGTCCGCCGTGCGCAAGTGAAACAGCCCCTCCTGCGCGAGCGTGGTGATCGTCTGTGACATCCCGGGCAGGAAACGGTTGTTGACGACCACTTGCAGGAGCGGCTCGGGCGCCCGGCTCAGCCGGGATACCTGTCGCGCCGCCGCGGCCAGCACCACCGACGACCCGCTCACCCCGTGGACCGCCGCCACATGGTCCACCGCTCGCAGCAGCGCCGGCGAGCGCAGCACCGCGTTGGGGAACAGCGCGTCCGGCGTCCGCCCGCCGCGCACCGGGAACAGCGCCCTCGGGCCCTCGCTGAGCTTGGTGCGCCAGTACTTCCGGGAGGCGGCGTCGCGCTTGCGCCCGCGCTCGGAGCACTGGTAGGCGGCCTGGTCCAGAGGCTGCGTCGCCGGGAACATCTCCCGCAGCCGCCGTGGTGACACGCCCTCCAGCAGCATCACCATGTCCCGGGCGAGCCGCCGCAGACCGCCGCCGTCGGCCGCCGTGTGCGACAGCGCCATCCCGTAGTGGCGCACCAGCCCGTCCGCCTCCACCAGGCCGACCCGGATCGGCCACCGGACGGCGCAGTCGAAGGGCGACGCGGCCAGTTCGGCGAGCAGTTCCCCGCCCACCCGCTCGGTCTCCTCCCGCGCGCAGCGCCGCACCGTCACCGGGATGCCGCCCGTCGCGTCCAGGATCTGCGCCAACCCGCCCGCCTCGTCCGGCTGCAAGCGGGTCCGCAGCGACTCGTGCAGCTGCGCCGCGTGGGTCAGCGCCTCCAGTACGGCCGCAAGCGGCCGGGCGGCGGGCAGCTGGAAGCCGACCGACACGTTGTAGCGGGGCGCGTCGTCCCCGAGGACCGACACGGCGTCCCAGATCGCCTGCTGGCCCCAGGTCGCCGGCCCCCGCCCGGACCGTGCGGCGACGACTTCCAGGTGCAGCTCGTCCCGCTCGTCCATCGACAACTCCTCGTCTGGAAGCCGCGGTTCCCGGTTCCGCCGGCAGGTGGCGGTGACCGGAAGTATGCCGCTCCCGGGCCCCGGGCACGCCGCCTTTCGCACAGTCCGGAAAACGGGCGCCCCGTACTTCACCGGTTTCCCTCCGCCCACTCCGGTCACCTGAGTGGGGGAGACGAACTGCCGGACGACCGAAGGAGCCAGCGATGAGTTCAGCCGAAGCCGAGCGGGAAGCCGCCGCGATGCTGCCGAACGGCGACGTGGTCGCGCTGCTGCTGGAGCAGCACGCGCGGATACGGGGCCTGTTCGCGGAGATCGCCGGCGCGGACGCCGGCGACAGGAAGCGGTCGTTCGACGAACTGCGGGCGCTGCTGGCCGTGCACGAGGCGGCCGAGGAGCTGGTCGTACGGCCGGTGGCCGAGAAGACGGCCGGCGAGGCGGAGGCCGACGCCCGCAACCAGGAGGAGAAGGAGGCGGGCGAGGTCCTCAGGAAGCTGGAGGGCATGGACGTCGCCGACCCCGAATTCCTGCGGGCCGTCGCCGAGTTCGAACAGGCGGTCAGCGCGCACGCCGACCACGAGGAGCAGGAGGAGTTCCCGGCGATCGTCGCCCAGCGTACGGTGGCGCAGCGCGGCACCATGGGCGACCGCCTGCGCAAGGCCGAGCACCTCGCCCCCACCCACCCGCACCCCATGGCCGCCGGCAACCCGACCGCGGTCAGGATGACCGGTCCGTTCGCGGCCATGATCGACAAGGCCCGCGACGCCATCGGGCGCTGACTGCGCCTGCCGGAGCCGGGTCCGCCCGCCTCCCCGACAGGGCCCGGCCCGTACGCGCGGCGCGGTTGCTGCCGCCGCAGCAGCGCGACGCCGGCCAGGCCGGCGACCAGCAGTCCGCAGACCACCGCGGTGGTGGCCCACGCGAGGGAGTCGCCCACGCTGTCGCGCAGCAGATCGGTGCCGCCGGCGGCCGCGGCCACCACATGGGCCACCACCACCCCGGCGCCGACGGCCGCCGTCGACACCCAGGTCCACACCGTGTCCTGCACGGCCAGCAGCACCATCAGCATCAGGCAGACCACGGCCAGGACGACGGCCACGCCGTCCGCGTACGCCCCGCCGCGCAGGCCGGAGAAGCCCGTCGGCAAATGGATCGAGCCGAGCACCAGCAGGGCCGCCGCCGCAGGCCAGCGCAGCGGGGACCGCCGGGCCGGCGGGACGGCGCGCGGGGCGCGCGGGCCCGCCGTGCTCCTCAGCGGCGCGAAGCCGGTCGGGGCTGTCCCCCGCCGGGGCAGCGGATCCCTGCGGGCCGCGGTACGCGGTGCCCGGGGCTCCGCGCGCGCGGCCGCCGCGGCGGCCGCGCCTGCACCCCTACCGGTACTCGCCGCCGTGTCCGTGTCCGTTCCCGCGGCCGGGCGATCCGCCGCCGCCGCGCCGTCCTCGGCCGCGGCCTCCCGTTCCACCGGGGCGCTTCCCCCGACGGGGGCTTCGCGGACCGGGGTCTGCCGGATCCGCGCCTCCTGAGCGGCGCCGGCCGGCTCCCGAGTGTTGAACGCCTCCGCCGTGACGGCGAGACCGTCGGCCTCGGCGCCGACCGGCGCCGCCCGGATCCTGATGGGCGCGGTCTCGGCCAGGACCGCCTCCACCTCGTCATCGGCCGTGCCGGCCCCGGTTTCGCCGCGATCCGCCACCGCCTCCGTCACCGCCACCGCCACCGCCTCCGCCGCGACCGTCCCGGCCCCGGCGGCCGGGCGGTCCCGCTCGTCCTCCGTTCCCGCCTCCGCGCCGAGGATGTGCACCAGATCGGCCACGTCCTCCACGGGCCGGCCGACCGCCGCCGCGCGCAGCGCCGTCCGCGCGTCCCCGCCCGTGTCCGGGGACGCGTCGAGGAGGGCCACCAGCCGGCGCACCTCGTCCAGCGGGCGGGACACCGCAGCCGCGCGCAGGGCCTCGTCGGCCGGCCCCGGCGGAGCGCCGCCGTGCTTCCTGAGCAGGTTCACCAGCGCCGCCACCTCGTCCAGCGGCCGGGCGGTCGCCGCGGTCCACAGCAGGGTGCGGGCGGGCTCGGCGCGGAGCTCCTCGGGCGGAGGGACGCCGTCGTCACGCGGAATGCCGTCGTCGCGTGCGGAAGGGGATTCAGGTGACATGTGGAGCGTCTCCCTATGCCGGAACTTCAAGGGTGAGCACACCCTCTCGGTCACCGTGCATCCGTTCGGAGGCACGTCTCGTCACATAACACCTCCGCCGCGGGCACCGCGCCATCGGCGGCGGGCGTACGGGGGAGGCCCGGTCGTACGGGGACCGTCGTGGGAGCCCGGCCGGGCTCCCACGACGGTCCTGGCGGCCGGTGGCGGCCGGCCGTGGTCCCCGCGGTCAGTTCAGCAGGTCGCGCCAGTCGGCCGGCACCCGCTCCGCGGGTCCCGGTACCGACTGCTCGGCGGGCCGGCTCACCGGCGGGCTCAACTCCGGCCCGTCCGCCACGTAGCTCTCCGTGCGGTAGTTCCAGAACCACTCCTCGCCCGGCTCGAAGCTGCGGACGACCGGGTGCCCGCTGCTCGCGGCGTGCGCGCTCGCGTGCTGCGACGGCGAACTGTCGCAACAGCCGATGTGCCCGCACTGCGCGCACCGCCGCAGGTGCAGCCACCAGCCCGCGGCGGCCTCGCACTCGGCGCAGCCGGACCCGCCCGGCTGGACGGACGGGTCGATTCCCTGGATCGCGGTCATGCCGGCTCCTCCTTCGCTGATGACACCGGATCGGTCTCCGGCTCCGAGGACGGTGCGGTGAGCGGCAGCCGCACCCGGAACCGGGTGTCGCCGGGCACCGACTCCAACTGGAGGTCCCCGTGGTGCTTGTTGACGACGATGCGCCAGGAGATGTCGAGGCCGAGACCGGTGCCCTCGCCCACCGGCTTGGTGGTGAAGAACGGTTCGAAGACCCGCTCCCGGATCTCCTCGGGCACCCCGGGACCGGTGTCGCGGAACTCGACCAGCAGATGGTCGCGATCCGGCGCGGTACGTACGGTGAGCGTGCCGGTACGGTCCATCGCGGAGACCGCGTTGTCGATCAGGTTCGTCCAGACCTGGTTCAACTCACCCGGGAACGCCGGGATCCTGGGCAGCGCACGGTCGAACTCCCGGACCACCCGCACCGCCGGACCGATCTTCCCGGCGAGCATCTGCAGGGTGCTGTCCAGGAGTTCGTGCACGTCCACCACCTGGTACGGCGCCCGGTCCAGCTGCGAGTACTGCCGAGCGGCGCCGACCAGTGACGAGATACGGGTGGTGGACTCCTGGATCTCGTTCATCAACAGCTCGGTCTCCACGGTGTAGTTCAGCCATCGCAGTGCCCCGTCCAAGGCGGCGGGGCCGGTCGCCTCCGCGACCTGCTCCAACCAGTCGGTGTCCAGGCCGGCCTGGACGAAGGTCGCGGCCAGGTCCCAGCCGCCGGCCATCCCGCGGTCCTCCAGCCAGTCGGCGACCTCGTCCTCGCGGTCCGAGGTCTCCACCGGGCCGAGCGGTGTCGCATGGGCGGCCTTGGCGGCCTGCTCGACCGCGCGCTCCTGGAGCTCGACCAGCGAGGCGATGGCGGCCCGCCGGCCGGGGTCGCCGGCGAGGGCGCCCAGCTTGTGCCGCATACCGGCCACCCGCTCCCGCAGCCTCGCGGTCGCCCGCTGGGCCGCCGCCGCGGGGTTGTTCAGCTCATGGGTCAGCCCGGCCGACAGCGAGCCCAGCGCCAGCAGCCGTTCGCGCCGGTCGACGGCCTGCTGGGTGTTGCGGGCGCCGAGGAACAGCCCCTCCAGCATGTGCACGGCCATCGGGAACCAGTCCTGCATCATCCGCGCGAACCGGTCGGCCGACAGCACGTAGAAGCGCGAGGGCACGGTGGTCCGCAGCGACTGGTTGTAGACCTGCGGCACCCGGTCGCCCAGGTACGCCTGGAACGCCCCGGCGTACACGCCGGTCTGCGCCGTCCTGGACACCTCCACGTCGTCGGCGCCGACCCGGCGCGACATCACCACCGTGCCTTCCAGGAGAACGTAGAAGCAGGTCGCGGGATCGCCCTCGGCGTAGACCGGGCCGGCCTCGAACGACTCCACGCCGCCCTCCCGGCACAGCCACTCCAGCTGCTCCTCGGTCAGCTTCTCGAAGAGGAACAGCGACCGCAGTTCGGGCACGCTGCACGGGCTCTTCCGCACGTTCACAGCCGCTCCAGGTATCGATGGACGAGCATGACGGCCATCGCGCCCTCGCCGACCGCCGAGGCGACCCGCTTGGCGGACTCCGCCCGAGCGTCGCCGGCTACGAACACCCCGGGAACGCTGGTCTCCAGGTGGTACGGCGGCCGGTCGAGCGGCCAGTCGGCGGGGAGCTTCCCGGCCGCGGCCAGGTCGGGTCCGGTGATGACGAAGCCGTGCCCGTCGCGGCGCACCACCCCGTCCAGCCAGTCGGTGCGCGGCGCGGCGCCGATGAACACGAACAGGTACTGGGCGTCGACCGGTTCGGTCTGCCCGGTGGCGGTGTCGCGCAGGGTTATCCGCTCCAGGTGCTCGGTGCCGTGTGCGCCGACCACCTCGGTGCCGGTACGGACCGAGACGCCGGGGGTCGCCTCGATCTGCTGGATCAGGTAGTGCGACATGGAGGCGGTCAGCGACGGGCCGCGCACCAGGAGCGTCACCGACTTGGTGCCCCTGGCCAGGTAGACGGCCGCCTGCCCGGCGGAGTTGGCGCCGCCGACGATGTACACGTCCTGCCCCTGGCAGCCGGCCGCCTCGGTCAGCGCGGAGCCGTAGAACACCCCGCGCCCGGTCAGCTCCTGCACGCCGGGCGCGTCGAGCTGCCGGTACGACACGCCGGTGGCCAGGATGACGGTGTGCGCCGACGCGGCGGTGCCGTCGGAGAACCGCACCGTCCGGGAGGAGCCGTTGACCTCCAGCGCGGTGACCTCGCACGCGGTCAGGATCTCGGCGCCGAACCTGGACGCCTGCCGGTGTGCCCGGTCGGTCAGCTGCACCCCCGACACGCCGTCGGGGAAACCCAGGTAGTTCTCGATCCGGGAGCTCCGCCCGGCCTGTCCGCCGGTCGCCGTGCGCTCGGCCAGTACCGTCCGCAGGCCCTCGGAGGCCCCGTAGACCGCCGCGCCGAGCCCGGCCGGGCCGCCGCCGATGACCACCAGGTCGTAGAACCGGGCCGAGGGGGTGGTGGCGAGCCCGGCGCCGGCCGCCAGGTCCTGGTCGGACGGCTCCACCAGCACGGCGCCGTCCCGGGTGATCACCAGCGGCAGCCGCAGCCCGTCCTCCTCCGCCGCCGCGAGCAGCCCCTGGCCCTCCGGCTCGTCGCTGGCGTACCAGCGGTACGGCACCTGGTTGCGGGCCAGGAAGTCCCGGACCTCCGAGGAGCGCGCCGACCAGCGGTGACCGACCACCTTGGTCTCCGGCACCGGCCGGCGGTCGCTGGCCTGCCAGGTGTCCAGCAGCTCGTCCACCACCGGGTACAGCTTCTCCTCCGGCGGGTCCCAGGGCTTGAGCAGGTAGTGGTCCAGGTCGACCACGTTGATCGCGTCGATGGCGGCGGTGGTGTCGGCGTACGCGGTCAGCAGCACCCGGCGCGCCGCCGGGTAGACGTCCATCGCCTGCTCCAGGAACTCGATGCCGTTCATCGCCGGCATCCGGAAGTCGGCCATGACCACCGCGACGCGGTCGCCGCGCAGCCGCATCTCGCGCAGTGCGCCGAGCGCGGACTCGCCGGACTCCGCGCGGACGATCCGGTGCCGCTCGCCGTACCGGCGGCGCAGGTCGCGCGCCACCGCCCGCGAGACGGCTGGGTCGTCGTCAACGGTCACGATCACGGTCCGTGTCGCGCCGCCGGGTTCTGTCCCCGGCATGCGTACCCCATTTCGCGCGGTGTGTCGGTGCCCGAGGGCACTTTTGTCCCATCGTAGGCACGGCCGGCGCCCACCCGCAGTCCCGGCCGGCGCCCACCCGCAGTCCCGGCCGGCGCGGGCGCCGGCCGGACGTGCCGGGGCCGGTTTCGGGCCGCGACACCGCGCCGCGTGCGGCTGACGCCCGCGCCGCCGGCCACCGCCGGCGATCACGATGTCCGATCTCGGATGCGGCGGGGGCCCGCCCCGATGCTGGGGGCGGGGCGGTGACCGCGCCGCATCCGAAGCTTCTCCACGTCGCTGTCGAAGGAGTTCGGCGGGCGCGGGGTGCGCGTCAACGGCGTCAGCCCGGGGCCGGTCGAGACCGACCTGTGGCTCGCCGCGGACGGGCTCGCCGCGACCGCGGCCGCAGCGAACGGCTCGACCGCCGCCGACGTACGCGCCCGGGCGGCGGCGGGCACCGTCGGCGGCCGGTTCACCCGTCCGGCGGAGGTGGCGGAGCCGGTGCTGTTCCTGGCGGGCGACCGGACCGCCAACGTCATCGGTGCAGGCTTCACCGTGGACGGCGGTTTCGTCACCACCGTCTGAGCCCGCCCCGGCCCGCCCGCCGCGCCTCCCCCGGAGAATCCCCAGGGGACCGACGGGCGGGCCGGGCATGGTCCAGACCTATTGACGCGTGGTCGAGACCACTCCTACGCTCCCTCGGGCGGCTTCTGTCAACTCGTGGTCACGGACCCACGACGACAAGGGAGCACAGCATGACCGGTCGGAGGTTACGACTGCTGGGCGTCGGCCTGGCGATGGCCTTCCTCGCACAGATCCCGGTCGCCGCGGCGGCCCACGCGGCGGTGACCGCGGACACCTGCGCCACCAAGCCGAGGCCGGCGGGCAAGGTCCTCCAGGGCTACTGGGAGAACTGGGACGGCGCCGCCAACGGCGTTCACCCCGGGCTCGGCTGGATCCCCGTCACCGACGGCCGGATCGCCGCACACGGCTACAACGTGATCAACGCGGCCTTCCCGGTGATCCGCTCCGACGGCACGGTGCTCTGGGAGGACGGCATGGACACCGGGGTGAAGGTGGCGACCCCCGCCGAGATGTGCCAGGCCAAGGCGGCCGGCGCGACCGTCCTGATGTCCATCGGCGGCGCCGCGGCCGGCATCGACCTCAGCTCCAGCGCCGTCGCCGACCGCTTCGTGGCCACCGTCGTGCCGATCCTGCAGAAGTACAACTTCGACGGTATCGACATCGACATCGAGACCGGCCTGGTCGGCAGCGGCAACATCAACACCCTGTCCACCTCGCAGGCCAACCTGGTCCGCATCATCGACGGCGTACTCGCCCGGATGCCCGCGGGCTTCGGCCTGACCATGGCGCCCGAGACGGCCTACGTCACCGGCGGCAGCATCACCTACGGCTCCATCTGGGGCGCCTACCTGCCGATCGTGAAGAAGTACGCGGACAACGGCCGGCTGTGGTGGCTGAACATGCAGTACTACAACGGCAGCATGTACGGCTGCTCCGGCGACTCCTACCAGGCCGGCACGCTGGCCGGCTTCACCGCGCAGACCAACTGCCTCAACGCGGGCCTGGTCGTCCAGGGCACCACCGTCAAGGTCCCCTACGACAAGCAGGTCCCGGGGCTGCCGGCCCAGTCCGGCGCGGGCGGCGGCTACATGTCCACCGGCCTGGTCTCGCAGGCATGGCGGACGTACGACAACGGGCTCAAGGGCCTGATGACGTGGTCGCTCAACTGGGACGGCTCCAAGAACTGGACCTTCGGTGACAACGTCAGGGCGCTGCAAGGCCGCTGAGTCCGGCCGGCACCGGCCGCGCCGTCATCGGCGGCGCGGCCGGTGGCAGACGGTGCCACCTGTTCCGACCCGCCGATTCCGGGCGTTGTTCCGGTACCGCCGGCCCACCGGACCCGGCGGCACGGGACCGGACCGGGCCACGGTCCGACCGGGATCCCCGATGCCGACCGACCAGGGCGAATCATCGGGACAGGCGTTCTTGCGGCCATTGTGTCAATAATTTCGCCTGGCGCGCGGACTATTGCGCTCCGGTAACGCAGTCATTACGATCCCCCGCGCCAGACTTCCCAACCGCTGCCGACTGCCGACCGGTCGCACGGGGCCGGGAGTTGACAGCCGATCGGAGGAGCGTCCAGATGGGTGTCACACGCCGGGTCTTCCTGCAGGCCGCCGTCGCGGTGGGAGCCGCGGGATCGATCGGGGCCGCCGAGACCGCCGCGGCCGGGAGCGCGAACGCCGCCAGTGCTCCCGGTGACGTGGTCGGTAAGGTGACGGTGGGTTATCAGGGGTGGTTCGCCTGTATCGGTGACGGTGCTCCGATCAATGGCTGGTGGCATTGGACGCAGAACTGGGGTCAGACGCCGTCGCCGTCGAACACGGGTATCAAGTGCTGGCCGGACATGCGGGAGTACGCGCACGGTTATCAGACCGGCTATGCGAGTCTGGGGAACGGGCAGCCAGCGACGTTGTTCTCGTCGTACGACCAGCAGACGGTGGACACGCATTTCCTGTGGTTGCAGCAGAACGGTATCGACACGGCGGCGTTGCAGCGGTTCAACCCGACGGGGGGTGAGGGTCCGACGCGGGATGCGATGGCGGTGAAGGTGCGCAGTGCGGCGGAGTCGCACGGGCGGAAGTTCTACGTCATGTACGACGTGTCGGGGTGGTCGAACATGCAGTCGGAGATCAAGGCCGACTGGACGAACAAGATGCAGGCCCACACGGCGTCCCCCGCCTACGCGGTGCAGAACGGGAAGCCGGTGGTGTGCATCTGGGGGTTCGGGTTCAACGACGACAACCATCCGTTTTCGACGGCGGCGTGCCTGGACGTGATCAACTGGTTCAAGGCGCAGGGGTGCTATGTGATCGGCGGTGTGCCGCGGGAGTGGCGGACCGGCGGTGCGGGAACCCGCTCGGGGTATGCGGACGTGTATCACGCGTTCAACATGATCTCGCCGTGGATGGTGGGTGCGATCGGGAACGCCGGTGATTCGGACAACGCGTACAACACGTACACGGTGGGGGATCAGGCGGACTGCAACGCGCACGGGATCGACTATCAGCCGTGTGTGCTGCCGGGGGATGTGTCGGCGCGGCAGCGTGCGCACGGCGATTTCATGTGGCGGCAGTTCTACAATGTGGTGCGCGCGGGGGTGCAGGGGGTCTATATCTCGATGTTCGACGAGTTCAACGAGGGGAACCAGATCGCGAAGACGGCGGAGTCGCAGGCGTGGACTCCGACGAATTCGGGGTTCCTGGCGCTCGACGAGGACGGTACGGCGTGCTCGTCGGACTACTACCTGCGGCTGACCGGTGACGGCGGGCGGATGCTCAAGGGGCAGATCGCGCTGACCGCGACCCGGCCCACCCCACCCGTCGTCACCGGCGGCGGCGACACCACTCCACCCACGGCGCCCGGCAACCTGCACGTCACCGCCCACACCGGCACCTCCGTCACGCTGGCCTGGACCGCCTCGACCGACAACGTGGGCGTCACCGGCTACCGGATCCGATCGGTGTCCGGCTCCACCGCCACCGTCGTCGGCACCACCGGCTCGAACACCACCGCCTACACCGTCACCGGCCTGAACCCGTCCACCGGCTACACCTACGACGTCCAGGCCCTTGACGCGGCCGGCGGCATCTCGCAGGCGTCCAACCGGGTGACCGCCACCACTGACGCGGGCACCCCGCCGCCGGCCACCAACCTGGCGCTGCACCGCCCCACCTCCGAGAGCAGCCACACCCAGGTCTACGGCTCCGGCAACGCCACCGACGGCGACACCGACAGCTACTGGGAATCCGCCAACAACGCCTTCCCGCAGTGGATCCAGGTCGACCTGGGCTCCGCGCTCGGTGTGAAGCGGCTGGTGCTGAACCTGCCGCCGGCCACCGCCTGGGCCACCCGCTCCCAGACCCTCTCGGTCCAGGGCAGCACCGACGGCGGGTCCTTTTCGCAGCTGCTCGGGTCCGCCGCCCACACCTTCGACCCGGCCTCGGGCAACACCGCGACCGTCACCCTGCCGGCCACCGTCACCACCCGGTACGTCCGGCTGACCTTCACCGCCAACACCGGCTGGCCGGCCGCCCAGCTCTCCGAGTTCCAGGTCTTCGGCGCCTGATCCCCGTTCGCCGCCTCATGGACCTCCGGCGCGCGTGCGGTCCGTGAGGCGGCTCAGCCGTCCGCGGCGGACCGGGCCGATCCCGGCCCGGGGGCCATCCATCCGGCCGGTTCCGGGACGGATGGCCCGAAGGGCCGGGGGCCGTGCGGTCCGCTCCTTTGCGGTCAGCTCCGCGCGAAGGCCAGCAGGTCCGCGTTGAACTCGTCGCGGTACGGGGCCACCATCGACAGGCCGTGCGGGGCGCCGGGGTACACCTTCAGCGTCGAGCCCTTGACCAGCTTGGACGACTTGTACGCCGCCGCCACGATGGGCACGATCTGGTCGTCGTCGCCGTGCGCGATGAGGGTCGGGACGTCGAAACGGCCCAGATCCTCGGTGAGGTCGGTCTCGGAGAACGCCTTCACGCAGTCGTACGCGCCCTTGATCCCGACCGTCATCGACCACAGCCAGAACGCGTCCCGCGTCCCCCGGGTCACGGTCGAGCCGGGCCGGTTGGCGCCGTAGAAGGAGGCGCTGAGGTCCTCGTAGAACTGGGAGCGGTCGTTGGCGACACCGTCCCTGATCTGGTCGAAGACCTCGATCGGCAGCCCCTCGGGGTTGGCGGGGGTCTTGAGCATCAGCGGCGGGATCGCGCCGAGCAAAACGACCTTGGCGACGCGGGCGGTGCCGTGCCGGCCGATGTAGCGGGTCACCTCGCCGCCACCGGTGGAGTGGCCGACCAGGATGATGTCGCGCAGGTCCAGCTGCTCGATCAGCGCCGACAGGTCGTCGGCGTAGGTGTCCATGTCGTTGCCGTCCCAGGTCTGGCTGGAGCGCCCGTGGCCGCGGCGGTCGTGCACCACGGCCCGGAAACCGTTCTCGGCCACCAGCTGGGCCTGGGGGTCCCAGGCGTCGCCGGTCAGCGGCCAGCCGTGGCTGAACAGGACCGGCTGACCCGACCCCCAGTCCTTGTAGAAGATCTCGGCGCCGTCCTTGATGGAGATGAAGGGCATGACGTCATTCCTTTCGATCGCATCCAGTGGGACACCACGGCGGTGCGCGTCCCCGCCGCGGCGCTTGGGCGTACGGGGCCGGCGGTCTTCTCGGGGTGACAGGATCTCCGGCCCGGCCGGAACACGCCCGGAACACGGGCAGAAGCGCCGGGGACGCGGGCGACCCGCGTGGCGCGGGCGGCCGAACCGCATGTGCCGCCGTCACCAACGTACCCGACAAATCGGGCACGGGCCTGTTCGCTGGGAGGCGTTCGGCCCGGCCCGCGCGGTCTACTGCCGCGGCCGGGCCCGGCGTTGGGTCCGCAGCGTCTCCAGCAGCCGCAGCCAGACCTCAGCGGCCGTGGGATAGCTGGGCACGACATGCCACAGCACGGACAGCGGCACCCGGGCGACCACCGCCGTCGTCGCGGAGTGGACCAGGTCCGCGACACCGGACCCGACGAAGGTCGCGCCCACCACGGTGTCGGTGGCCCGGTCCACGACGAGCTTGGCGCGGCCCAGATAGTCCTCCCGCATCACGTACGTGCCCGCGAGCCCGGCCATGTCGTACTCGGCCGTCTCGACGTCCAGGCCCGCCGCGCGAGCCTGCCGCTCGGTCATGCCCGCCGATCCCACCTCCGGGTCGGTGAAGGTCACCTGCGGGTTGCCGCGGTGCCCGGCGGCGGCGCTCAGCCCGCTGTCCTCGCCCCCGGCCGGCTCGCGCCCCGCCGCGCGTGCGGCGATCACCTCGCCGGCGACGCGCGCCTGGTACTTGCCCATGTGGGTCAGCAGCGCCCGCCCGCAGGCGTCGCCGACCGCGTAGAGCCACCGGCCCGGCACCGCCCGCACGCACTGCCGGTCGTCGACCTCCAGGTAGCCGCCGCCGTCGGCGCCGACCGTCGACAGGCCGATGTCCCCGGTGTTCGGCGTGCGCCCGGTGGCGAGCACCAGTTCGTCGGCCGACAGGGTGCTGCCGTCGTCGAGCTGGAGGGTGAGCTCGCCGCCGTGGGGCACCCCGGTGCCCGTGTCCCGCGGGCCGGCGCGCCGCACACTGCTGACGGTGCGGTCCGGCAGCAGCCGTACGCCCGACGCGCGCAGCCGATCGGCGACCAGCTGTCCGGCGAACGGCTCGGAACGCCCGAGCAGGCCGGTGCCCCGGTAGACCACCGTCAGCTCGGCGACGCCCAGCGCGCGCAGCCAGGTCGCCGACTCGCAGGCGACCACCCCGCCGCCCAGGATCACCACCCGGCGGGGCACCTCGTGCACGTTGGTGACGTCCCGTGAGGTCCAGGCACGGGCCTCGGCCAGGCCGGGGACCGGCGGCACGGCGGTGGTGGACCCGGTGTCGACCACCACCGCGTGCCGGGCGGTCAGGGTACGGGTGCCGCCCCCGGCCGTCGCCACCTCCACCCGGCGCTCCCCGGCAAGCCGCCCGTACCCGCGCACCACGTCGATGCCGGTGTCCAGCGCCCAGCCGACCTGCGAGGTGTCGTCGAGGCCGTCGACGACGGTGTCCCGGCGGGCCAGCGCCGCGGGCACGTCCAGGGTGCGGCCGACGAGCAGCGAGGCCACCCCGGGCACATGGCGGGCGCCGCTGAGCACCTCGGCCGGCCGCAGCAGCGCCTTGCTCGGCATGCAGGCCCAGTACGAGCACTCGCCGCCCAGCAGTTCCGCCTCGACCAGCACCGCGTCGAGGCCGGAGAACTGCGTCGCGTACTGAGCGGCGTTCTCCCCGGCAGCGGCGCCGCCCAGCACGATGACGTCCCACTCGCAGCGGTCGGGGTCAACGGAGGCCGCCATCGGCTCCACCCCCTTGTCCACGGGTGGTCCTGACCGGGACGAGCCGACTGCGAGCCATACGGTGACCGCCTCCCTGCCGGAAACCCTCGCCCGGCGTACGCCCTTCCACGATCGCCCCGCTCCGGAGGTCCCGCCACCGGCGCGCCCCGGGGCGTACCCGGCGGCCCGTCTCCGTACGACGCCGGTCGTACGGAGCTTCCCCCTGTGGTCGCGGTCGGGTGGAAGCCGGATCCGCCCGCAGGGTGTCGCGGCGCCGGGGGTGCGGAAAGCATGCCGGTCATGCACCGTCCCCCATCCCCATCCCCATCCCCATCCCGTCAGCCGAGGACCGTCGTTGATCGGAGCGCACGTCCTGACCAAACGCTACGGTGAGCGCACCGCGTGGCCGACCTCAGCTTCACCGTACGGCCGGGCGCGGTCACCGGCTTCCTGGGCCCGAACGGGGCGGGGGGAACCACCACGGTGCGGATGATCCTGGGCCTGGACGCTCCGACCTGGGGGCGGGTCACCGTCAACGGCAGGCCCTACGCCGAGCGCCCGGCGCCGCTGCGCGAGGTCGGGGCGATGCTGGAGGCCCGCGCCATCCACACCGGCCGCAGCGCCTACCACCACCTGCTCGCGCTGGCCGCCACCAGCGGCATCCCGCGCCGCCGGGTGGACGAGGTGATCGACGTCGTGGGCCTGCGCGAGGTGGCCCGCAAACGGGCTGGCGGCTTCTCCCTGGGCATGGGACAGCGCCTGGACATCGCCAGGGCGCTGCTGGGCGATCCGGCCACGCTGGTGCTCGACGAGCCGGTCAACGGTCTGGATCCCGAGGGCATCCTGTGGCCCACCTTCTTCACGCTGCTGCCCGCCGTGGTCGCGCCCGTCGGCTTCGGCGTGCTGTTCTGCGCGGTGGCCGCGGCCCGCTGGCCGCACACGGGGGCCGGCGGGCGGGCGGGCTTCGACCCGGCGCTCACCAGCCTGCGCGGCTACTTCCTGGCCCAGCTCGCGGTCGGCGTGCTCGGCGTGCTCGTCGTGCTCGTCGTCAGCGGCGAGTACGCGACCGGCATGATCCGCGCCACGCTGTCCGCCGTACCGCGTCGGCTGCCGGTGCCGTGGGCCAGGGCGGCGCTGTACTCGGCCGTCACCTGGGTGTTGATGACCGCCGGAGCCCTGACCGCCTTCCTGGCCGGGCAGGCCCCGCTGTCCGGCCGGGGCGTCGACGCCTCGCTGAGCGACCCCGGAATCACCCGCATGGTGCTGGGCACCGGCCTGTACCTGACGGTCGTCGCCCTGCTCGGCGTCGGGATCGGCGCGCTGGTCGCAACACCGCGGGCGGCATCGCCACCGTCTTCGGCCTGCCGCTGGTGCTGCCCGCCCTCGCCCAGGCGCTGCCCGCCTCCTGGTACGACCGCATCGGGCCCTACCTGCCGAGCAACGCCGGCCAGGCACTGCTCGCCCTACACCGCGGCGGGCACACCCTGGCGCCCTGGACCGGCTTCGCGGTCTTCTGCCGCTACGCCCTGGCGGCGCTGGCCGCCGCCGCGGTCACGCTCAAGCGGCGCGACGCCTGACGCGGCCTCAGGCCGGGCCGGGGGCGAACCAGAGCTCGTCGTCGGGGTTCAGCGTCAGCACGACGCTGGACCCCTCGTGCAGCACGCCGGCCAGCGTCACCAGCACCTTCGCCGTGCCCACCTCGGCGAAGGCGATCCGCCCGTACACCGGGACGCCCTCGGAGGTCTTGTAGGCGAAGGTCTCGCCGATGAGGCTGCCGTCCAGCTCCTTGGCGGGGACGGCCCTGGCGTTGCGGTGCACGTTCATGTGATCTCCCTGTCCGGGGTGGGGCCGTGATCCTACGGGGCCGCCGGCCGGCGGATCGCGGCGCCGCGGCCGGGACCCGCGCTCAGCGGTCCGGTTCGAGGCGGGACAGCCACGCGGTCAGCAGCGGCTCCAACCGGGCCGCCTCGTCCGGGGTGAGCGCGTCGAGCAGCCGCCGCTCGTTGGCCATGTGGTCGGCGAAGGCGCGGTCGACCAGGTCCCGCCCGGCGCGGGTCAGCGCGACCACCCGGCCCCGGCCGTCGTCCGCCGCCCGGCGCCGGGTGACCAGGCCGGCCGCCTCCAGCCGGTCCACCCGCTTGGTCATGGCGCCGGTGGTGACCATGGTGTGCGCGGCCAGTTCGCCCGGCGCCCGCTCGAAGGGGTCACCGGCCCGCCGCAGCGCCGCCAGCACGTCGAACTCGCCCTCGCTCAGGCCGTACCGGCGGTAGACCAGGCAGAGCTGCTCGGTGAGCAGGACACCGATGCGGTGCAGCCGGCCGATCACCCCCTGGGGAGCGACGTCGAGGTCCGGCCGCTCCCGCGCCCACTCGGCCTGGATACGGGAGATGTGGTCGGAAGGCGGCATGGCCCCAGTGTAGCTTCCGGGGAAGGCATAATGGCTTCCATGGAAGCCAACTTGCGCTGGATCCTGGTCACCGCGGTCGCGCCGGTGGCGTGGGGCACGAACTACTACGTCACCCGCGAATACCTGCCGGCCGGCCATCCGCTCTGGGGCGCCGCCGTCAGGGCGCTGCCGGCCGGCCTGCTGCTCCAGGCGCTCAGCCGGCGCCGCCCGCGCGGATCGTGGTGGTGGAAGGCGGCCGTGCTCGGCGTCCTCAACACCGGCGGCTTTTTCGCCCTGGTCTACCTGGCCGCGCAACTGCTGCCGACCAGCACCGCCTCGACCGTCATGGCCACCTCGCCGCTGGTCATGATGCTGATGGCCTGGGGACTGGTCGCCGAGCGCCCGCGGCCGGCGCATCTGACCGGCGCCGCGGTGGGCATCGGCGGGGTCGCCCTGACGCTGCTCGGCCACGGCGGCCCGGTCGGCGCGCGCGGCGTCCTCGCCTCCGGCTGCGCGCTCCTGATGTCCTCCTGCGGCTACGTCCTCGCCAAGCGCTGGAGCGGGCAGAGCGACGTCCTGGCCGCCACGGCGTGGCAGCTCATCGCCGGCGGCCTGCTGCTCCTGCCGTTCGCCGCCGTGGTCGAGGGCGCCCCCCCGGCGGTCGGCGGGCCGGCCGTCCTCGGCTTCGGCTACGTCACCCTGGTCGCCACCGCGCTCGCCTTCGTGGCCTGGTTCAGCGGACTGCGGCGGCTGCCCGCCGCGACGGTCGGCCTGATCGGCCTGCTGAACCCCGTCACCGGCGTGCTGCTCGGCGTCGCCGCGGCCGGCGACCGGCTGACGGGCCGCCAGACGGCCGGGATCGTCCTCACGGTGGGCGGGGTGCTCTGCGCGGCGCTCGATCCCGGGGCGCTCGGCCTCGCGGTGGGAGCGAGGGCGCGGCGAAGGCCCGGGGCCGGGCGGAGGCCGGCGCCCGCCCCCGCCGCGCCGCCGGCCGCCCCCGCGGCTCCACGGGAACGCCCCGCGGACGGCGGCTGACCGCGCCGCCGCAGGCCGGCTACCTGGCCGCCGACCGCCGACGCCCGGTACCCCCCCCGGGCGGCGGAACGATCAGGTGCCACGCCTCCCCGGTAGGCACCGGGCGGGCGATCCGGCGCTACGGGGGTCCATCGCCACCCGGGGGGAAAGGCCGAGTCGGATGATCGGGCCGCACCCCGGGTCGGTAGCCTGCTCATGGCCGTCGGCGGCCCGCGTCCGGGCCCGCCCGGCTTCACCCACGAGGTCCGCGAGCAGTCCACCAGCAGGAGTCGCAATGCCTGACACCCAGGCCGGCGCGCCCGGCCCCGGCCGCCCCGGCGACCCGTCGCCCGACCCGTCGGCCCGGTACCGGCCCGAGCGGTCCGACCCCGCCTCCGACAAGTGGTGGACCCTCACCGCGGTGTGCCTCGGGACGTTCATGCTGCTGCTGGACATCACCATCGTCAACGTGGCACTGCCCGACATCCAGTCGGCGCTCAAGAGCAGCTTCTCCGACCTCCAGTGGGTCGTCGACGCCTACGCCCTGACCCTGGCCGCCCTGCTGCTCACCGCGGGCAGCCTCGCCGACATGTACGGCCGCCGGCTGCTGTACGTGATCGGCCTGGCCGTCTTCAGCGTCGCGTCGCTGCTGTGCGGTGTCGCGGACGACACGCTGATGCTCCAGCTGTCCCGGGGCCTGCAGGGAGTGGGCGGCGCCGTCATGTTCTCGGTCTCCCTCGCCCTGCTCGCACAGGCGTTCCGCGGCAAGGACCGCGGCACGGCCTTCGGTGTCTGGGGGGCGATCACCGGGCTCGCGGTGGCCGTCGGCCCACTGCTCGGCGGCGCGCTCACCTCGGGCCTGTCCTGGCGGTGGATCTTCTTCGTCAACCTGCCCATCGGGGTGGTCGCCGTCGTGATCACCCTGGCCAAGGTCGCCGACTCCCGCTCGCCGCAGGCCCGCCGCCCGGACTGGCTCGGCTTCGTGCTGTTCACGGCCGCCCTGTCCAGCCTGGTCTACGCGCTCATCGAGTCCAGCCGGAAGTCCTTCGGCGACAGCGTCGTCATCGGCTGCCTGATCGCCGCCGCCGTGCTGATGCTCGTCTTCGTGCTGGTCGAGGCGCGCATCGAGCACCCGATGTTCGACCTGTCGCTGTTCCACAAGCCGACCTTCAGCGGCGGCTCGGTCGCCGCCTTCGGGATCAGCGCGTCCGTCTTCTCCCTGCTGCTCTACCTCGTGCTCTACCTCCAGGACGTGCTCGGCTACAGCGCCCTGGGCACCGGCATGCGGCTGCTGGTGATCTCCGGCGGCATCCTGGCGACCTCCACCGCAGCCGGAAGGCTCTCGTCCAGGATGCCGGTCCGGTACCTGATCGGCCCCGGACTGCTGCTGGTCGGCGGCGGACTGCTCTGGATGCGCGGGCTGGACGCCTCCAGCCACTGGACCCACCTGGTGCCCGGCATGATCATGGCGGGCGCCGGGGTGGGCCTGATCAACCCGCCGCTCGCCTCGACCGCCGTCGGCGTCGTGCAGCCGAATCAGGCCGGGATGGCCTCCGGCATCAGCACCACCTTCCGCCAGGTGGGTATCGCCACCGGGATCGCGCTGCTGGGCACGCTCTTCTCCAGCGAGGTCGAGAACTACGTGACCGACCACGTCGACTCGGTCCCCGGGCTCGGCGGACGCGGCCCGCAGATCACCGGCGCCGTCCAGTCCGGCACGGTCGGGCAGACCCTGGCGACCGTCCCCGCGAGCGCCCGGCGCCCGCTCGCCGAACTCACCGCGGCGGCGTTCACCACCGGCCTGAACCAGATCCTGCTCGTCGGCGCGATCATCGCCCTGGTCTCGGCGGTGATCTCCTTCGTCACCATCCGCAGCAAGGACTTCGCCCAGGCCGCGGGCCACTAGATGATTGAGTCCAAGGGTTGGGGTCACGGTTAGTGGTCGTAGGCGGTCAGGGATCGCTTGATGGGTTGCCCGGTTTTGTCGTTGAGCCAGATCGCGGCGGTCAGCGCGAGGACGCGGGACAGGACTCGTGCGGTGACGCCCGCCGGGCTCTTGCCGCCGTGCCGTTCCAGGTCGAGCTGGCCTTTGAGGGTCTGGTTGATCGACTCGATGGTCTGTTGCAACGGTTTGAACAGGTGCGCGCCGGGCCGTTCGGGTTCGCCCTTGCGGGCCGGTCGCAGCAGGTGCAGGTGACGTTCGGTGAGGTCGTGCTCGAAGTCGTGTCCGTAGTAGTTCTTGTCGCCGATGATCGTCTGGCCGGGGTGGGAGGCGGCCACGTCGGGTGCGGTGTCGAGCATGTCGCGCAGGGTCTCGCGTTCGTCGGCCTTCGCGCCGGTCAGCGCGAACAGGACCGGCAGGCCGCCCAGCGTGCACACCAGGTGCAGGCGCAGTCCCCAGAAATACCGGGAGTGCGACGCGCAGTAGCCGTACTCCGCCCAGCCGGCCAGGTCCGACCGTTTCGCGGTCTCCCGCGAGCAGCCGCAGCCGACCGGTGTGGAATCGACCACCCACACGTCGTCGGTCCACAGCGAGGTGTCCCGGGCCAGGATCCGGATGGTGCTGGTGAGCAGGGACGATGCGGCACGCAGTCGCTTGCCGTAGCCGGAGGGCTGGGGCACGTAGGGGAACATGCCGCGGAAGTCGCGGTCGACGCGGCGCAGCCACCGCCGCTCGGAGGTGTACCCGAGCAGCGCCGACATCACCGCCAGAGTGACCAGTTCAGCATCGCTGAGCGTAGGCGCGATCCCCACCTTCGGCCGCCACGGGGCCAGCCCCGGCGAAGCCTTCAACTCATCATCGATCCGGGCATAGAGTGCAGTCGCGAGGGTGTCCAGGTTTGTCTTCACACACCGACCATGGGCGCCCTCGCGCCATGTCCGCAGGCGAACCCTTGGACTCATTCATCTAGCCGGCGACCGGGCGCCGGAGGAGGGCGCCGCCCGCGTCCTCTTCGTCCGAATGGCTGGCGCCGGGGCGGCCGCGGGCGTGGGGAAAAGCGGTTGCGGGGGCGCGCGTCGGAGGCTGGGGCTCCTGTACGCGCGACACCCCTGGAGCCTTGATGAAGCGCACTGCCACGGCGGTCGGCTGGTCCGCCGCCGCCCTGCTGCTCGCCAGCGCCATGAGCGGCTGTTCCTCCACCGGCAAGGACTCCTCGTCCGCCGCCACCCCCGCCGCGTCCGCCAACGAGGTGGCGGACACCGCAGCCGGTTACGTCGGAGGCACCTCGTCGGCCTCCGGCTCGTCGAACACCCGGCAGGCCACGGTGTCCACGAAGTCCGTCGGCAAGCTCGGCACCATCCTGGTCGACGGCAAGGGCCGCACCCTGTACCTGTTCAAGGGCGACACCCAGAAGAACACGTCCACCTGCGACGGGCCCTGCGCGGTGGCCTGGCCGCCGCTGTTCACCTCGGGGAAGGCCAAGGTCGAGCAGCAGGCCAAGGAGGTCCTGCTGGGCACCGCCAAGCGGTCCGGCGGCACCGAGGTCACCTACGACGGCCACCCCCTCTACTACTTCGCCGGCGACTCCAAGTCCGGCCAGGCCAACGGCCAGGGGCTCAACCAGTTCGGCGCCCTGTGGTACGTCCTGGACCCGGCGGGCAAGCAGGTGACCAAGAGCAACTGACGCCGGTCCGCGCGGGGTCAGGCCAGCCGGTTCACGGCGGTCGTGAAGACGCCGGGGAAGCGGGCGGCCGTGGGCACGATCCGGCAGGCCAGCCGCGGGTGCGCGCGCAGCCACAGCAGTGAGCAGGTCAGCGCGCGGTACTGCCGCGACACCTGGCGCCAGGCCCGGTCGTAGTCCTGCGGCCGGTCCGCCCGTACACAGCGCACCAGCTGCGCGGCGGCCCCCAGCGCCATCGCGATGCCCTCACCGGTCAGCGCGTCGACGTAGCCTGCCGCGTCCCCCACCAACAGGGTCCGTCCCGCCACCCGGGTACGGACCCGCTGGCGCAGCGGCCCCGCGCCCCTGGTGGCGCTCGCCGCGGTGGGTGGCAGGCGGGCGGCCAGCTCCGGGAAGCGCGACAGGTGTTCCTCGAAGGGAGCGCGGTCGCAGGTCAGCACCGCCACGCCGACCAGGTCCGGGCCGACCGGCGTCACGTACGCCTCGGCCCGGTCCGACCAGTGCACCTCGACGCAGTCCGTCCACGGTGGCAGCGTGAAATGCCGCCGCAACCCGTATCTGGCCGCTCGCGGGCCGGGCCCGGCGGCCAGGTCCAGACCGCGCCTGATCGGCGAGTGCAGCCCGTCGGCGGCTGCGAGGTAGCGGGCGGCGATCCCGGCCGCCAGCACCCCGTCCCGGTTCTGCCGGACCGTCTCCACCCGCAACGGCAGTACGGTCACGCCGAGTTCGGCGGCCCGGCGGGACAGCGCCGCGTGCAGTTCGGTGCGCCGGACGCCGCGGCCGGGACCGGTGCGGAAGTGTGCCTCGGCCTGGTGGCGGGCGCCGACGTAGCGGATCCCGCGCAGGGGGTGCCCCTCCACCGCGACGCCGAGCTCGGCCAGCGCCCGCACCGCCGTCGGCATCAGCCCCTCGCCGCACGCCTTGTCGACCGGCCCCGGCCGCGGTTCGGCGACCACAACCTCAAGGCCGGCCCGCGCAGCGTGGATCGCGGTGGCGAGTCCGGCCGGCCCGCCGCCGGCCACCAGCAGGTCGATCACCGGGCGGCGACGGCGGTGGCCGTGGTCAGCGCGGAGTTCTCGCAGCGCAGCCGGACCGCCAGCAGGGGGAGGTCGGCGAGGGTGAAGCAGAGCGCGGTGATCCACGCGCCGTGCACCAGCGGCAGCGCGAGGCCCTCCACGACGACCGCCAGATAGTTGGGATGGCTCATCAGCCGGTAGGGTCCGCCAGTCACCAGCGGCAGCCCGGGGACGACGATGACCCGGGTGTTCCAGCGCGGTCCGAGCGTACGGATGCACCACCAGCGCAGCGCCTGCGCGGCGAGCGCCAGGGCGAACATGGGCCAGCCGAGAGCGGGCTGGAACGGCCGGCCGGCGGTGTGCGCCTCGACCAGACAGCCGGCCAGCAGACCGGTGTGCAGCGCGACCATCACCGGATAGTGGCCGCGGCCGTACTCGGCGGCGCCGTGGCGGCGGCTCCAGGCGGCGTTGCGGCGGGCGGTGACCAGTTCGGCGAGCCGTTCACCGGCCACCAGCAGGACGAGCAGCGTGTACGGGGTCATCGGCGGCCTACCAGCGCAGCAGTACGAGTTCGGAGCAGAATCCCGGTCCCATCGCCAGCAGCAGCCCCGCGGAACCGGGCAGCGGGGGCCGCAGCGCCAGGGTGTCGCGCAGGACGTGCAGGACGGAGGCGGACGACAGGTTGCCGACCTCGGCGAGCGAACGCCAGGCCAGCTCCAGCGCGCGGGCCGGCAGGTCCAGGGTCTCCCGTACCGCCTCCAGGATCCTGGGGCCGCCGGGATGGCAGACCCAGGCCGTCACGTCCTGCGGCTTCAGGTCGTGGTCGGCCAGGAACGCGCGGACGTCGGAGCCGAGATGGGAGCGGACCAGGTCCGGCAGGTCGCCGCCCAGCACGATCTGGAAGCCCCGGTCGCCGATGTCCCAGCCGAGCAGCCGCTCGGTGCCGGGATACAGCCGGCTGCGGGTCGCGACCACCCGGGGGCCCTCGTCCGGCCGGCCGCCGGGGCGGTCGCGTCCCACCGCGACGACGGCCGCGGCGCCGTCACCGAACAGCGCGCCGGCCACCAGGTTGGCCGCCGAGGCGTCGGCGCGCTGCAGGGTGAGCGAGCACAGCTCCACCGACAGCAGCACCGCCACGCCGTCGGGGCGAGCGTCCAGGTAGTCGTGCAGCCTGGCCAGTCCCGCGGCGCCCGCCACGCAGCCCAGCCCGAAGATCGGCACCCGCTTCACGTCCTCGCGCAGCCCCAGCCGCCCGGCCAGCCGGGCCTCGATCGAGGGGGCGGCGATGCCGGTCACCGAGGTGGAGATCACCAGATCCACGTCCCGCGCCCGCAGCCCCGCCTCGTCGAGCGCCCCGCGCACCGCCTGTTCGCCCAGTTCCAGGGCCACTTCGATGAAGCTGTCGTTGGCCTGGCCGAACCCGCTCAGCTCGGCGTAGCGTTCCAGAGGCAGGGCCAGCCGGCGGGTGCGGACGGTGGAGCCGTCGTGCACCCGGTCCAGGACCGCGCGCCCCGCGCCGCGCACCATCCCCATGGCCGCGAGCGCGTCGGTGATCTCGTGTTGCTCGTAGCGGTGCGGTGGGAGCACCCCGTGGACGGCGGCGATTCGCGTCATTTCCGCAGTATAGGAACGAATCCCGCGAAACCTCTCAACTCGGCGTGCGGCAAACAGGGTGTCCCGGCCGGTCGCGCCGCCCCGGCGGACCTAGCATCGAGCCGTGTCCAGCCCAGGAGCCCGTGCCACCGACGGCCGCCCCGTCGACGCCGTCACCACGGTGCCGCCCCGTCGGCCCGGCGCGGCCTGGCGCGGGCTGCTCCGGGCCTGCCACCCCGAACCCACTGTGGCGGTGACGGCCCTGATCACCGCGCTCGCGGCGGCCTCGGGGCGCGATCCGCTGGGCTGCCTGCTCGTCGCGGCGGCCGTGTGCACCGGCCAGCTGTCCGTCGGCTGGTGCAACGACCGGGTCGACCTGCGGCGGGACACCGCCGCCGGCCGCTCCGGCAAACCCCTGGTGGCGGGCGCGCTCAGGCCGGGAGCGGTGACGGCCGCGGCCGGCTGCGCGCTCGCCCTGTGCGTACCGCTGTCGTACGCGAGCGGACCCGCCGCCGGGACCGCGCATCTGACCGCCGTCGCCGCCGCGTGGGGCTACGACCTCGGGGTGAAGCGGACCGCCGCCTCCTGGCTGCCGTACGCGGTGGGCTTCGGCCTGCTGCCCGCCTTCGTCACGCTCGGACTGCCCGGCCGTCCTTGGCCGCCGGCCTGGTCCGTCGCCGCGGGCGCGCTGCTGGGTGTGGGCGCGCACTTCACCAACGTGCTGCCGGACATCGACGCCGACCTCGCCTCAGGGGTACGCGGCCTGCCGCAGCGCCTGGGGCGGCGGTGGACCCGGCTGCTCGCGCCGGTGCCCCTGCTGGCAGCCGGCGTGCTGCTGGTGTTCGGACCTCCCGGTCCGGCCGGGCGCGCCGGATGCGCGGCCCTCGCCGTCACCGGCGCGCTGGCCGTGGCCACCGTCCTGCCCGCCCGGGCCGGCGCGGACAGCCGGGTGCCGTTCCTGGCCACGCTCACCATGGCGGTGACCGCGGTGGGGCTGCTCCTGCTGCACGGCGGCTCGCTGGCCACGCCGGACACCGGCCGGGCGGAGCACCGGGCCCAGCCGGCGTCGGCCGTGCACCGGCGGGCTCAGCCGGCCGCGATCGGACCGATCGTCGCGAGGGCCTCCTCCAGCGCGGCGACGTGCTCGGCGGCCGTCCGCAGCCCCAGGCCCATCGTGTCCACCGTCAGATGGGTCGCGCCCAACCGGGCCCACCCCTCGGCGAACGCGAGCCGCTCGGACGGCGCCACCCGGGACAGGCTCAGCCGCGCCTCGACGCCGATGTGAGAGCGCTGCCGCCCGGCCTGCGCGAGGTAGCGGTCCAGGCGCTCCAGCGTCCGGCGGGTGTCGTCGTCCGGCGGCGACTGCGGGAACCAGCCGTCGCCCAGCCGCGCGATCCGGCGCAGCGTCGCCTCGGCCTGCCCGCCGAACCACACGGGAATGCTCCCGCGGACGGGACGCGGCTTGATCCCGGCGTTGTCCACGTGGTGCCACCGGCCCTCGAACGTGACCTGCGGCCGCGACCACAGCGCGCGCAGCAGTTCGACCTGTTCCTCGCTGCGGCGGCCGCGGTCGGTGAAGGACTCGCCCAGCGCCCCGTACTCCACCGCGTTCCAGCCCACCCCCACCCCGAGCCGCAGCCTGCCGCGGCTCAGCACGTCGACCTGGGCCGCCTGCTTGGCCACCAGCGCGGTCTGCCGCTGCGGCAGCACCAGCACACCGGTCACCAGCTCGGTGACCGTCGTGAAGGCGGCCAGATACCCCAGGAGCACGAAGACCTCGTGGAACGGGGTGTCGACGGTGTAGCCGGTCCAGTCCGGGCGGGTGTCCGTGCCCGCGCCCAGCACATGGTCGTAGGCCACGATGTGCCGGTACCCGGCCCGCTCCACCGCCCGAGCCCACAGGCTGATGTCGTCCGGATTGTCGCCGATCTCGGTCTGCGGGAAGACCGCGCCGATGCGAACCATGGGGGGTGGCCTTCCGCTCAGGAGTCTGCCGTCGTGATCACACGGGCAGCCTCGCCGACATCCGGCGCCGAGTCGAGAACCCCACGCGGAACAGGGCGCCGCCGGTCGGCGGCGCCCCGGGGCGCGGGCGGATGCGCGGCGCGGCTACTGGAGCCAGCGGTGGTCGCGGACGAGGGGGAGGCGGGCCCAGGTGCGGCCGAGGCCCCAGGTGTTGCCCGCGTAGAGGACGGCGAGCAGGATCATGGCCAGGGCGTAGACGACGTGGTAGTCGACCAGGGGGTTGGAGGAGCCGGTGGGGTCGCCGGTGGTGAGGTGCTGGGCGGGGGGCCATTCGGCGGCCCACATCATGGCCATGAGGGCGGTGCCGGCGACGGCGGTGGCGCGGAGTGCGACGCCGGTGGTGAGGGCGAGGCCGATGCCGAGGAGGGCGAGCATGAAGAGGGTGTCGGTCCAGCCCTGGCCGGCGATGGTGTGGAAGAAGGACTGGAGGGGTCCTGCCTGGACGTTGCTGAGGAAGCCCTTGGTGGGTGAGCCGCCGTCGGTCCAGCCCTTGCCGGAGGCGGTGGCGTAGTGCCAGCCGAAGAGCTTGTCGAGGAACGCCCACAGGAACACCAGACCGGTGGCGACCCGGACCACGGCGGCGACCCTGCCGACCACCGGACCACCGAGAACAGCCCGACCCGGCACGGCCGGAGCCCCCTCCACGGCGGCGGCGCTGCGCGTGCTGTCGGTGCGGCGGGATTCCTGGTGGACGGCCATGTCGGGCTCCTCGGACGGTTGGTGGCGCACTCGGTTCGCTGTGACCTCACTGTCCCGCGCGGCGGCCCGCTAGTGCTGGGGGCCGAGGTCCCTGCGCGGGGGGCCGAACGGCCCCCGTTCCGGGCCCGGTCGGGGCCCCGCCCGCTCACCCGCCGCGCGCCCCGCCCACCGGGACCACCGCCACCGGGCAGTGCGAGCGGCGCAGCAGCGCCCGTACCAGCGGCCCCGGCCGGGCACCGCGCCCGGTGCCGCCGGGACGGACCGCGACCACCATCAGATCCGCCTCCCCGGTCGCCTCGATCAGCTCCCGGCACGGCGCGGACCGTACCGGCCGGCTCTCCGCCGGCCTGCGCGGGCCCGCCTCCCGGAGCGGCGCCGCGGCCCGGCCCGGGAGCGCGGACCGCGCCGCGCCCTGACAGGCGACCCGGCCGGGCAGCCGACCGGCCGGCAGGACGAGGGCGGTCACCGGCGGGTACGTCCACGCGTGCAGCACGTCCAACCGGGTGTCGCGCAGCCGCGCCTCCTCGAAGGCGAACAGCGCCGCGTCCGCGTCGCCGTCGCTCTCCAGACCGAGCAGCACCCCGCCCGGCGCGGTCCGCCCGGCCGTGTGGCGTACGTCCGCGCCCGGCACGACGAGCACCGGTCCACGGGCGCGCGCTGCCACCCGGCGGCCCACCGAGGGCGCCAGCAGCCCGGCGAGGCCGGCCGGCCTGCGACTGCCGACGACGGTCAGTACCGCGTCCCCGCCGCGTACGAGCAGCGCCTCGGCCGGATCGCCCACGACCGCCGACAGCGTCACGCGGAGGCAGGGGTGCCGCCCGCGGACCCGCGCGGCGGCGGCCCGCAGGACGGGGCCCGCGGTGTCCGGGTCGGCCGGACAGTGGACCACCTCCAGGCCGGTACGGCGCCGCTCCGCCTCCAACGCGGCGGCGTCCAGGGCCCCGAAGGCGGTGAGGGACCCGTCCACGCCCACGATCACACGCTGCCGGTCCATGGCCGCTCCTCCGTCCGCCGGGTGTCGTCCCCCACCTGATGCTCCGGCCGCGGTCCGGCGGCGGGCAGGGGCCGGGCGAGGCCCGCTTCCGGGGCGGGTCCGCCCTCGGAGCGGGGCCGTTCGGCACTCGGCAGCGGTCCCGGGACGCGGCAGCGTGAGGGGCGCGCCGCAGGTACGACGCCCGGCGGAACCCCCGCGCGCCGCCACCGCGGCCCGCGACGGAAGGAAGGCCACACCCATGGACCCCGAAGTCCCCGTGATCCCCCCGGGCAAGGACATCGTCATCATCGGCGGCGGCGGCGCCGGCACGCTGGCGGCCAACCGGCTGCGCGCCCGCTGCGCCGGGCCCGGGATCCGGATCACGGTCGTCGACCGCACCGGCCACCGCGACCCGGAGACCGAACTCCTCGTAGCTCTCGGCTTGTTCGGGCCCGGTACGCCGCAACCCCCCGAACACCTCCGGCTGCGGGCCGGCATCGGCTTCCGGCGCGCGGAGGCCGCCTCGGTGGACACCGCCCGCGCGCGGGTGCGACTGGCCGGCGGCGCCACCGCCGGCTACGACGTCCTGGTGCTGGCCACCGGGGAGCACCCCCTCCCGCACGGCCTGGGCGGCGCGCGCGGCTTCGTCCCGGCCGACCCGCGCGCAGCGCGTCCGGACGCCGGGCCGGAGGTCTTCGCCGTCGGCGCCGCCGCCGGCGCCCGGCCGCCGGACGGACCCGCGGTCCACGCCCAGGTGGAGGCGCTCGCGGACGGCGTCAGGCGCCGGCTGGCCGGGGACCCCGCGTACCGATCCGGCGGCGGCGTGTTCGCGGCGCCGCGCTGACCGCCGGGTCCGCTACGGGCGGCCGGGACCGCGGCGCGCCCGTCCGAAGGACCCGTCGGCGCATGCCGTCCGGCCCCCGGGCCAGAGCCGTTCGGCCCCAGCCCACCCGCGCCCGCCGGGCCCACGATGAAGCCGTGACCGGCGGCGGCGCACGCGAGCGCGCCGCCCGGTACGGCCCCGAAGACGACCTTGAGACGACGGAGACGACCATGACGAGCAGGCTGATGACCATGACGGCCCGGCTGGACACGCTGTCCGACGAGCACCGCGAGCGCCTCATGGCGCTGGCCCACGAGGTCCGCTACGCCGCCGGGGCCCGGCTGTTCGAGGAACGGGAGCGGGCGGACCGGTTCTGGCTGATCCGCGAGGGCGACGTGGCGCTGGAGCTGCGGGTGCCCGGACGCCCGGCGGCGGTGATCGAGAACCTGGGACAGGGATCGCTGCTCGGCTGGTCGTGGCTGTTCCCGCCCCGCCGCTGGCACATGTCCGCCAAGGCGCTGACCGGTGTGCGGGCCTGGGAGTTCGACGCGGCCGAGGTGCGCCGGCTGTGCGAGGAGGACCCGCGGTTCGGCTACGTCTTCGTGCTCGCCTGCGCCGAGGTCATCGGACACCGTCTGGAGGACGCCCGCACCCGCCTGCTCGACCTGTACGGCCCCTACGGCAGCGGCCTGCCCCGCTGAACGGCACCGGCCGCCCGGCGCTCAGCCGACCGTGATCGCGTCCAGCTTCTCCTTCAGGTAGACCGAGGAGTCCACCGGCTCGTACGGGACCCGGCCGAGCGGGGCGGGCAGCGGCGTCACCGTGGTGTGCGGGTCGCACTCGTAGAAGTAGACCAGCGACATCAGGTCCTCGGCCGGTGCCTCGGGAGAGGGCGGCAGCACCCGGTGCCGGCCCGAGCGCCAGCGGTCCCCGGTCCACCGGGCCATCAGGTCCCCGATGTTGACGGTCAGCGCGTCCGCGTCGTAGGGGGCGTCCTCCCAGCCGGCACCGCCGTCGGCCGGGTCCACGTACACCTGCAGGCCCCCCTTCCCCTGCTGGCGGTCGAGCAGCGTCACCGTGCCGAAGTCGGTGTGCGGGCCGATACGGTACTGGCCGGGCTGCGGCTCGCCGACGACCGCGGTGCCCGGATACCAGTTGATGTTGAGGGTGTACGTGGGATGCGCGGTGTGCCGGGTGAAGAAGTCCCCGGGCTGCCCGAGGGCCGCCGCCAGCAGCCGCAGCACCTCGTCGGCGACCGCGCGCATTGCCGCCAGATGGCCCTCCACCGCCTCGCGCAGCTCCGGCACCTCCCGCTGCGGCCACACATTGGGCTGGAACCAGAAGGCGTCCGTCGCCGGGTCGCCGCTCGGCCGGTCCGCGCCGACCGTCCAGGACTCCTTGAGGTCCGGGGGAGTCGCGGTGCCCTCCGAGTAGCCGTTGGCCTCCGCGCCGCGGCCGAGCCAGCCGCGCCCGCCGACGCTGACCGCGTACCGCTGCTTGGCCTCCTGCGGCAGCGCGAAGAACCGGCGGGCGGCGCCGCGCACCGCCGCGCGCGCCTCCCGGCTGACACCGTGCCCGGTGAGCAGCAGGAAACCGGCCCGTGTCAGCGCGGTGTCCACCGCCGCGGCGGTCGCCGCCCGCGCGTCGGCGTCCCCGGACAGCCACGGGGCGAGGTCGATCACCGGGATACGGGTCCGGTCCTGCATGGGCGTTCCTCTCGTTCCGGCACGGCCGGGCCGGCCGCTACTCGCCGATGTCCTCGAACCACAGCTCGGGCCGGGCGGCGATGAAGTCCGTCATGAGCGCCACGCACTCGGGGTCGTCCAGCAGCGTCACCCGGACCCCGTTCCCGGCCAGCCAGTCGTGGCCGCCGTGGAAGGTCCGCGCCTCGCCGATCACCACATGGCCGATGCCGAACTGCCGGACCAGCCCCGAGCAGTACCAGCACGGCGACAGGGTCGTCACCATCGTGGTCCGCCCGTAGCCGCGCAGCCGTCCGGCGGCGCGGAACGCCGAGGTCTCCCCGTGCGCCGACGGATCGCCGTCCTGCACCCGGCGGTTGTGCCCCCGGCCGAGCACCTGCCCGTCCGGCCCGAACAGGGCCGCGCCGATCGGGATCCCGCCCTCGGCGAGCCCGGCCCTGGCCTCCTCGATCGCCACGCCCAGCATGATCGCCGGGTCCGCGGTCGCCGCGTCACTCATGCCACCCACTGTCCGGGCGGCGGCGCCCGGCCGCAACGTGCGGAAGGTACGCACCTGGCCGCACCCCTGTGGACGCCCTGTCGGCGCGGGCCGCGCCCGCGGGGCGCCCGACCGGGGGTGAAACACCCGCGCAATGTGCGGAAAGTACGCTCCGCAGCGCCGCCCGGAGCGCACCGCCCCGGTCCCGGCGACCGGAGTGGGCCGGGAGGTGCGAGATGGTCCTCGCCTTGAGCGAGATCCTCACGTTCGACGTGCTGGGGCGGGCCGGCGCCGAGGTGCTGGCCGGGCAGGACTCGCTCGGCCGGCCGGTCCGGTGGGTGCACTCCAGCGAGATCTACGAGATCGGCCCGCTGCTGTCCGGCGGTGAGCTGCTGCTGACCACCGGCCTCGGCCTGGCGGGCGCCGACGCCGGGGCGTGCCGCCACTACGTCCGCGAGCTCGACGAGCGCGGCGTGACCGGTGTCGCCGTCGAACTCGGCCGGTCGCTGCCCGACATGCCGTACGCGATCCTCGACGAGAGCCGCCGCAGGGGCCTGCCGCTGGTGGCGCTGCGCCGGGTGGTGCCGTTCATCCGAATCACCGAGGCGGTCAACACCGCGATCGTCACCCGGACACTCGGCGAACTGCCCTACCGGCCCGACGGGGCCGCCGCCGTGCTGGCCGACATGGAGGCAGGCACCGCGCTCAGCCAGCAGGAGGTGACCGCCCGGCTGCGGACCCTCGGCTTCCGCCCGGAGCGCTCGCACCGGCTGATCGGCGTCGCCGGCCACGCCGCCGAGCCGGCCGCCGCCGCGGCGGCCCTGGACCGGGCCGCCGACCGGCTCGGCGGCTCCCTGCTGCGGGCTGCGGCACCGGGGGCGGTCACCGCGCTGCTCGCGGTGCCGGGGCCGCCGGCCGGCGACCCGGTGAGCACCGCGCGGACCGCCGTCGGCGAGGCGTCCGCGGGCGGCGGCGAGGGGCTGACCTTCGCGCTCGGCCCCGCCGTCCGCCCGGACGGCGGCTGGCGGCGCTGGGGCGAGACGCTGCGCGAGGCCCGCGCCACCCTGCGGCTGGCGCTGACCGTGCCGCTGCCGGAGAGCGGTCCGGCCACCGCCCGCGGCGGCACGCTGGTGACGACCTCGCGGGCGCTCGCCCTGGAACGCCAGTTGGCGGGCGACGGCCTCACCGCCGCCGCCCGCGACCGGCTGGCCGCCCTGGTCGACCGGACCCTGGGACCGCTGCTGGGGTGGGAGGCCGCCCACCCCAGCGATCTGGTGCACACCCTGGAGGTGCACCTGCGCAACGGCTGCAGCCCGACCCGTACCGCCGCACTGCTGCACGTGGGCCGCCAGTCGCTCTACCAGCGGCTGGACCGCATCGAGTCGCTGCTCGGCCTGCCGGTCGCGGACCCCGAGGCCCACGGCGAGCTGCTGCTGGCGGCCTGCGCGCACCGCCTGCTGCGCGCCACGGAGTGATCAGACGGGCTTCGGCGCGGCCTGGAGCGCCGCACCGGCCGGACCGAGACCGGGCACCTTCCGCAGCGCCAGGTACAGCAACCCGGCGACGACGAAGCCTGCGGCGAAGGCGATGTCACCGATCTGCGGGACGTGCTTGGGGACCACACCGGTGAAGTCGGTCTGGTTGGAGAACAGCAGGACGCCCGCGGCGGTGCCGGCGGCCATTGCCAGCGGACCGGCCCAGTTGCGGTAGGTGGGGTCCGCCAGCAGCGCGCCGGTCTCGGCGTCGGGGCGGCCGCGGCGCAGCCACATGTCGAGAAAGACGACCGCCAGCCAGGGGCCGATCCAGTAGGTGATGACGAGCAGGAAGTTCTCGTACCGCTCACCGGAGTCGTGCAGGCCCGACCACGCGACGGCGGTCCCGGCGACGCCGAACACCAGGGCGACGGTGGCGCGCCGGACGGCCGCGGGCAGCTTGATGCCCATGGCCACGAACGACAGCGCGCCGGAGTAGATGTTGAGGGCGTTCGCCGCGATGCCGCCGATGGCGATGGCGAGCAGAGTCAGCTTGCCCAGCCACTCCGGCAGCGGGTCGATGAAGGCACCGGTGAGCGTAGCGCCCTTGGGGGCGACGAGGGTCGCCGACGCGGCGCCCACGATCTCCAGCAGCAGGCACGACACGAGCACCCCGAGCCCCGGCCACAGCGCGACCTTCCAGCGCGGCGTCGACTTCGCGAGATAGCGCGTGTAGTCCGAGCCGTACGGCGTCCAGCCGGCCGCGTAGCCGAACGCCGCGCCGGTGGTCAGCAGGAACGCGCCGCTGAAGGCGTGCGAGCCGTCCGCTGCGGACGGGTGCGACTTGGCCAGGATCACCACCGAGGTGACGAGGAAGATCACCGTCAGCACGGGGAAGGTGTACTTCTCCGCCGAGTGGATGAAGTTGTGCCCGAGGAAGGCCACCGCGATCTGCAGGACCACCACGATGAACAGGCACAGCAGCAGCCGCCAGTGCAGCAGCGTGTTGAGCGCGTACGCGGCGCTGACGCTGTTCACCGCGAACCAGCCGATGCCGGCGCTGAGCGCGTTGAGCCCGGCGGGCAGCGCGTTGCCGTAGAAGCCGAAGGCCGACCGGCCGGCGACCATCTGCGGCACGCCGAACCGGGGTCCGCGCAGGCCCAGGAAGGAGTGCGCGACCGCGCCGAGGGCGGTACCGAGGACGATCGCCAGCACGGCGGACCAGAAGCCGAGGCCGAAGATGCCGACCGCGAGCACGCCGATGAAGACGGTGGCGAACTCCATGTTGGGGCTGACCCAGGTCCACAGCAGCTGGATCGGCCGGCCGTGCCTGCCGTCGTCGGGGACTGGCTCCGCGCCGGTCGGCTCCACGGCCAGGACGTGGTCGCCGTAGGCCACGATCTCGTCGGGTGCGGCTTGGGCGAGGGCGACGGCGGGAGTTGGGGAACCGTCACCTCCGAGGGAAGCGGAGGAGGGGGTGGTCGTCATGGGGACACTATGGGCGGCCGGATGGGACCGGTAAACGTGCAGGGCGTCCTCAGTGCCGGGCCCGGCTGCGGACGTTCCGTACGCCGTGGCGCGTTTCGGCCGGTGCCTTTTTCTGTGCCGTTTCTGACTGGTTCCGGCTGCGTGACGGCGGGGGTGCGACGGGTCCGGCCGGGCCAGACCGGACCCGGACCGGTCGTCACCGGTCCCGGCCCGCCGGTCCGCGCCGCCGGTTCCGCACCGCCGCGCGCGGCGACGCGGCGGTGGTCCGCGGCTGTCGCGTAGCGGTGTCATCGCATAAGTGTTATCGTTGATTACGGAAAGCGGTCATCCATGTTGTGAAGGAGTCGCCATGCCCAGCACCAAGGTCGCCGTCGTCACCGGAGGCTCGCGGGGGATCGGCCGGGCGGCCGCCGAGCGGCTCGCCGCCCGCGGCTACGCCGTGGTCGTCGGCTACGCCGGCGGCCAGGACGCGGCCGAGTCCGTCGTGGCCGCCATCACCGGGAACGGCGGCCAGGCCGTCGCCGCCCGGGCGGATGTCGCCGACGAGACCGCCGTAGCCGCCGTGTTCGACCTGGCCGAGCAGCGCTTCGGCGGTGTCGACGCGGTCGTGCACGCGGCCGGCCGTATGGCGCTGGCGCCGGTCGCCGAGCTCGACCTCGCCGACCTCGACGGCATCCTGCGCACCAACGTGCGCGGCACCTTCGTCGTCGCCCAGCAGGCCGCCCGGCGGCTGCGCGACGGCGGCTCGGTGGTCACCTTCTCCACCTCCGTGGTCGGCCTGGCCTTCCCCGGCTACGCCGCCTACAGCGCCAGTAAGGGCGCGGTCGAGGCCGTGACGCTGATCCTGGCCCGTGAGCTGCGCGGCCGGAACATCAACGTCAACGCGGTCGCCCCCGGCCCCACCGCCACCGACCTCTTCCTGGACGGCAAGGACGACGCCACCATCGCTCACCTCGCCGCCCAGCCGCCGCTCGAACGCCTCGGCACCCCGGAGGACATCGCGGAAGTGGTGGCCTTTTTGGCCTCCGAGGCCGGGCACTGGGTCAACGGCCAGGTCCTACGCGCCAACGGCGGCATCATCTGACGGTCCGACAGGAGTTCGGCAGAGGTCCGGTGGGCGGGTCGCCGCCGGGATCGGCCGGTCCGGGCGGGGACGGTAGCGGGAACGCCCGCCGTGCGCGCTGCCGCGCATGGCACCGGCAAAACCGTCCTCGCCACCGGTGCCTCCGCGGACCCGGCGCCCGCGCGGCCCGCGCGCCGGAGGACGCCGGCCCCCGCCGCCTCCGAGCACGCCGGCCGCCCGGACGACCGTGCCGCCCGCGGACGGCTGAGAGCCCCTCGGGATCGCGGGTCGGGCGGCCATCGGTCAGGTGCCCCCGCCCGGCCCGCGTCCGGTCGCGCGGCTCAGGAGTCGGCCAGTGTGTCCAGCCATTGGCGGAGCAGTGCGGTCTCGGCGGCGGTCAGCGCGGCCGGCGGCGCGGCCCGCAGCTGGGACCCGAGCATCGCGGCCGTGGTCGCCACCGTCGCCGCCGCCACCGGATCGGGCGTCAGGGTGACCGCCCCGATCACCGCGTCCCTGACCCGGTCGGAGAACGCGGGATCGGGATAGAGCGCGGGCCGCGCTATCAGCGACAGCGCCACACCGGAGTTGGCCGACATGACCATCCGGGTGGCCGTCTCCGGCGCCACCCGCAGCCGGCCGGCCGCGGCGACCCGCTCCACCACCCCGCGCAGCAGCCGCTGCGCCTCCGCGGCGGCCTCCGGCGGCACCGACAGGCCCGGCGAGTACATCAGCCGGTAGTAGTTGGGGTTCTCCACCGCGAAGCGCACGTGGTGGTCCCACCCGTTGCGCAGATCCTGGACCGGGTCGGCGGAGGGCACCGCCGCGCGCTTGGGGGCGAGGTACTGCTCGAAGCCGTAGTCCACGACGGCGGAGAGCAGCCCCGCCTTGTCCCCGAACTGCCGGTACAGGATCGGCGCCCCCACCCCGGCCGCCTCGCACACGGCCCGCGTCGACACGTCGGCGTCCGTCGACCGCGACAGCAGGTCGGCCGCCGCCCGCAGAATCCGCGTTCTCGTGTCCATGAGAACGATGATAACGCGAGGCGTGCCTACCTCTCCCGCCCGGCGTCGACCGCGCGCCGACCGAGGCGGACCCCGCCCCGGCGGGGGGAGGCGACCGCTCTGGCGCGCCGGGCGCGGCGCGGACGCGGACCACGCCACCAAGTCCCGGGTCCGGTACGGCGCGGGTGAGCGCCGCCAGCGGCGCGCGGGGCGGCGGCTCGCGGCGTTCGGCTCGGGGCGCTGGACCGGCGCGGCCTCCCGGAGGACGCCGCGCACAGGCGTCTCAGCGCCGGGTGTCGATGACGACGCGCCCGTGGACGCGGCCGGCGAGGATCTCCTCGGCGAGGGCGTGAATACGGCTCATCGGCTCGACCCTGGTGAGCGAGCGGAGCTTGTCCGGTGGCAGCTCGGTGCTCAGCCGCCGCCACGCCTCGGCGCGTGGGCCGGCCGGGCAGCGCACGGAGTCGACCCCGAGCAGGGCGACGCCGCGCAGGATGAACGGCAGCACGGTGGTGGGCAGGTCGCTGCCGCCGGCCAGCCCGCAGGCCGCAACGGCGCCGCCGTAGCGGGTCCTGGACAAGGCCGACGCCAGCGTGGTGGAGCCGACGGTGTCGATCCCGGCCGACCACCGCTCCTTCTGCAGCGGCCTGCCGGCGCCCTCGGCGAGTTCGGCCCGGTCGACGAAGCCGGCGGCGCCGAGGTCCGCCAGATGCGCCCGGGTCTCCGGCCGGCCGGTCGCCGCGGTGACCTCGTGGCCCAGCTCCGCCAGCAGTGCCACGGCGAGGGATCCGACGCCGCCGGCCGCACCGGTGACCAGCACGCCGCCCGGCGCTCCCGGCACCAGCCCGTGCCGCTCCAGGGCCATCACGCACAGCATGGCGGTGAGCCCGGCGGTGCCGATGGCCATTGCCTGCTCTGCGGACAGGGTCTCGGGGCGGCGTACCACCCACTCCGGCCGGACCCGCTGGAGCCGGGTGTATCCGCCGGGGTGGGTCTCCGACAGGCCCCAGCCGGTGACCAGTACCTCGTCGCCCGGCCGCCACGCCGGATCCCGCGAGGCGACGACCCGGCCGGCCAGGTCCGCGCCGCAGACCATCGGGAAACTGCGGACGATCGGCGCGGTGTTCGTCACCGCCAGGCCGTCCTTGTAGTTCAGCGACGAGTGGGTGACCTCGATCGTCACCGGGTCGGGGGGAAGGTCGGCCTCGGTCAGCTCGCGCAGCTCGGCGGGACCCTCGCCGGTGGCCACCACAGCGGGAAACGACGTCATCTCTCGGTCCTCCGGACGACGGATGCGGACGGTGGGTAGGGGTACGGGCACGGACAGGCGCGTGGGAGCGAGCGTACGGGGCCCGGCGGCACCGTCGGTCACGGGGCCGCCGCCGGCGGCGGGTCCGCGGTTGCCAGGCCGCTGCCGGTGGACCGGTGGACCGGTGGGCCCGTTGCCCGCGGGCCGGACCGGCGGTCCCCGCTTCCCGTTCCCCGACCCGGGCGGCGGGACGGCGGGCGGCGGGACGGCGGGTGGGCGCCGGTCAGGTGAGCCGCGCCTGCGCGGCGGCGAGCCGTTAGCGGACGTCGGCCGGACGTTCGGGCACCAACACGTCGGATCCGCGCGTGCCGAGTTCCTCGTAGACCGTCAGGGACTCCCGTAGCGCCGCTACGCCTCGGTGGCCCGGCCCGCCCCGGTGAGGCCGACGCCTGGTTGCGCAGGCCCACGGCCAGGCCGAGGGTGTGGTTGTCCGCGGCGGGATCGGCCAGCGCCCGGTGGACGGCCACGGCTTCTCCGGCGCGGGCGACGGCCCGGTCCCGGTGCCCGAGGCCGATCAGGTGCAGGCTCAGGTTGCCCAGGCACAGCCCCGTGCAGTGGCTCACGGTGCTCGAAGGACCGGGGTCGGCGGACAGCGAGCGCAGCAGGGCCAGGGCCTCCTCGCCGGCGGCCACCGCCTCCCCGAACCGCTCGACCTCACCCAGGTACTTCCCCAGGTTCTGCGGGGACAGGGCCAGCCGGGCGGTCCCGGCCGCGTTCTGCGGATCGGCCGCGACCAGGGCACGGGTGAGGTCGGCGGCCTCCCGTGCGGCGGTGATCGCCTTCTCGGTACGTCCGAGCTCACTCAGCACGAGGCCGACGACCCTCACGGCCAGGGCCAGGATCGCGGGGTCACCGGCGGCGGCACCGGTCCGCTCGCCGCCGCCGCGCTCGGGCGCGCGCAGGACGGCGACCGCTTCCTGCGGCGAACGCCTCCTCAAGCCGGCCCAGACCGAGCAGCCCGGTGGCGGCGACGGACCTCGCGGCGGCCAGGCCCTCCCGCCGCGCGCGGGTCGGAGTCCGCCGCCCCCGCGAACGCGGCCCGCGCCTCTTCGGCCGCGGCCAGGGTCCGGCACTCGCCTGGCGCAGGCACAGGGCGAGCGTGCCGAGCGAGCGGGCCAGGGCGCGCCGCTCCCGGCCGCGGCCGCTCCCGGCCGGTGCCCGGCGCAGCGCGACGGCCTCGCGGGCCGGCTCCACCGCCTCGGCCGCCCGGCCCGAGCCGGCGCAGCAGGTTGCCCGTGCCGGCCAGTTCGTTCGCCGGCTCGCCCTCGGTGACGCCTGGCTGCGCCTCGACCAGAGCCCGGAACACCGCCTGCGCCTCCTGCCCGGCGGTCAGCGCCTGCTCCGGCATCGCGGCGGTGAAGGCGCCCGTGGGACGTATCCGGACTCCCCGCGTGTCGCTCCGGTCCCACCCGGCGGCGGGGGACCGCGCGCAGCTGAGCAGACGCCCGCGACCGGGCCGCCCATCATGGCCGGTGACGGCCTCCGCGTTCGACTCGCCCTTCGTCAGGCGGGCGGCACGCTGGGAGCCGCAGGTCAGGCTCTTCTGCTTCCGTACGCGGGAGCGGGCGCCTCGGCCTCCGTGCGCCGGCCCGAACTGCTGCCGCCGGGGATCGGGGCGGCCGCGGTACAGCTCCCGGGCCGGCAGGACCGGCGCGCGGAGCCGGGCGCGGTGCTCACCGGCCGGGCGTAGGCAGGCGGGTTCCGGTCAGATCCGCGCAGTAGTCCAGCAGCTCGTCCTGGACCTCGGCCGACTGCGCGGCCCAGTGGGTGCCGCGCGCACGCCGGTGGTAGAAGTAGCCGCCGCTGCCCAGCGCCTGCGGGTCGTCGCCGACGGCCAGCCACACCTGGGTCACCGGTGCCAGCGAAAGGTCGTCCGGCGCCCCCTTGCCGCCCATCTTCGTCGGGACCCAGCCGGGCTCCACGGCGTTGGAGGCCACGGCCGGCCACCTGCGCGCCACCGCGAACGCCAGCACGGTGTCGAAGAGCTTGCTGTCGGAGTACGCCTGCGATCCGTTCCACCGCCGCTGCGTCCACTGCGGGTCCCGCAGGTCCGGGTCGCCGCCCTGGTGCATACCGGAACTGAGGTAGACCAGCCGCCGCGGCGGGGTGATCAGGGCGGTGAGCAGGTAGGGCGCCAGCACGTTGACGGCGAACACGTGGGCGAGTCCGTCGACCGTCTCCACCCTGCGCGGCTCGCGGTATCCGATTCCCACGTTGTGGATGACTGCGTCGTACGGACCCAGCGCGTTGGCCTGCTCGGCGACGTCGCGCATCGCCGCGATGCCGGACAGGTCGCCGACGACGACGGCCTGCGCCCCGGGCAGTGACGCACGGGCCTCGGCCGCACGCCGTTCGTTGCGCGCGTGCAGGGTGACGGCGTGTCCGTCGGCGGCGAGAAGTTCCGCGGCCATCAGTCCGAGGCCGTCGGACGAGCCGGTGATGAGCACACGTGCCATCGCGGTCTCCAAGTGTCGGGAAGCGGCGGGGGAGGCCGCCGGGCGGGGTCCATTCTCCCAGGAGGCGGAGCCGGAACCACGGCCGGTGTCCCATTTGTCACCACAGCGGACAAGCGTACATCCGAGGCATCGACCCGTCCGGGACCCGCCGTATCGGCCTCCGACGGGCTGAAAGGGGGTCAACGGGCGCAACCGGACGCATGCGGTCCCGGGACTTGACCAGAGACCGATCGCAGGTTCGCGCGCCCCGCGCCCAGCTCGACGACGAGTACGTCACCGCGGAGAACTACGCCTTGGGCCGGGGCGGGACCCGCAGGATCCGCAGCATCGTCGACAGCAGCGCGTCACGTAGTTCCCCGTCGGACAGGTCGACCAGATCGGGCAGGCTCTCCGGCACGGCGAACACCGCGTTGAACGAAAGCCGCTCGGCACCGGTCGGGTGCTCGCCGAAGAACAGGGTCAGGCCGCGGACGCGCCGTGTCTCCCACTCCTTGTCGGACCGGTCGCGTCGGGCGGCCGGGTCGTTGGCCGCCATCACCGCGTAGTGGCGGTTGGCGACGAGGAAGTCGACGAGACCGGTCACCACGTGCTCCATCCGGGCCCGTCGGCCGCGCATCGCGGCCGCCTCGTCCAGCAGCCCCTCGACCCGCCGGATACCGGGCAGCATCGCCGCGTGCAGGATGTCGGCCTTGGCCCGGAAGTGGTAGTAGACGGCGGCCTTGGTCAGCCCCATCTCGTCGGCGATCATCTGGAGCGAGGTGGCGTCGTAGCCGCGGTCGACGAACAGCCGCTGGGCAGTCTCCAGGATCTGCTGCCTGGTCTGCTCGGCCTGCGCCGCGCGGGTGGACATGCCCTTCGCGGGCGTCGGCATCGGTGCGCTCCTCGTTTGGGGACCGCACCGCAGCATACAAGCTGACGGCAAGTGAGTCACCGGCTGTACGGCAAGTCATTCACCTGCCGAGCGGCAGGCGACTCACCTTACGTTGGCTAGCGATTCGCTTGACGTGCGGCTAGCGACTGCCTAGCGTCGGCGTCGGAGTTCGATACCCGCACCCCGCTGGGGGGAAAACTGTCCATGTCCAGTTATCTGTACCGACTCGCCCGGTTCTCGTTCCGGCGGCGCCGACTGGTCCTGGTGCTGTGGCTGGCCGCCGCCGTCGCGGCCATCGCCGTCGCCCAGGCGAGCGGCGGCAAGACCAACGACAACTTCACGATCCCGGGCACCGAGGCCCAGCGGGCCTCGGACGTTCTCTCCGCCAAGCTGCCGGCCTTCGGCGGCGGCCAGAGCACCATCGTCTTCGCCGCCGCCCACGGCGGAGCGAAGCTCACCGGTCCGGCCGACAGGCCGGCGATCGAGTCGGCGATGGCCGCGATCAGGTCGGTACCGCAGGTCTCCAACGTCGTGGACCCCTTCACCGGCCGACTCGTCTCGGACAACGGCGAGATCGCGCTCGGGCAGGTGCAGTGGTCGGCGAAGCCGCCCGATGTCAAGGACGCGCACCTCGACGCCGTCAAGGACGCGGTCAAGCCGGTGCGGGCCCTGGGCGTGCGGGTCGAGTACAACGGCAGCGTCTACCCCGGCTGGCGCCAGGAGATCTCCGAGGCGCCCGAGCTGATCGGCCTGATCATCGCGTTCGCCATCCTGATGGTCACCTTCGGCGCCCTGGCCGCCGCGGGCATGCCGATCCTGGGAGCCGTCGTCGGCGTCGTCACCACCTTGATGGGTGTCACCGCCGTCGCCTCGGTGCTGACGATCGCCTCCGCCTCGACCACCGTCGCTCTGATGCTCGGCCTGTCCTGCGGCATCGACTACGGCCTGTTCATCCTGTCCAGACACCGGACCAACCTGCTCAACGGCATGACACCCGAGGAGTCCGTGCCGCTGGCCATGGGCACCGCCGGAAGCTCCGTCGTCTTCGCCGCCCTCACCGTGGTCATCGCACTGTGCGGGCTGACCGTCGTCGGTATCCCGTTCCTGACCGTGATGGGGCTGGCCGCCGCGGCGTCCGTCACCGTCGCGCTGCTGATCGCCCTCACCCTGCTGCCGGCGATGATGGGCTTCGCGGGCCCCAAGGTCGCCAGGTTCACCCGGCTGCCGCTGCTCGGCGCCCGCGCCGAGCGGGTCGCCCGCCGCTCCGCCGCCGACCCGGACAGCCCCGTCGGTGCCAGGTGGGCCCGGTTCGTCGTACACAACCGGGTGCTCGTCCTCGTCGGCGGCGTCGCCCTGCTCGGCGTCCTCGCCGTCCCGGCCCTGGACATCCGGCTCGGCCTGCCCAGCGGCGCCTCGCAGTCCAAAAGCAACACCCAGCGCAAGGCGTACGACCTCACCACCGAGGGCTTCGGCGCCGGCTTCAACGGCGCGCTGCTGATCGTCACCCAGGACGTGAAGAGCCCCTCGGACACCCTGCAGGTCGCCCGGGCGCTGGCCAAGGTGCCCGACGTCGTCAAAGCGACCCCGCTGGCCGGGCAGAACGGCGTCTCGCTGGTCCGGCTGATCCCCGGTTCCGGGCCGAACGACTCGGCCACCGCCGACCTCGTCCACACCCTGCGCGACGACCGGGCCGCGCTCGAAGGACGGACCGGGACGCACATCCTGGTCGGCGGCACCACGGCGTCCAACATCGACGTCTCGTCCAAGCTGTCCGGCGCCCTGCCAATCTTCCTGATCACCGTGGTCAGCCTGGCCTTCATCCTGCTGACGTTCGCCTTCCGGACCGTCCTGGTGCCCGTGAAGTCGATCCTGGGCTTCCTGTTCTCGATGGCCGCGGCCCTCGGCGCCCAGGTGGCGGTCTTCCAGTGGGGCTGGGGCGAACACGTTTTCGGGATCACCCCGTCGGAGACGATCAGCTTCCTGCCGATCATCATGCTGGCGATCATCTTCGGGCTCTCCAGCGACTATGAGGTGTTCGTCGTGTCCCGGATCAAGGAGGAGTTCACCAAGAACGGCGACGCCCGCCGCGCCGTCGAACGCGGCACCGGGCTGTCCGCCCGGGTGGTCACCGCGGCGGCGCTGATCATGTTCTTCATCTTCGTGGCCTTCATGTTCACCGACGACCCGACCATCAAGGCGATCGGCTTCAGCTTCGCCGCCGGCGTCTTCCTCGACGCCTTCGTGGTACGGCTCACCCTGGTACCGGCGGTCCTGGCGATCATCCGGTCGAAGGTCTGGTACCACCCGCAGTGGTTCGACCGGCACATCCCCGACCCCGACATCGAGGGGCTCCGCCTGGAGCGGAGACTCGCCGCCGGCGAGCTCACCGCCACGGGCACCGAGCCCCGCGGGCGATGACCCGCCGGTCCCGGCCCCCGTGCGTCCGGCCCCGCCGCAGGCGGGCGGCGGGCCCGCCCGCGGCGCGGACCCCGTTCAGCCGAGGCCGGTCGAGGACGGCTCGGCCACCGGCTGCCCGGCGCCGGCCGGATCGGTGAGGTCGAAATGGCCGAGGAGCTCGTAGTGCACCGGCCGCCTGGCGCGCATCCACAGCGCGACGGCCACCCCGAGCGCGAACATCACGACGACCGCCTCGGGCAGATACCTGATGAACGGCACATCACCGTCGCCGGCGAGCACCGCGCGGTTCTTGACGAGCAGCCAGCAGGCACCGGCCATGGCCCCCGCGCCGACCAGCGGCGCCACCAGCGTGGTGAACCAGTGGAAGCCGTCCCGGGCGGTGGTCAGGAAATACCGGATGATGGCGAAGGACGTCAGCCCCTGCACCCCGAGGATGCCGAGCACACCCATCAGCGGCGCCCAGGTGCCGAGTTCGAGCAGCGACCCCTCCGTGCTGCTGTCATGCAGGGTGAAGCCCAGCACCAGCAGTCCGACCAGCACCGTGACCGTCATCGACGCCGCGGCGGGGGAGTGGTGCCGGGAGGTGCGCGCCAGCGCCGCGGGCGCGACCCCCTCGCGGGCCAGTGAGAACAGGTAGCGGGCGCCGGTGTTGTAGAACGCCATGGCGCACGCGAAGGGGCTGACGATGGCCAGGACCTGCATCATGACCAGCAGCCAGTGGCCGACGAAGGTCTCCGCCAGCGGGTAGAACGCCGAGTCGTACCGCCCGGTGAACTGGTCCTTCACCGCCTGCGCGGACCCGGTCAGCCCCCAGCCGGAGACGAACGCGTACGAGACGAGCATGTACAGCAGGCCGAGTCCGATCACCGACCCGTACGTGGCCGCCCTGGCGATACGGTGCGGATCGCGTGACTCCTCGGCGTAGTTCGGCGCCATCTCGAAGCCGACCCAGGACCAGAAGGCGGCGAACAGCGCCACACCGGCGGCGCCGCTGCCGAAGACATGCGCCGCGCCGTCGTTGCCGAACACCTCGGCGGGGTTGACCGGCCTGGCCGACAGCCCGTGCGCGCCGCCGTGCACGAGGACCCCCACCGACAGGATCACCAGGGCGAGGACCTCAAGGACCAGCGAGACTCCGAGGATCCTGGTGGTCAGCTCGATGTGGAACCAGGCCAGAACCGTCATGGCGGCCAGTGCGGCGATCATGTACACCCAGGCGGGTATGTCCGCCCCGGTCCACGACTCGATGCCGGTGGCGGCGAAATAGCCCATCACACCGAGCACCGAGGCGGAGAAGAGCATGTAGCACAGGGCGATCAGCACCCCGGAGCCGACGCCGGGGATCCGGCCCAGGCCGCGCGTCACGAACGTGTAGAAACCGCCGGCCGACGTCACCCGCCGGCTCATCGCGATGTAGCCGACCGAGAACACCGTCAGCGCCACCGTGGCCAGTAAGAACGCGGCCGGTGCCCCGTACCCGGACCCCATGACGGCCACCGGTACGTTGAAGAGCATCGCGGTCATGGGCGCCGCGCCCGTGACGATGCAGAAGATGACACCGGGCAGGCCCAGAGCGCCGCCCGCGAGCCGGTGCTGCGTCCCGGGCGGATCGACCGCCACCGCGGATGTGCCGTCGTCCCATGCCATGAATGAGGCTCCTCTCCGTGCCGCTGCCGTTCTCCGTTGTGTCCGCGCTCCGGAATGGTGAACCCTCCGATGACTCCTTCGTACCCCGGAGTGTTAACACCGGGTCAACTGATGCCAAAGCGACGGGCGATGCCTCCGTCCGGCGGACCGGACGGAGGCATCGGCGGGGCGGCGGGACCGGCCCGCCCGCGCGCGTCTCCCGCGCGCCCTCAGCGCCGGGTCACGAGCCGCTCGGCCAGGTCGCCTGCGTCGAGTGGCAGTAGGCGACGCCCATCGCCTTCCAGCGCGGGCCCTGCGCGCCCAGCCGCTGGCCGAACGCGGCCACCCGTGCGTGCTCTGCGGCGACCAGCCGAGCCCGGCCAGCGCCGGCAGCCGCGGGAAGGCCGTGTAGTCGATGTTGGCCGAGGTCACGATCGTCTCGGTCCACAGCGGGCCCTCGACGCCGAGCACCGACGACTCGCCCACTCCGCTCAGATACGCGCCGGGGTTCCAGTCGTACGCCTTGTTGACGTCGATCAGCCCTGCCCAGTTCTGCCCCAGCGCCGTCGACGAGGTGTACTTCATGTCCAGGTACGCCCGGTTGACGGGGGACATGATGACCTTCGTGCCGTGCGCGGCGGCGTCCGCCACATCCGAGTCCGAGGTCCCCGTGCCCCAGAACTGCGCGACGGTGGACGCCAGCGGCGTGGCGCGGGTGACGTCGTGCCAGCCGACCACCGCCTTGCCGTGCGCGGCGACGATCTGCTGCACATGGTTGACGAAGGTGGAGTAGCCGGCGGCGGTGGTCGAACTCGCCTCGTCGCCACCGGTGTTACGTAATCGTCGCATGGTCACCTTGTCGGTAGGCCGAGGATCAGGACGTTCCAGCCGCAGATACCGGCCACCGGCCGGGCGCCCCGCAAGTTGGCCGGACGGTCGCCCGCCCCCGCGACCCGCGCCGCCGGCCGGCCGCCGGCCGCCGCCGACCGGGCCGGGGCCGGGAGGGGCGCTCCCGCGACCGCGCCGGGTGTCGCTGCCGCGGAGCGGCCTTCGACCTGTGGTTCGCTTGGCCCGCGGAACAGGCGGGGGACCTCGCCTGTTGAACTTTCCCGGGACGACTGTCGGGCAGGACCAGGAGGGTGTGATCCGGATATGAGCGCACATTTCGATGTCGTCGTCCTTGGTGCCGGCCCCGGCGGCTACACGGCCGCGGTGCGCAGCGCGCAACTGGGCCTGTCGGTCGCCGTGGTCGAGGAGCGCTACTGGGGCGGGGTCTGCCTCAACGTCGGCTGCATCCCGTCCAAGGCCCTGCTGCGCAACGCCGAGCTGGCCGACATCTTCCAGCGCGAGGCGAAGACCTTCGGCATCCGGGTCGACGGCACGGTGAGCTTCGACTACCGCGAGGCCTACGCGCGCAGCCGCCGGGTGGCCGACGGCCGGGTGCGGGGCGTGCACTACCTGATGAAGAAGAACGCGATCACCGAGTACAACGGCGCCGCAACCTTCACCGACGCCCGCACGCTCTCGGTCCGGGCGGCCGACGGGACGCAGGAGACCGTCACCTTCGACCACTGCGTCATCGCCACCGGCGCCACCACCAGGCTGCTGCCGGGCACCTCGCTCAGCGACCGGGTCGTCACCTACGAGGAGCAGATCCTCAGCGACGAGCTTCCCGGCAGCATCGTCATCGCCGGCGCCGGCGCCATCGGCGTGGAGTTCGCCTACGTCCTGCACAACTACGGGGTACGGGTGACGCTGGTGGAGTTCCTGGACCGCCTGGTGCCGCTGGAGGACGAGGAGGTCTCGGCCGAGCTCGCCAAGGCCTACCGCCGGCTCGGCGTCAACGTCCTCACCTCGACCCGGGTGGAGTCGATCGACGACTCCGGGGAGAAGGTACGCGTCCACGTCTCCACCGGCGGCCAGCAGCAGACCCTGGAGGCCGACAAGGTGCTCCAGGCGATCGGCTTCCAGCCGCGCGTGACCGGCTACGGTCTGGAGAACACCGGCGTCCTGCTCACCGACCGGGGCGCGATCGCCGTGGACGGCCGCTGCCGTACCAACGTCCCGCACATCTTCGCCATCGGCGACGTGACCGCGAAGCTGATGCTCGCGCACGCCGCCGAGTCGATGGGCGTCGTCGCCGCCGAGACCATCGCCGACGCCGAGACGATGGAGCTGGACTACGTGATGATCCCGCGGGCCACCTACTGCCGGCCGCAGATCGCCAGCTTCGGCTGGACCGAGGCGCAGGCCCGGCAGCAGGGCTTCGACGTCCGGGTGCAGAAGTTCCCCTTCACCGCGAACGGCAAGGCCCAGGGCCTGGGCGAGCCGGGCGGCTTCGTCAAGATCATCAGCGACGGCCGGCACGGCGAACTCCTCGGCGCCCACCTCATCGGCACCGAGGTCACCGAACTGCTTCCCGAGCTGACCCTCGCCCAGCAGTGGGACCTGACCGTCCACGAGGTCGCCCGCAACGTCCACGCCCACCCCACCTTGGGCGAGGCGGTCAAGGAAGCCGTCCACGGCCTCGCCGGTCACATGATCAACATGTAGGCCCGCCGGCCCGTGCCCTGTCCCCGCTTCACTCGCACCGCACCGCACCGCCCCGCCCGCGACCCGCCGGACAACCGGCGGGTCGCTCCTTTTCCCGGCGGCGGCCCCCCGCCGATCGCGGCCCTGTGGCGCAGGTCGCGCTCACCGGATGAAATGACCGGGGACGGCATCCCCGTACGCACCCACGTGACGGAAAACCGGGGACGCGGTCCCCGGTTGTGTCCGCGCATGAGCACCGTATTCCCGGGCGATGAAAGGAGGGGTCTGTCGTGACCACCGTCGCAGAAGACGCGGAATGCGCGGAAACACGTACACGCAGCGGTTCCCGGACACGGTCGGACGCCCTGCCGAACCGGGAACGGACCGTCGTGGCGGCCCGCGAGGCTTTCGTGGAGCACGGGTCAAAGGCCCCGCTCGACGAAATCGCCCGGCGGGCCGGAACAGGCAACGCCACGCTCTACCGGCACTTCGCCGACCGGCGCGCCCTCATCCACGACGTGTTGCCGTACGTCGTGGTCCGCACCGCGGACCACGCGCAGGCCGCCGCTGCCGAGGAGGCCGACCCCTTCACGGCGCTGTGCCGGTTCGCCCACGCCGCCGCCGACGAGCGGATCGGCGCCCTGTGCGGGATCCTGGTCGGCACCGCCGACCACCACTCCCTCGATGTGAACCCCCGGCGTGAGCGGCTGAAGAGTGCCGTGGAACGCCTCATGGACAAGGCCCGCCGGGCCGGCCGGCTGCGCGACGACGTGACCGTGCGCGACCTGATCGTCGGCCTGTCGCAGCTCACCCGCCCACTGCCCGGCCTCGACCGCCCGGACGGCGACGACCTCGCCCGCCGGCGCCTCCGGCCGTTCCTCGGCGGGCTCCGGCGACCCGCTCCCCCTCCGGCGAACGGTCAGGCGACGAAGCCGGGAAAACCGCGCCAGGACCGGGGCCCGCGCATTGTCCGCGACCCGGATCCCACGACTGCCCCATGACGCCGTAAGTCCCACGGCGCCACCACGACATCACGTGCCTTTCGCACGTTTTTCTTTCCACACCCCCAGGTGGATAGCCCCGTGTCCCAAACGGTCGACAACCGGCTTCCCGACCCACGGCGCTGGAAGGCGCTGGTGTTCATCTCACTGGCCCAGCTGATGGTCGTACCCGATTCCACGATCGTGGACATCGCGCTGCCGAGCGCGCAGCACGACCTCGGTATCTCCGACGCCAACAGGCAATGGGTCAGCACCGCCTACGCACTGGCCTTCGGCGGTCTGCTGCTCTTCGGCGGCCGGATCGCGGACCTGTGGGGCCGCAAGCGCACCTGCGTCGTCGGAGGGCGGGTTCGCCCTCGCGTCCGCGATCGGAGGAGCGGCCGGCAACCAGGCGATGCGGCTCGGCTCCCGCGCCGCGCAGGGCGTCTTCGGCGCGCTGCTCGCACCGGCAGCCCTGTCCCTGCTCGCGGTCACGTTCACCGAGGCCAGGGAACGGGCCAAGGCCTTCGGCATCTTCGGCGCGATCGCCGGCGGCGGCGCGGTCGGCCTGCTGCTCGGCGGAGTCCTCACCGAGTACCTCAACTAGCGCTAAACCTTCTTCGTCAGCGTCCCCTTCGCGATCGTCGCCGCCCTCGGCGCGTACTTCGTGATCCGCGGGCCCGCCGGCGGACGCAACCGCTCCCCGGTGGACATCCCCGGCGTCGTGCTCTCCACGCTGGGCCTGGTCTCGCTGGTCTACGGCTTCACCCGCGCGGAGACCGGCGGCTGGTCCGCCGCCGCCCTGCTGCTGGCCGCCTTCGGACTGGTCGAGTCCAAGGTCAAGGCGCCGCTGCTGCCCCTGCGGGTGATCACCGAACGCAACCGGGGCGGCGTCTACCTCTCGCTCGGCCTCGCCGTCATCGGACTGTTCGGCGTCCTCTTCCTCACCTACTACCTGCAGGTGGTCCAGGGATACTCCGCGATCAGGAACGCCTTCGCGTTCCTGCCCATGGTCACCGCCTTCGTGGTGGGTTCGACGCAGATCGGCACCAGGCTGGTCACCCGGGTACCGGCGCGGCTGCTGATGGGGCCCGGCTTCGCCGCCGTCGCCGTCGCCATGCTGCTGCTGACCCGGCTGGGCGTGGGCTCCTCCTGCGCCGGCGTCATCCTGCCGGGCCTGGTCCTGCCGGGCCTCGGGATGGGCACGGCGTTCATGCCGGCCATGTCGCTGGCCGCCCACGGCATCCAGCCGCGTGACGCGGGCGTCGCCTCGGCGATGGTCAACACCTCGCAGCAGGTGGGCGGCGCGATCGGAACAGCGCTGCTGGACACCGTCGCAGCCTCCGCCACCGCCGTCTACGTCGCCGCGCACACCGCCGGCGCGGTCAGCCCTCCCAGCTCCAGTCGGCGACCTCCGGCAGGTCCGTGCCGTACTCGCGGATCCAGGCGTGGTGCCGCAGCCGGATGTCCTCCATCGCCTGCCGTACCGGAGCGGCCCGGACCGCCAGCCCCGGTACCCGGTCGATGACGTCCATCACCAGCCGGTAGCGGTCCAGGTCGTTGCGCACCACCATGTCGAAGGGCGTGGTGGTGGTCCCGATCTCCTTGTAACCGCGGACATGCAGTTGGGCGTGGCCGGCGCGCCGGTAGGCCAGGCGGTGGATGAGCCAGGGATAGCCGTGGTAGGCGAAGATCACCGGCCGGTCCGGCGTGAACAGCGCGTCGTAGTCCGCCTCCGACATGCCGTGCGGATGCTCCTCTTTGGGCAGCAGGCGGGCGAGGTCGACGACGTTCACCACCCGTACGGACAGCTCGGGGAGGTACTGCCGGAGGAGCTTGGCGGCGGCCAGCACCTCCAGGGTGGGAACGTCCCCGGCGCAGGCGAGGACGACATCGGGCTCGGCGTGCTCCGACCCGGTGCCGGCCCACTCCCAGATCCCGGCGCCCCGCGCGCAGTGCGAACGGGCCGCGTCCATGCCCAGCCAGTCGAAGCAGGGCTGCTTGCCCGCCACCACCACGTTCACGTAGTTCCTGGACTGCAGCACGTGCTCGGCCACCGACAGCAGCGTGTTGGTGTCCGGCGGCAGGTAGACCCGCACCACCTCGGGCGACTTGTTGAGCACGTGGTCGATGAACCCCGGGTCCTGGTGGGAGAAGCCGTTGTGGTCCTGGCGCCACACATGCGAGGTGAGCAGGTAGTTCAGGGACGCGATGGGGCGGCGCCAGGCCAGCGTACGCGTGGTGCGCAGCCACTTGATGTGCTGGTTGACCATCGAGTCGACGATGTGCACGAAGGCCTCGTAGCACGAGAACAGGCCGTGCCGGCCGGTCAGCAGATAGCCCTCCAGCCAGCCCTGGCAGGTGTGTTCGGAGAGGATCTCCATCACCCGGCCGTGCGGGTCGAGGTTCTCGTCCACCTCCAGGGTCTGCGCCTGCCACGCCTTGCCGGTCGCGGAGTACACCGCCTCCAGGCGGTTGGAGGCGGTCTCGTCCGGGCCGACGAGGCGGAAGTCGCGCCGCTCGGCGGTGTCGGCCATCAGCTGTTCGAGCAGCTTCCCGAGGACGCGGGTGGGCTCGTGCAGGGTCGCCCCGGGCTTGTCGACCGGTACCGCGAAGCGCTCCAGCTCCGCGATGGGCAGCTCGCGCAGGAGCAGCCCGCCGTTGGCGTGCGGATTGGCACCGGGCCGCCGGTCCCCTTCCGGGACGCAGGCCAGGACCTGCGGGCGCGGCCGTCCCCGCTCGTCGAAGAGCTCGTCGACGCGGTAGGACCGCATCCACTCCTCCAGCTGACGCAGGTGCGCCGGATTCGTACGCACCTCCGACAGCGGGACCTGGTGGGCGCGCCAGGTGTTCTCCACCGGCAGACCGTCCACCACGGCGGGCCCGGTCCAGCCCTTGGGCGTACGCAGGACGATCATCGGCCAGCGGGGCCGCTCCGTCGCGCCCTGCTCGCGGGCCGCCTCCTGGTGGGCCGCGATACGGTCCAGGGCGGTGTCCATCGCGGCGGCCATCTCCCGGTGCACGGTCAGCGGGTCGTGCCCGGTGACATGGATCGGGTCGTGCCCATAGCCGCGCAGCAGCTCGTCCAGCTCCTCCTCGGGGAGGCGGGCCAGGACGGCGGGGTTGGCGATCTTGTACCCGTTGAGGTGCAGCACCGGCAGCACGGCGCCGTCGTGCACCGGATCGAGGAACTTGTTACCGTGCCAGGAGGTCGCCAGCGGCCCGGTCTCCGCCTCCCCGTCACCGATCACGCAGACCACGACCAGCTCGGGGTTGTCCAGCGCGGCACCATAGGCGTGCGATAGCGAGTACCCCAGCTCACCGCCCTCGTGAATGGACCCCGGGGTCTCCGGCGCCACATGGCTCGGTACGCCCCCCGGGAACGAGAACTGCTTGAACAGGGCCCCCATGCCCGCGGCGTCGCGGGTGATGTCCGGATAGGTCTGCGTGTAGGTGCCGTCCAGCCAGGAGTTGGCCAGCACGGCCGGCCCGCCGTGGCCGGGACCCCAGACGCAGATGGCGTCCAGGTCGCGCGCCTTGATCACCCGGTTGAGATGGGTGTGGACGAGGTTCAGCCCCGGCGAGGTGCCCCAGTGTCCGAGCAGCCGCGGTTTGACGTGTTCGGGACGCAGCGGCTCGGTCAGCAGCGGATTGCCCATCAGATAGATCTGACCCACCGCGAGATAGTTCGCGGCCCGCCAATGGGCGTCCAGAGCCTGCAGCTCGTCCTCGGACAGTGCCGCGGGCGCGAGCGTTTCGGACATGTGTTCCTCCGGGGGAGTCGGTCGACGTACCACCACCTTCGGCTGCCCCGGTCGTACGGGGGTAGGGCCATCCGGGCGGTTGCCGGGGCCACTGGTCCCGGCGTGCCGCGCGGCCCGCACCGGAAAGGGCCACCGCCGCGCCCCGCACCGGGAACGGGCGGTGCCGCCGACCGCCGCAGAGCCGGCCGCCGGGCGGCCGAACGGGCCGGGGCAGGGCCCCGACGGGACCACAGGGCCGCCCGATCCGGGCCCCGTACCGCCGTCGCCCGGCCGCGCTCGGCGGCTTGCGGGAGGACGGGGAAGGCCGACCGGCGGCGGGGCCGCGTCGTCCGGACGGCTCCACGGGCCGGGCGGCAGCCGGATCGGCCCGCCGTCCGCCGTGTCCGGCCTCGCCCCCCTGATGCCCGGTACGTCCCCCGCCCCGGTCTCCGGCGCCCACGCCCCGAGCACGGTGCCCCGAGCCGCCGCCGGCGCCGGGGAGCGCGCCCGCCACCCGAGGCGTCGACCTGCCGGCTAACGGTTCGACGTACGCGGTGTGTACGGAAGAGGCTGGCCGAAGGTTCGGTTCGGCTAGCATCGGCGGCGCAGGAGGTGCACGATGTCCGAGTTGTTCGACGCGGTCGACGCCCTGATCGCAGGCCACTCACCGCTCCCCGCCCCGCCCGAGCGAGAGCGGCTGCGCAAGGCGCACGGGCTGAGCCAGGAACAGGTGGCCGCCGCGCTCGACGTGCGGCGCGCGACCGTGGTGTCGTGGGAGGCCGGCCGGACCGAACCGCGCCCGCCGCAGCGCGAGGCGTACGCGCGGCTGCTGTCGAAACTCGCCGAGCTCTATCCGGCCGCGCCGGTTGAGGGGACCACCGCGCCGGTCCCGGTCCCGGCGCCGAGCCCGGCGGCACCGGCGGCGGATCCCCATGCCGGGACGCCGGCCGCACCGGACCGGCCGGCCGGGCGCCTCCCGCGATCCGGTGCCCCGGCCGACCGCCCGGCCGCCGGCCCCGCCGCGGATTTTGCTTCGGCGGCGCCGGCCGCGAGCACGGTGCGGTCGCCGCGCCCGGCGGTGCGGAGGCCCGCGGCCGGGCCCGCCCCCGCCGTGCCGGCCGCGGTCGACCCGCGGTTCGCGCACGGCCCGCTGGGGGTGCTGGACGGCGACGGGTCCCTGTTCTGCGCGGGCGGCCTGGTCCTGGAGTGTCCGGCGAAGACGGTGCCGGCGCTGGTGGAGTGGACGCTGGCGGAGGCGAGACTGGGCGCGGCCCGGCTGCACCGCTCGGGGAAGGACTCCGACCCGCTGATCGTGCTCACCGCCGCGGCGGCGGCCCGGCTCGGGCTGCCGGACCGCCTCGCCGACCGCCGGGCGATGCGGCTGCCCGAGGACGACAAGGTCGTCCGGCAGATCGCACGCGCGAAGTGGCGGTTGACCAAGCGGGGCTTCGGCCCCTGGGCCCGTGTGTACCGCCCCGCGCAGGGCGGTACGCGCAACTGCGTGCAGTTGGCGGTGCTGCCGTGGGGCGCGCTGGACGCCCGCGCGTGGGGGGACGCGGGCGAGCTGCCGCCCGCCGAACTGGCCCGGGTGCTGGCCGCGTACGCCACCCGCGTGCTCACCCCGCGCGGCTCGACCGCCGTCGCCGGACTGGAGCTGATGTCCGCCCTGCGGCCCGCGACGCGCGCCGTGAAGGACGAGCAGACCGGCTCCTGGGCGTCGGGGCCGGTGCCCGGGTCGCTGACGGAGCCGGTGGATCCGGCGCCGCCGGAGGCCCCGGACGAACACCCCGTCGTCGCGGCCCTGTTCCCGCGCGCCCACCAGCGCACCCCGGCCGAGGTCCTCGACGAGGAGGCGTACGACTGGATCCGCGAACCGGAGCTGCTGACCGACGCCGAGTGCGCCCGGCCGTACGCGGTCGGCGTCGACGTCAACACCGCGTTCCTCGCCGCCGCCAACCGGCTGGTCGTCGGCCTGTCGGGACCGGTGCACGTCAAGGCGCCGCGCTTCGACAGGACGGTGCCCGGCTCCTGGCTGGTGGACCTGTCCGGCATCGAGCTGGACCCGCGGCTGCCGTCGCCGTTCACCCCGCACGGCCGCCGGCCCGAGGGCCCCGCCTGGTACGCCACCCCCACCGTGGCGTACGCGGCCGAGCTGATCGACGCCTACCGCCTGCCGGTCGCCCTCTCGCCGATCGAGGCGTACCTGCGGACCGGGGCGGGCCCGTACCTGGACCCCTGGTACAAGCACCTGGCCGACGCGTACAAGGCGACGATGGCCGATCTGGGCGTGACCGCCGACCTCACCCCGGCCGGCTTCCTCGCGGCGATGGAGGGCCACAAGGCCGGCGACCCGGGCATGGCGGCGGTGCTGTCGGCGATCAAGTCGACGGTCAAGGGCGGCATCGGCAAGCTGCGCGAGCGCCCGCAGGGCACCGCGTACCGGCCGGGGGAGCGGTGGCCGGCGCTGGAGCGTCCGACCTGGCGTCCGGACATCCGGGCCGCGGTCATTTCCGCCGCCCGGGTCAACATGCACCGCAAGCTGCTCAGGACCGCGCTGGCCACCCAGACCGCGCCGGCTCCGGCGGGAGCGGTGGCCTTCGGCGAGGACGCGCTGCTGCCGGTCGCGGTGCTCTCGGACTGCGCGGTCTACCCCTCCGGCGGTCCGTCGCCGCTGGACGTCCTGCCGTACGGCCCGGACGGCACGGCCGCCCCGGGAACCTTCCGGCTGGGCGTCTCACCCGGGATGGTCAAGCACGAGGGCACCCAACCCCTGTTCTGGGCGGTGGAACTGATGGAGCAGCGGCACAACCCGGCCCGGCACATCAAGGGCGCCGGCACCGAAGACGACGGGGAGTAGCGGCCGATGGGCATCGTCGGGGACAGCTTGGACCGGGCCGCCGCCGCCACGGCCACCCGCCCCATCCCGAAGTCCGCGCAGGCGCGGATGCGGTTCCTGGTCAAGCAGGCCAAGGGCTCCACCCGGATCGCGGCCGAACGGCTCGGTGTCTCCCAGCGCACGGTGGAGCGCTACCTCAAGGGCCAGCTCCGCCGCCCCCGCGCGGATCTGGCGGCCCGTCTGGAGCGCGAGGTCCGCAAGGACTGGCAGCCGCGGATCAAGGGCCGGGCGAGGAAGCGCGCCGCCTCCTCGGGCGGCATCGTGATCGAGACCCGCGCCCGGTTCGGCTTCACCGCCGCCCCCGGCTCCACCGACGACGGCCGGATGCGCCGTATCACCCAGCACCTGCCCCCCACCTACGCCGCTCGCCTCTTCGACGCCCAGACCGCCGGCGCCACCGAGCAGCAGCTCCGGGCCATCGCCGCCGAGGGACTCCAGGAGATCTACTTCAAGGACCGCGGCCGCCGCGCGGACGGCCTGGAGGTGGAGTTCACCGACATCGACTACATCGAGCTCGACTTCTGAACCGCCTCCGGCGCGGCCGGCCCGGTCCGGCCGCACGAGCCGAAGCACGATAGTCGTCACATGGGCAGTCTTGTTGTCACCCTGCGAGTGCGGCGCCGGAAGGTCGTCCTCTCAGCTCTTGACGGCCTCTGCGATCTGCTGGGCGGCCTGGGCGGGGGTGAGGCGCGTGGTGTCGACGACCTCGGCCTCGGCGTGCAGCCACGTGCGGGCCGCCTCGGCGTAGGGCTCGAGGTATTGGAGCCGGAAAGGGGAGTTGGGGCCGAGAACGGTGTCGCCCGCGATGCGAGCGCGGAGGGTGTCCTGGTCGGCGTGTAGGACGAAGTGCCGGACCAGAATGTCGTGCTCGGCAAGGCCTGAGCTGATCTCGCGCCAGTACTGCTCGACCAGGATGGTCATGGGCACCACCAGGGTTCCGCCGGTGTAGTCCAGGACGCGTCGGGCGGTCTCGACCACGAGCGGTCGCCAGGGCGGCCAGTGCTGGAAGTTGTCCGTCGCGGGCAGTCCTGGCTTGATGTCCATGAGTGTCTCGCCGACTTTCTCGGCGTCGAAGACCCGTGCGTCCGGGATCAGCTGCTGGACGAGTGCGCTGGTCGTCGTCTTGCCCGCGCCGTGAGTGCCGTTGAGCCATACGATCATGGACCTGACGCTAGCGTCTGCGGGCTGCTGGGACAGGGAGTGTGGAGGATCCGGTGCGGTCGATCGCCTTGGCCAGGAGCCTGGCGTGGTCTTCGGGCAGTGCTTTGATGGCGCCGCAGTAGGGCTGATAGTCCGTTGTGCGGAGCCAGTGGAAGACGTTGTGCGGCTCTCGGAGCCAGACAGCAGAGATGGCGTCGAGGGACCGCCCGAAGTCGCGGGCTGTGCCGCTGGTGCGGAGGTGGCGGTGCAGCAGTTGTGTGTAGCCGTTCCTCTTGCCCTGGGGGTTGATCCCGAGGAACTGGGCGGCTTCGTCGAGGCTGCCGCCGCGGGCGCGCCGGACGAGGAAGACCGAGGCACTGCGTCGGCGCATCTTGGGGGCGATGGCGGAGAGGAAGCCGAGGTGATGGTCGGCGGGGGCTTGGGGCAGGAACGCGGGGATGTGTTCGGGGCGCAGGCCGACGCCGGTGGAGGGGCGGCGGAGTCCGCCTTTGCCGGTGCGCCGGAAGGTTGAGGGGCCTCGCATTTTCCGGACAGTGATCTGACAGTTTATTTCACGCGGCTATACGAAACTCCATGTATTCGGCGTGAACTTCTCGCGGTGGGCGGTATCCGACAGCCGAGTGGAGGCGTTTGTGATTGTACCAGAGTTCGATGTATCGGGTGATGTCCTGTCGGGCGTCCTCTCGGGTCGGGTAAGTCACGCGGGAAACCCGCTCGTTCTTCAGAGCGCCGAAGAATGATTCCGCCATCGCGTTATCCCAGCAGACGCCGGTACGTCCGGATGACCGGCGGAGTCCGAACTGTTTCAGCGTCGCCGCGAACTCGGCGGACATTTAGTCGCACAGCACCATGATCTTGAGCACCGGGTATCCGTCCGTGCCATAGCGGTGCTTGTGCTTACCCAGCCATGCACAGACTCGCGGCCGGTCAGGGGCCTTGGTGGAGCTGCACCCGTCGAAGTGAGCTGCACTGATCTTTGTGGAGTTCTTGAAGCCTGGGTTACGATTCCGGGCGTAAGGAGAGGCACGAGCAATGCCAGCACCCCGTAAGTACCCTGATGAGCTTCGTGAGCGCGCGATCCGTGAGGTCCGCTCCACGGGCCGCCCGGTGGCCCATGTCGCCCGCGACCTGGGTATCCACAAGGAAGCCCTGCGCGGCTGGGTCCGCCAGGCCGAGGCGGACGCCGGTGAGCGTGACGACCGGCTCACCACTGCCGAGAGGGATGAGCTGAAGGAACTCCGGAAGGAGAACGGCGAGTTGAGGCGGGCCAACGAGATTTTGAAGGCCGCCTCGGTGTTTTTTGCGCAGGAGATCGACCGTCCCCGGACGAGGCCGAGCAGGTGATCGACCGCCTGCGCGACGAGGGCCTCGGGGTCGATCCCGTCTGCCGGGTGCTGAATCTGTCCCCGTCGACCTACTTCGCCCGCAAGTCTCGGCCGAAGTCTCCTCGCCGCCTGCGCGATGAAGAGCTGAAACCGCTGGTCACGGCCGTGTGGGAGGACTCCGGCCGGACGTACGGGGCCCGCCGGGTCGCCCGCGCGCTGGTCCGCGCCGGCCACCAGGTGGCACGTTGCACGGTCGAGCGGCTGATGCGCGAGCTCGGCATCGAAGGCGTCATCCGCGGCCAGCGGCGCCGCACCACCATCCCGGAACCGTCCGCCCCGCGCCCGCCGGACCTGGTCAACCGCCGCTTCACCGCCGAGCGCCCGAACCGGCTGTGGCTGGCCGACCTGACCTACATCCGCACCTGGTCCGGCTGGGTCTACGTCGCCTTCGTCCTGGACGTGTTCTCCCGCCGGATCGTGGGCTGGCAGGCCGCCACCCACATGCGCACCGACCTGCCACTGGACGCGCTGGAGATGGCGCTGTGGCGGCAGAGGATCAAGAAGGACGCCGACCTGATCCACCACAGCGACAGAGGGTCGCAATACGTGTCCATTCGGTATACGGAACGTCTCGCTGAAGTCGGCGCCTCGGCGTCGGTCGGCTCCGTCGCGGACAGTTACGACAATGCGATGGCCGAGGCCCTGAACGGCACGTTCAAAGCCGAGTTGATCGAGCATCAGGGGCCATGGCAGGACTTCGACGAGGTCGAACGGGCCGTCTTCCAGTGGGTCGCGTGGTACAACGCTGAACGGCTCCACTCCGCCCTCGGCTACCTCCCGCCCGACGAGTACGAACAGGCGTATTGGGCGCAACTGGAGCAAGCCCCGCTGACCGCTTGATCACACGATCGCAGACTCCACGAAACTCAGGGCACCTCAGGACCCCACGGAGGTCCGCCGTTGGATCACGGCCTTCATCCGCATCGAATTCCTAGAGACCGGCCTGTTCTTCTGGAAAACCACCTGGAACAGCATGGGGAGTGTCTAATAAACGGCGGATCTGTTGATCATGGAGACGCCAAGTGAGTGAGATGACCATCGAGCACGAGTCCGTGGCTGAGCCGGTCGCTGTGGCCGCGTCGGACGAGCAGTTGATCGCGATGCTGGTCGACCGGGCTCGGAACGAGGGCCTGCAGCTGACCGGCGAGGGCGGGCTTCTGCAACAGCTGACGAAGCGGGTGCTGGAGTCTGCCCTGGAGGGCGAGATCACCGGCCACCTCGGCTACGGCAAACACGACGCGGCCGGCCGGAACACCGGCAACAGCCGCAACGGCACCCGGTCCAAGACCGTGCTGACCGATGTCGGACCGGTCGAGGTGAAGGTGCCCCGGGACGTGGAGGGCAGCTTCGAGCCGCAGATCGTCAGGAAGCGGCAGCGACGGCTGACCGGCGTCGACGAGATGGTGCTGTCGCTGTCCGCGAAGGGACTCACCCACGGGGAGATCTCCGCGCATCTGGCCGAGGTCTACGGCGCCGAGGTCTCCAAGCAGACCATCTCAACGATCACCGACCAGGTGATGGAGGGCATGGCCGAATGGCAGAACCGGCCACTTGACCGTGTCTATCCCGTTTTGTTCGTCGATGCCATCAACGTCAAGATCAGGGACGGGAAGGTCGCGAACCGGCCCGTCTACGTCGTCATGGCCGTCACCGTCGAAGGCACCCGCGACATCCTCGGCATCTGGGCCGGCGACGGCGGCGAGGGAGCGAAATACTGGCTGCAGGTCTTCACCGAGCTCAAGAACCGCGGCCTGGACGACGTGCTGATGTTGGTCTGCGACGGGCTCAAGGGCCTGCCCGACGCGGTCGAGACGGTCTGGCCCCGCACCATCGTGCAAACCTGCATCGTCCACCTCCTGCGCAACAGCTTCCGCTACGCGGCCCGCCAGGACTGGGACAAGATCGCCAAGGCGCTCAAGCCCGTCTGCACCGCACCGAACGAGGCCGCGGCGGCCGAACGCTTCGGGGAGTTCCAGGACGCCTGGGGGAAGAAGTACCCGGCGATCATCAAACTGTGGGAGAACGCCTGGGCCGAGTTCGTGCCCTTCCTCTCCTTCGACGTCGAGATCCGCACAGTCATCTGCTCGACGAACGCCATCGAGTCCGTCAACGCCCGCATACGCAAGGCCGTCCGGGCCCGCGGACACTTCCCCACCGAGGCCGCCGCCCTGAAGTGCATCTACCTGGCACTGATGAGCCTGGACCCGACCGGCAAGGGCCGCAAGCGCTGGACCATGCGCTGGAAGGCACCCTTGAACGCCTTCCAGATCGCCTTCGAAGGCCGGCTCACCCCGGCCAACAACTGAACCTCAACAGCCAAGATCAGCCGTTAAATTGACAGACCCTACCTGAGCGTCGCATCAGTCAGCTTCGCCTCGTCCAGATACGCGTCGTGCAGGTTTGCGCGGGTCAAGTTGGCGCCGGTCAGATCCGCGCGCAGGACGGTCGTCCGGCTCAGGTTCGCGCCGGCCAGGTCAGCGCGGGTCAAGTTAGCGGCGGATAGCTCCGAGGCGGTCAGCTGCGCTCCGCGCAGATCCACGCCGATCAGCTGTTCCCCCCGCAGCATCGCACCGAACAGCTCTAATCCGCCTACGTCGGCGTTGGCTCGCAAGATCGTCTCGGGAAGATTTGATCTTCCCACTGTTGCCTCTTCCAGGTAACTCACTGCCACGAATGTCAGAGCGTCGGTCGGGGATGGGCCTCGTCGGCGGTGATGCCGACGAGGTCGGCGACCTCACCGGGCCCGTCGTCGTCTTCGAAGTGCTGATGTGCGCTCAGGCGCGATACGGCTTGTGCTTGTTGATCCACTCGCCGGCCGGAATGGTGGTGCGCTGGTATGCCACCGCGGCGTCCTGGTTCAGGGGGTAGACAGGCCGCGGTCGGCGAACTCGGCGCTGATCTGCCAGGTGGGGAGACCAGGGAGAAACGCAAAGGCCCATGTGGGGCGAAGTCGTCGACGCGGAAGCCGGTGTCGGCCACGGGATGGGACTGGCCGTTGTATGAGATCGGCGGGCCTTCGCTCGGACCGGCGCGCCATTGCCAGGGCCATTCCAGGCCGAGCAGGGGGTACGGGGGGCGTTCGGTCTGCTCGACGGGGATGATGAAGCCGGCCATCACGTTCTCCAGGTCCACGCCGGCGCCGAGGATATTCGCGCCCTGCTCGTCGCACCACTGCATCCACGCCAGCTCCTCGCGGCGACGCTGTGACCGTGCGGCGTCACGCAGCGAGCCGCGGGAAGAGAAGGTATCTCCTTATCTCATATCATCTACTCATAAGTAAGGAAGAATTTCAGTGAAACGGCGTCAGATAGGCGCTGCGGTCGCTACGGTTCGTCATCATGCGGTTTCTGCACACCTCGGACTGGCACCTGGGCCGCCGGTTCCACGGAGAAGACCTGATCTCCGCCCAGAGCACCTTCCTCGATCACCTGAACGACACGGCCCGCGCCGAGAACGTCGACGCGATCCTTATGGCCGGCGACATCTACGACCGGGCCATCCCCAGCCTGGACGCGGTCCGCCTGTTCAACCGGGCCCTGCACCAGCTCGCCGACCTCGAGATACCGATCGTCATGATCAGCGGAAACCACGACTCGGCCCACCGCCTCGGCGTCGGCTCCGGCCTGTTCGCCCGCGCCGGGATCCACCTGCGCACCGACCCGGCCACCTGCGACGTCCCCGTCGTCCTGACCGACGAGCACGGACCGGTCGCCGTGTACGGGGTGCCCTACCTCGAGCCGTCGATGGTCCGCGGCCAACTGGAGGCGGAGGCCACCTCGCACGCCGCGGTGCTGACTGCGGCCATGGACCGGGTCCACACTGATCTCACCAACCGGCAGCCGCCCGGGACCCGCTCGGTGGTCATCGCCCACGCCTTCGTCACCCCCGGCACCGGGCAGGACGATGAATCCCAGGCGGAGGAGTCGGCCAGCGAACGCGACATCAGCGTCGGCGGTGTCGCCCACGTCGGCGCCGACGTCTTCGACAGCATCGACTACGTCGCCCTCGGCCACCTCCACGGCCCCCAGAGGGTCACCGACCGCGTCCACTACAGCGGCTCCCCGCTGCCCTACTCCTTCTCCGAAGCCGACCACGTCAAGTCCTTCACACTGGTCGACCTCACCCCCGGCACGGCCCCCACGGTCACCCGCCTGCCCTGCCAGACCCCCCACCGCCTGGAACGCGTCGAAGGCCTCCTGGACGACCTGCTCACCGACCCCGCCCACGAACCACTCAAGGACGCCTGGCTCGAGGTCACCCTCACCGATGCGGCCCTGCCGTTCGAGGCCATGGCCCGGCTGCGCCGCCGCTTCCCCCACACACTCAGCCTCAAGCACCAGCGCGCCTTCATCCCTGCCCAAGCCACCGAGACCCCCACCTACGCCGAACGTCTCCGCGGCCGCAGCGAACTCGACATCGCCTGCGATTTCATCACCGACATGCGCGGCACCGGCCCCACCCCCGACGAACACGCCCTGCTCCAGCAGGCCGTCGACTCCGCCCGCGTGAACGAACTGCAGAAGGAAATCGTCTGATGCGCCTGCACCACCTCACCCTGCAGGCTTTCGGACCCTTCGCCGGCACCCACACCGTCGACTTCGATGCGCTGTCCGCCGACAACCTGTTCCTCCTACACGGCGACACCGGTGCCGGCAAGAGCACCCTGTTCACCGCTATCTGCTTCGCCCTGTACGGCGAACCCCCGGTCGACCGCGACCTTCTGCTGCGCAGTCACCACGCCCCGGCCGACCTGCTCACCCAGGTCACCTTGGACGTCACCATCGCCGGCCACCGGCTGCGCATCGAACGCGAACCCCAGCAGACGCGCCCCAAGCGAAGCGGTAAGGGCGAGACCGTCCACAAGGCCGAGACCCGGCTCCAGCGGTGGACGACCGACTCCCTCGGCCAGGGCCACTGGGAACCCTCCAGCAGGTCCCATCAGGAAACCGGCAAGGAGATCAAAGACCTCCTCGGCATGAGCCGGACCCAGTTCTGCCAGGTCGTCCTCCTGCCCCAGAACGAGTTCACCAAGTTCCTCTACGCCGCCGCGCCCCAGCGCCGCGAACTGCTGGGCAAGCTCTTCCATACCGACCGGTACGCGCAGATCGAACGCTGGCTGAACGACCACAGCCGCACCACCCAGAAGAACCGCGACGCCGCCCGCGACGAAGTGCTGCATCTGGCGGCCCGCATCCACCAGGCAGCCGGACCGGACCTGAAATCCGAGCACGACGCCCCCACCTCCGACGTCCCGCACGCCCTGACCGACCCTGCCCTTGCCTGGGCCCGGGACCTGACCCAGGCAAGCCAGGCCGACGCCCTCACAGCCCAGGCCGACGCCGAGAAGGCAAAGAAGAACCAGGTCGAGTACCAGACCCTGGAAGCCGCCACGCGCGTGCTGCATCAGCAGCAGACCACTCATGCCGCCGCCCGCGCGGAACTGGACCGGCTCCACGAGCAGACCCCTCACCAAGAAGCCCTGAGCCGGAGCCGTGAGCAGGCCCGACGCGCCCAGCAGCTGGCGCCGCTGCTGCACGCCGCCCGCACCGCCCGCACCGACCACATCCACGCCCAGGACACCGAAAGCGCCGCCCGAAGCCGGCTGCTCCCTGAACACGCCACACTCCAGGCAGCTGACCTCGCAACGGCCGGGCAACGCATGCGTGACGACATCGCTGTGCTGAGCACCCTGCTCCCCGAAGAGACCAACCTTCGCCAACTCACCGCCGACCTGGAACGGATCGACGGCGAGCGGCAGGACTTCACCGTCCAGCAGCACGTCGCCCGTGACTGGCTCGATCAGGAGACCACCCATCGCGCCGCCCTGGATGCCCGCCGGGAAACCGCCCGCAAGGCCGAGGAGGAGGGCCGCCGCCACCAGGATCAGCTGGAGACCCTGACCTTGCGCGTGGAGGCCGCCGAGCGCCGCGACGCCCACCTCGCGCAGATCACCGCCACCGAACAGCGCCTGGCCGCCGCTCAGCAAACCACCGAGATGGCTGCCCAGGACCACATCGATATCCGCCGCCGACGCACCGAGGGCATGGCCGCCGAACTCGCCGCCAGCCTCACCGACGGCGCGCCCTGCCCGGTCTGCGGCTCGTGCTCCCACCCGGCCCCCGCCGCAGCTCCCGAGGGGCAGCCCACCCGCGAGGACGAACAAGCCGCCGAGGACACCCACCAGCGAGCCCAGCAGCAGCGCGACGCGATCGCCAGCGAACTGCAGCAGCTGCGCGAGAACGCTGCCACCGCGACCGGCGAAGCCGGCGACACCCCGCTGGCCGACCTCACGGCCGAACACGAGGCCCTCATTACGCAGCTGTCCGACGCCCTCCAGCGAGCCGCAGACCGTGGGGCCGCCGACGAGGAACTCCTCGCCATGGACCGCGAACACGCCGCCATGACCCAGCAGCTCAACCTCACCACCGCCGCCCTGTCCGCCCGCAACGCCACCTACGACACCCAGTCCCAGCGGCAGGCCGAGCTCACCAAGAAACTCGACGACGCCCGCGGCACCGCCCCCACCCTCGCAGCCCGTATTGACGAGCTCACCCGCACCGCCGACCACCTCAAGCAGGCCGCCGAGGCATCCCGCACCGCCGCCATCGCTGCGGAGACCCGCGACACCCGCACCACCGAGGCCACGGCCGCCGCCTCAACCCAGGGCTTTGACACCCTGGCCGCCGCTGAGCAGGCCCTGCTCAGCGCGGAGGACCTAGGCAACATCGAAGAAGAGATCAACCAGTGGCGCGAGGCCCGCGCCACCCACCAAGCCGTCCTCGACAACCCCGCCCTGCAGCAGGCCGCTGCCCAGCCGCCCGCAGACGTCGACGCCGCAGCGGTCCGACGCGGCGCCGCAGACGACCAGTACGTCCAAGCAGCCGCCACCGCCGGCAACGCCCAGGCCCGCACCACGGAGCTCACTGGCCTCGCCGCCACATTGGGCGAGGCTGTTGAGCGACTGGAGGCACTGGATAAGGCCCACAGCACCGCCCGCCACCTCGCCGACCTGGCCACCGGCAACTCAACCAGCGCCCGGGTCCGCATGCAGCTGGAGGCCTACGTCCTGGCCGCACGCCTCGAACAGGTCGTCGCCGCTGCCAACACCCGCCTCCAGCTGATGTCCGAGGGCCGCTACACCCTGCGCCACTCCGACCACCAAGCCGCCCACGGCGCCCGCTCGGGCCTCGGCCTGGAAATCACCGATGCTTGGACTGGCCGCCCCCGCAAGACCGATACCCTCTCCGGCGGCGAATCCTTCTTCGCCTCCCTGTCCCTCGCCCTCGGCCTGGCCGATGTCGTCACCCATGAAGTCGGCGGGAACCCCCTGGACACCCTCTTCATCGACGAGGGCTTCGGCACTCTCGACGACGACACCCTCCACAAGGTCCTCGACGTCCTGGACTCCCTGCGCGCCCACGACCGCACTGTCGGCGTCATCAGCCACGTCCCGGAACTGCGCCGCCGTATCACCCAGCGCCTGTACGTCCGTAAAGGTCTCACCGGCTCTACCCTTGTGCACCTGACCGAAGCAGCCGAATAGCCGGGCCCCGGTGGGCGGAGTCATCGCCATGCTCTCCAGGGCGCCTTGACCACCTACACCGGAGCCAACGACGCTCCGATCGACGTCGTCGACGGCGACAAACTGGTCACAGGCATACTGTGCCTTTTCCAACCTCAGCTTGACGTCGCCAGGTGAAGCGTGTGGACGGCTTTGACTAGGTTGGTGATGCGGGTCGTGCTGCAGCGGAGCTTGCGCAGCAGCCGCCAGGTCTTGAGGGTGGCCATTGCCTGCTCGCCCAGGGCGGGGATCCTGGCGTGAGAGGCGCTGAGTGCCTGCTACCTGCGGAGAGCCTCGAATCCAAGGGCTTGACCTGGTGCCCGTGCCGCACGTACTCCTCGACACGCACGACATGAAATCGACCGTCGCCCAGGTCGAGACGCAGCCTCTGTCTGTTCATTGCGCGAAGGAAGTCCTCATTGTCCCTCCACAACTGGGAGTGTTGCCCTGAAAGCATGCCGCCCTCCGCCTCGTTCCGTACGGCAGGCCGTCATCGGTACCACCAGCGGACGCCCCAGCACGGGAGTCGCTTCGTCCTAGGAACGCTTACAGGCATATGCCCACTTCGCCCGGGCCTTCCGCAGGTGCTGCCCCACTCTGCCTGTAGTGCTGGGGGAGGGTTGGACCAAGTGGGCGTTATTCGAAAGCGCTGATGACCATGTCAAGGATGGCGCGAATGCCAGACCAGTCCTGCGTCTCTGTCAAGGAATGGTCTTTCTGTGCAGCACGGAGTTTGCCGGCGTAGGCGGTTTGAACTGCCGTCTTGCCTGTGATCTCTCCCTGGTACTGCTGGCTTCCGGGGCTGTAGTTGCCCCACTGCACGGGCCTGAGGGCTCCGTCCAGTTCCAGGACGTCGCGGCCGAGGTAGATCTCGATGGATCCAGCGAGACCGTTGACGTCCGCATAGCTGGGCTGGCCCTTGGGCGCGTCGGTGGTCGGCGGACCCAGCGTCGGGTAGTTCTCTGCGATCTCCAGCCGCGGATACTGCAAAACCTTGATGTTTTCGGGCAGTTCCCGGCCGCGTAGTCGTCGCAGCGCATCCGAGGCGGCGGTGTCGTTATCGAACAGGGCGACGACCGGGTTGGCGATGCCGGCGCTGGCGAACGCCAAGACGGTCGTCACCAGGGAGCCTGCCCCTCCTTGGGCGCCGACACCGTAGTCCATGAACCGGACGAGATCGGTGAGGTGGGGATAGAGCAACTCGAGGGCCGGTTCCAGGATGGCCACGTCGCTGCTTCCTTCGGTGAGTACCACGACGGGAGCCTGCTCCAGCGCGGTGGCGTGCATCTCGTCAACAGTTTTGCTGCACAGGCGCAACAGGTCACTGTCCGGGTCACCGTCGGTCTCGGCCACGTACATGACCACTGTGCTGTCCGGGAGCGCCAGAAGGGCAACCTGGAGGGCATCGACTGGGTGGAGATCACGTAGTTGCTTCAACAGCCACGACTGCTCTCCGAATGCAGAAGTATCGGTGGTTTCCGCGGGGGGCTTGCGGAAGTCGCGGATCCAGTCTGCGGCTCCGTAGCCCTTCAAGAAGCGCCGTTCGGCTGTCTCTTCGGTGGTGGGTTCGAGCGTGACGCCGATGGGGAAGATCGGGGACTCGGACTCCCGCAAAGCTTGTTCTAGGCGTCCGCGCGCGGCGTCCGGGGTGATGCCCAGCAGGCTCAGGCGCCGAGATATGGCGCGCCCCTGGCCGCACAGCGAGTAGACATCGTGGACGACGTCAGCCGAGGCCTGGGGATCGGTGATGCTGACCGACTCGACCGTGAGCATGTCGTCGGTGAACGCTGCGAGGAGGATGTTGTCCAGTCCGTCCCGCAGTCGGCTGACCTGCATATTGTTCACCCACAGGCCCTCCCAGCTGTCCACGCGTCCCCCTTCGCGCCTGCACGCAGGCTGTCGTTGCCGGTTCCCATCCTGGCCGATCGCCAGTTGTGCTTCGTCGCCGCCTGTCGGTAATCCTCCAGTATCGGGGGGCGACCGTTGGCCGCCCGCCTCTCCACGGCGTCGTTCGCCTCCTGAACGCCTCCTGTAGGTCATCGTGTGATCAGGCGAAGTGTCCGAAGCCTGGTCCCACGAAGCATCCGTGAACTCCTGAGGCCCTGGGACGGTCGTCCGGTTGCCGTACTTCCCGCTGGTTTTTGCCCGGGCCCGCCCGCCAGCAGCTAGCGGCGCTGCCGGGCCTTACTGCTGGCTTTGCGGGCACGATGGGGCTTCCTGCGCGGGGGAGGGGAGTTGCTGGTGGTGACGGGGACGAGGGCGGCTGCGACGAGGCCGGCGTTGGCGGCTTGGGCGAGGCGCAGAGCGAAGGCGTGAGGAGAGGAGAGGGCGCCTTGGTGTGGGGGCAGATGGAGGTCGAACGCGAAGCCGTACAGGACCAGGGCGCGGCCGCGCGCCCGAGCCGCGCTATGCCATTCACGGGTGGCCGCGACCGGGGCTTCTGCCAGCAGAACTTCCTGCGGGCCGCGCAGGCGCAGCGTGGAGTTGTCGAGGTGGAGGTGGAGGTCGGCGACTGCGGGGACGCTGGTGTGGGCGCCGAGCATGCGCCGGAAGCCGTGGGCGCAGATCCGGTGGATCTGCAACTCGAACGGCTCGCCCGTTTCCAGCAGGGTGATGCCGAGCATACGAGCGGGCTCGAGGAGGACCACGGGCGTGGGGCCGGGGAAGAACCTCCGGTCTTTGGCGAGCAGGTCGGCGTTGGTGCCGATCGGCGTTGCCGCCAGTAACGCGTCGGTGGACAGGGCCAGCCGTCCACGGACCCGGCCGGAGTTGAGGAGCTCGGTAAAGCGCGCGTTGTGCTGCAGAAGTTCTGCGTTGTCGCCGAGACCGGCGTCCACGGTTGTCTGGACTTGATGGTGGTGCACATCGGTCACCATGGCGGTCATCCGTGACGCGAGGCCGTCGTAGATCCGCTCCCACACACTGTCAGGGTCGTGCGGGTCGGTGAACGTCTTGTCGGTCAACTGGCGGAGCAGGTTGCTGAACTTGAGGTGGGCGGGGCTGCTGACACGCGCAGCTTCTTCGGAGGCGAACACCTGCCAGAGGGCGTGGACGGTGTGCAGAAGCAGGATTTGAGCGTGTTCCGGGGCGTTTGCGGCGGTCGTGAGATGATCGCTGCCGGTGTCGTCCAGGAGACGGCCGAGCAGGTGGGCGGCTTGTTCGCTGCCGGTGAGGACGAAGCGCAACGCGCAGGCGGTGCCGGCGTTGTGGACCAGACGTTGGACTGAGAACCGGTACAGGCTGCGGGGTCCAGCGAAGGGCAGGAATCGCTCCAGTTCCGCCTCCGCCTGTTCCCACTTGTCCTGGGCGACGAGGGCTTCGAGGAGTAGCCTGCGCAGCTCGGCCGCGGTGGCAGTCCAGGTATGGGTAACGGCTGCCAGCGCGTCGGCCGCGGCCAGTTCGGCTTGTTCGGGACGTCCCTGTGACAGCAGGCGGGAGATGCCGAAGACGCCGGTCATCTCCCGGGACTCGGCGGTGGCTGGCAGGGCGCCCACGAGCGCGGTGAATGCGTCGAGCAGGTCGTACCAGCCGCGGCCGGCGGGCGCTGCGCCTGGCGCCTGGGCCGTCTCTGAACCGGTGAGGGTGTGCGTTTTGGTGGAGGTCTGCAGGATCAGCAGCGACTCGGTTGCCAGGACGGCTGCCATGTCAGGGTTCCGGTCGGCCAGTTTCGTCAGGTAGGGCAGAACGGCGGCCAGGTGCGAGGCGATGCGGTCGCGTGCGTTGGGCAGGTCATGCATCTGGTCCAACTGGGCGAGGATGATCCGGGCCTGCGCTGCCAGCCCTTCGTCGGGGTTCTCGCACCCGCTCAGGCAGGCCAGCTCCTGTTCCAGCAGGCCGTGGGCTTGTTCGTACTGCCCGTGGCCGTAGTGAAAGGCGGCGAGGTTGCCCATGAGGTTGGCCGCGGCGTTGTGGGCGAGGCCGGCGGTGGTGAGATGACCGACCAGAACGGCCGCATGCTGCGCCAGCAGCCAGCTCCGCTCGGCTTGGCCGGTACGCAATGCCTGAACCAGCCAGACGTCGGTGTGGGCTGCCGCCTGCGGCAGGGCGGCAGGCGCGACTGCCGTCATGTCCAGCTCACGGGCGAGGACGGACTGCAGAACCGCGTTCATCGTCACGGTGTCCTCGCTGCCGGGGAACAACTCGGCGCGAGCGGGCAGGGGCTCCGCATGCTGGATGAAGGAGACCCCCGCCAGTTCGCGGATGATCTCCCGGACGGGGCTGTCGGCCTCGTCGAGCAGGGCACGGCCCCGGGGGAGAGGTATCTCGTCCGCCGGAATGAACGCGCACGCCAGCGCCAGGTGCACCGGAATGCGGTGGGGAGCCAACCAACACAATGCAGCCAGCGCGTTCGCCGTGGGCCCCAACAGGCCCCTGGCCTCGGCGCTGGCCCGCAGGCGCTCCAGGCTCACCCGGATTGCCGCCACCAGTGTGTGCGGATACCCCGCCGGGACCGCCTCGGGGTCGTCCAGCGCCCGGGCCAGGATGGTCCGCGTGTAAGCAGGCAGACGGCTGACATCGATCCGGCAACTGGTCAGGTAGCCACCGGCGATCACGATCGCCAGCGGCCAACACTCCAAGGCCTGCACCAAAGCGGTCAGAGCCGGCCCGGCACCGTGTGCGGCCGGCAGGCGCAGACGGGCCTCAAGCAGGGCAACGCCGTCCTCCACGCTCATTGGACTGACCTCCACCACAGCGCCAGCCCCCCGCCAGTTGCCCGTCAGCGAGGTCACCAGCACATGACCGCGTCCCCTGATGGGCATCCACGACAGCGCGGCCGCCGGCACACCGTCGTCGAAGACCATCAGCCACGGCCCGGGCAGCGCCTGCAGCAGTGCATGCACCTTCTCGCGCAGCAGCACCGGGTCACTGTCGTCCACGGGTTCACCGGCGCCGGACAAGTGCGACAGCAGCCGCCTGAACGACGCTGCCAGCGACTCCTGCGAACCGGCCTCGATCCAAAAGACCGCGTCGTACCGGAAGGCGAATTGGGCGATGTAACCCGCAGCCAGAGCGGACTTCCCGATACCGGACAGGCCGCTGAGCACGCACACCGGCATCGCCCCGGGGACGCCCTGCCCGGCAGTTAACGCCTCCGTGATCTGGGCCAGCAGTTCCGGCCTGTGCACCTGCGGGAACATCGGCACCGTCCCGTAGACGATCCCGGTGTCCTGGCGGCCCACCGCCGCGATCAGCTCGTCGTCACCGACCAGCACACACTGAAGGAAGTCCGCCACCGTCCACTGCGCCTGGCTAGGATCGGCAGCCTGGTGCAGCACTTCGGATACCAGATGGCCCAGCACCAGGCTTCCCGAACGCTGGGACAGCCCATGACCGGCCTGCTCGCGCCGCTGCCTCAGCCGCAGGCCCAAGTCCTCGCGCAATTGCGCGTCATCACGGCCGTCGAACTCGATCCGTGCCCGCCCCAGCCGCTGCCACTGCACATCAGAAAGCGCCTGGCACAGCGCCCACACTCCCGGAGACCGTGCTAGAAGCTCCTCCATCCCATCGCGCAGCGAGCCCGGGGCATCCCCCTTCTGGCACAGCAACTCCGCAAGACGCAACGCGCTCCTGTCCGGCACAGCGGACGTGATCAACTGATAACGCCGCGCGTCACATCCGGTGATCAGCCGCACCAGCACCCGCACGGCCCGCGCCCGCGCTCTTGACCTGAACCGCCATCAGTGAACCACCGGCGGCATCGACTAAGTCGAAGTCCACCGAATCAATACTGCAAGGGAGACGGCATCAGTAGGGCCTTCGACCCGGCACGCGACGACCCGACTGCCGTCGGCATGGGCCAATAGCGCTTCCAACGTCCGCAGGTACTGATACTGGAATCCCCGGGCAGCTACCCGCCCGCCGTCGAGCCTTGCCATCCCGCCTCCGCTGGCCGTCCCGATGCGAGCCCAACAGGGAACTCCAATAGCCTAAGCACATCCACTGACACCGCCGCCTCGTACCGGTCGTGAAGGCTCAGCTGGGTCAGTCAGTCCTTGGCCGGCAGCTTGACCGCCGACGCGGAAGTGACCTGCGGCAACGACAGTGCGCCTCAGCGCGTACGAGTCCCTGCCGCTCTGTCCGGCGGCGGCTCCCGCGCCGCGGCTTTCCACCTCGGCTGCCTGCGTGCCCTGCACGACCGCGACCTCTTGGACCACGTCCGCGTCGTCTCCGGGATCTCCGGCGGCTCCCTCCTGGCAGCCCTATGGGCCTACGGCCCCACCGACTTCGCCGACTTCGACGCCTCCACCACCGACCTGTTGCGTTCCGGCCTGCAACGGGACATTGCACGCCAGGCGTTCACGCCCTCTGCTGTGGTGCGCAACCTCGCCGCGGCCACCTGCGCGGGCGCCCGCGGACTGCTCTCCCGCACAAGCAGCGTCAGCGTCGCCCGCCCCGCCAACCGCACCGACGCCCTGGCCACCGTCCTGACCCACAAGGCCTTCGGTACCCGGACCATGGCCGACGTCACCCATCCCGGCCTCGACATCGTCCTGACCGCCACCGACCTGGCGACCACCAACGCCGTCCGCTTCGGCAGCGCCCGCAGCGGCTGCTCGCGCTACGGCACTATCACCGAACCCATCAACGTCGCCACCGCTGTCGCCGCCTCGGCCGCCTACCCTGCGCTCCTGCCAGCGCTGGATCGCACCTTCACCTTCCAGCACCGCGACGGCCACCACCAGCAGCACACCGTCCTGCTCACCGACGGCGGCGTCTACGACAACCTCGGCCTGTCCGTCCTGGAACCCGGCCGCTCACCCCACCACACCCAGCACGTCTACGACGTCCCCTTCATCATCTCCTGCGACGCCGGCATGGGCGAACTCACCGTGAAAGCACCGCACTTCATGCTCGGCCGCCTCAGCCGCTCCTTCACCACCGTCCACCGCAAGGCACAGGACTCCGCCCGCACCCGACTGCACGAATGGGCCGCCAGCGGACGCATCGACGGCTTTGCCCTGGCCTACCTCGGCATGAAAGACGACCGCCTTCCCGCGCCACCCCCCGACCTCGTCCCGCGCAGCGCTGTCGCTACCTACCCGACCAATTTCACCGCCATGGCCATGAGCGATTTCGAGGCCATCACCACCCGAGGAGAGCAACTCATGCGCACGGTCCTGCCGATGTACCTGCGCCTCGCGCCTCGCTGAGATCCGGCAACCCGACCGCACATGACGTGTCTGCGCCGCCCCGGGCACCCTCGGCCCATCTCGGAAGGATGGATCTGCTTCGGTCGAGGACGAGTTCGAAATTCCGGCATCAACTGTCGGTGGCTGGCGCTAGGGTGATTGGAATCGCGCCCCGTACGGGTTGTGTGAGGGATCGCCAGGTCCGGTCAAGGCCGGAATCGCCCCTTCGCTCACCGTGCGCGGCCGGTGCATGGCGCAGGTCCGGCTACGGCCGGGATCCGCCTGATCCGGGAGCGCAGGGCCTTCCTGCGTGCCTCACCTCACGAAACGCAGGAAGCTGCCGACTCAATGACTTCGTTTGACGTGTCCACCCTGCCCGAGATCCGGGACCGCGCGCCCGCCAACGGAACCCGCAGCCTGGCCGCTGCGATCCGGCGTAGCCCGATCATCAGCCAGTCGGACTGCCAGCCCGACGAAGACGGGCTGCTCCTCCTCGCCCGCGCCGCCGAATCGCCTGGCCCCGTCAAGAGCCTCTTCGCCCAGGACCTCGGCTCGGACGGCGAACTCCACTATTTCGACGGTGGCGTGCTCGGCGGCTACAAGCAGATCATCACGCCGCCCATCCGGATTCTCACGCTCTTCGGCCTCATGGTCTCCAACGTCCGCGACGAGGAGAGCAGCGACTACAGCGGAACCGGCGACGAACTCGGTGCCGTGCCCTTCAGCCCGGCCGTCCAGAGCGCCGCGGACTCCTCCGTGTTGCAGGTGTGCAGCGACGGGCCCCGCGCGCTCGACCGTCCCGCCGAGCGCCAGCGGTGGACGATCCGGCAGGTCACCAGTTCCTCCCCGAACCGCACAATCCGTACGGTAACCACCGAAGGACAGCGGCGCCCGATCGAGGGTGCTCTCCTGCGGATCGTGGACAATCAGGGCAACTCCCTAGCACACGGGATCACGCCCATCGACGGCCACGGTCGCGCCGGCATGAAGTTCGAGGCCCTGGTTCGGTTCGCTGCTGCTCTGGGGCTCCCCTTCGAGCTCTACGGCTTCACCATGCTGGAGAAGGCCGAGCAGGAGCGCGTCATCGACACGCTCATCCCGTGCCTCCGCCAGGCGCGGGAGCAGCTCCTCTCCGCGAAGACCTCGGACGACGTCCTTGACGTCGAGGTGTCCTACCGTGGTGTTCGCACGGTGCAGGTCCGGGCAGACAGGGCGCTGGCTGCCGTGCACAGCTGGACCACGACCGCGCAGGTCGTCATCGGAGCCCGATACACGGGCCCCGGCCCGCGCGACTACACGGCCTCGCTCACCCGCCGCTACGAGACCGTGCACAGCGACCCCGAGGAACTCCGAGAAGGAGCCAAGGTCTCGCGCCTGGCTGAGCACGCCCTTGGCCGGCTCGCCGAGGCAGGCATCTTCGACCAGGTACCGGTGTACGGAGCAGCCATCGTCAGGTACATGAAGATGCCGTCCGACCGCCCTGACGGCATGGAGCTGGAGTACCTGGCCCTCATGGCGGTATGGGCCTTCAGCCGCGCCAGCACCGCCGCCAAGAACGTCTACAGCGACCTGGACATGGACGGCATCGGTCCTTCGACCCGGGCCGGCAAGCGCCGCGGCAGCGTCGTCGCGCACCTCGTGCACCGCGCCCTGCCGACCGCGAAGCCGGGTTACCACACCGCCGCGGCCCAGTCCCTGCTGGTCGGAAGCTCGGCACTGCCGCCGGCCCCTGTCTGGCGGCCCATCTCCGAGGTAATGGACGGCATCACTGCGAACCCGAACACCCCCATCGGCAAGCAGGCGCTGGCCGAAGCCCGGATCCGCACCCTGATCGCGGCCACGGCAGCTGGAGCCCTCCAGGGCGCCTACGGTGCCCAGGAGGCCACCCGCGCGCGAGGCCAGGCATCCACTTTCGTCAACCGCATGGTGACTGACAAGTCCACGGCGATCCACGCGTGGGGACGCCGTCAGTGCGAGGCCATCGTCGAGACGTACTGGACCTTCGACGGCAAGCAGGAGCTTCCGCAGGTCAGCCAGGATCTCCCGGCGCCGGGAACTCGCTACGAGCCGAAACGATCCGCCACAGGTCAGATCTCGCCCGTGACGGACGAGTGGCTGCGGGACCAGTGGAAGCTCAAGAAGAACCAGACGCAGCTGCTGGAAAACAGTGACTATGAACTGAAGATCAGCGACGCCGTGACCGACTCGCAGACCGCCATCAACAACTACACCAAGTACCTCGGGGAGGGCGGCAAGGTCTCGCAGGCGTGGAAGCCCGTGATCAGCGCCCAGGCCATGATGATGGTCGGCTCGCTGGCCAACCTGAAGGAGGAGTGATGCTGCGCTGGACCACCACCGTGTCCAGGGCGGTTGTCGAACTCCTCGGAGACGACCTGGTCATCTCCCAGCCGCAGATACGTACGCTGTGGGAAAGCACGGCAGCACTGCTCCACCACGTCGGTCTGTACATCGCTCTCGGCCATGCCCAGGAAATCCTTTACGTCGGGATGGCCGACCGGTTCCATACGCCGTCCGCGATCGGTGCCCGGCTCGGTGAGCACCTGAGCGAACCGGAGAAGCGCCGCAGCTGGGTTGCCGTAGTCGAGCTGCCGCTGCGCGAGGATTTGGGGCGCTCCGCCGTACTCCAGCACGAGTCTCGCGTCGGGGTGTTGCTCGGTCGTCCTGGAGGACACCAGCGACGGATGTAAGCCTGGGCAACGCCGGCCCTCGCTGATCGAGCTGCAACCGGGGTGGTGCCGTAAGGGCGGCACCACCCCGGTATCACGTTATTGCCCAACCGAAGGATCTGGCGGCCCGGGCCGGCCTACAGGCCACCGGGTCCTCCCGACGGACTGGCCGCCTGACCAAGCAACCCTTCCACGACCTGGTCCTCACACCTGGCGCTTACTTTTAGACACTCCCACAGCCAGCAGGCCTTCACGATTCTGAGTGCGCGTGGTGTGGTCACCGGGTGGGGAGGCGGGCTCCGCACGCGTAGGCGAGGTCGTTCACGGCGACACGGTTGGCGTCGGACAGGTTGGCGTGGACGCCGAGGGAGATGCCCACGTCGGGGTCGTTGAGGGTCGGCGTCATGACGGCGACGCCGATGAACGGGGTGGTGTCGGGCAGTAGCGTCGCCAGGCGCTGGACCCACATCCGCCCGGTGCGGATGTGGGCCAGGCTGGTGCGGGCGATGTCGAGCAGGAGGATGGTGGGCCTGGTGCCGGCCTGGCGGAGCTTCTGGTCGTCTTTCAGGGCGGCCCGCACCTGGTCCTCCACGTCCGTGAGGTGCGGGCCCGGCTCCGCGCCCCAGATGCCGCCGGTGACGGTGATGTGCGATTTTCCTGTAAGGCCGGCTTGCAGGAGCGTGACGTGGATCAGGAGGCGCTTGCGGGCCGACCAGGGCTGGTCCACGGCGGTCACCGCGGTGCCGTAGTCCTGGGTGCGCAGCCGCTGGACGGTCTCCTGGACCACCTTGTCCCGCTCGATCTTCTTGATCTGCAGGGGCCGGGAGTCGGTCCTGATGTCTACCAGGGCCGGTGGCATGACTCCAGCGAGCGCGGTCTGCAGTTCCTCGCGAAGGTCCTCCACGCCGTCCAGGCGGCGGGCCTTGACCTCGATGGCGAGGTTGATGTCGCGCAGCATCAGGTCGGGCTCGGTGGCGCCGTTGCGGCGTCCGAAGTCGAAGGGGATCCCGGCGCGGGCGAGCTTGGCGCCGGCGACCATCTCGGCTCGCGTGATCAGCAGGTCGTCGAAGGTGGAGGCTGTGCGGAAGTCACAGCGCACGCTGGCGAGCCGCTCGGGCTGCGCCGTCTCCAGGGCCTCGATGATGTTCTCGAAGGCCGCGACGATGGCCGGGGCGAAACCGCCTGGGCCGCCGTTTCCACCAGCCGAATCGAAGTGGTCGTGCAGCGGGTGCTCCTGCGCGGCCTTGGCCATCCAGCCTGCAGGAAGGGGAACGACGTGCTCAGTGAAGTCCTTCGGGGTTGTGCCGGGCGGATGTCTCACTCCCGCGGCACGGCCAGCCTAAGCGCGGGCCGCGCCGCGGCGCACCGGCTTTCCGCAGGCTCCGCCGGACCCCGGCGCCGCGACGCCCGGGCCTCCCGCCCACCCGGGCCTCCCGGGCTGGCCGGCCCGGGACCGGGCCCGTGGGCACACCCGGGGGAGCGGATTCGCTGCCGCCCTGCCCGCGCCCCCTCGGGAGGTGTCCCCGGGCGCGCCCGCTGGCGGACCGGCCGGGACGTGCCCGGCGTGACGCAGTGCGGCTGCGGCTCCGCCCCGTACGGTCCCGTGCGCTCACGTACTATGCCCATTCCATGCCGAGCGTTCGCAGTGCGTGGAGCTGTTCTTGGGTGAGTTTGTCGCGTCGTTGTTTGGTGTTGGAGATCCACACGCCGAGCTTCACGACCACCGGCTCGGCCTCCACCTGACCGTCTACTGTGATCACCTCGCTGTGTCCGCGGGGGACTGCCCGCTGGCCTTCTCTTTCGACCCACTGTGTGAGGGCGGTCAGGCCGCGTTGGAAGGCATGCTGTGCTTTGCCCGTGCCTTTCGCTGCGCTTGCGGTTGCTGGGGCGGGTGACGGTGTCGGGGTGGGCTGCAGGCCGAGTCCGGTGAGCCGTTGCTGCTGTTCGGGGGCGAGCTGTGCCCAGGTGGTCGGTTGCTTCTGGCGTTGGAGCCATGTGCCGATGTCGTCGCCGTCCCAGATGACGCCGGGTTGGATGTCGGGCAGTACGCCGCCGGGTTCGTCCGCGGCGACCTCGGCCAGGACGCGGTAGTGGCGTTGCCAATCCAGTGGCCAGGGGCAGTTCCAGTCGGGGTCGATCTCGGCGAGGCGCGCCGCGCGCGCTCGGGCCCGTTCCGGGTCTTTGCCCAGGCCGCCCTTGCGGCGGAGGTTGGCGAGGTGCTGCCCGATCGGCACAGGCCCGCTGCCGGCCGGATCGTCCCATACGGCGTCTTGTCGGGGTGCGAGGTGCCCGGTGGCACGCCGGTAGGACCGGAAGGCGCTCAGTTTGTTCTCCCAGGCTTCCTGGCCGGGTTCCCAGACCATCCCGGCCGTCGGCTCGTCCAGCAGCTCCTTGCGGCGCGGTTCCAGCTCCCCGGCCCGGTGGGCCCTGCGCTGCTGGTGCACCCACCTGCCCAGCGGGAAGTCCTTGGTGGCGCCGACTTCGGTCTCCACGTCGTACGGGATGGCGTGCAGGCCGGTGATCTTGTTCTCGGCGCGCCAGCGGGTGAGGGCTTGGTAGCCCTGGAGCCACACCAGCGAGTCGGGCGTGTAGACCCGGGTCCGCAGGAACATCGCGATCGTTGCCGCGTCCCTCGGGGTGGCGAAGTTCAGTAGCGCTGACTCGGCTGCCGCGCCGGGACCGTGCTGCTCCTGGTCTTCGCCGTCACCTTCGCCGCCGGCGCCGGTGATCCGGCCTGCCGCGTCCCGTTTGACGTGGATCTTGCTCTGCTTGCGGCTGCGGGTGAGGGCGTGGGAGGCGAGTTGCTCGACGAGGCGTTCGTCGTGGGAGCGGAGTCCTTGGAGGACGGCTACAAGGGGGCGGAACGACGCGCTGGCGACCATGTCGGTGGGGTTCTCGCCGGGTTCGAGGAAGACGGGGACGATGATGCGGGCGGTTTTGGTGGTGCCGTCGGGGTTGGGGCGCAGGGCGCGGCCGATGTTCTGGACGATCTCGACTTGTGAGCCGCGGGTGTCGGCGAAGCAGATCGCCTCGACGCCCCGGGTGCCCACGATGTCGACGCCTTCGCCGAGGACGCGAACGGATGCGAGGAAGGCGCGGTGGACGCGGCGGCCGGCGGCGTCGGTGCCGTTGGCGAACTGGCGCAGGGCCTCGCGGCGTTCGGCGACGGTGTGGTCGCCGCACAGCCACGCCGACCAGACCCGGTCCGAGGGGACGTGGCGGCCGGTCCACAGGTCGTCCGGCTCGGCGCCCAGCGGGGAGGGCGGGCGCTCGTCGGCCTGCTCCAAGGCGTGGTCGTCGACGGTGTCCTGATACAGGTCGGCGGCCGTCTCCGGCAGCTTGTCGGCGAACGCCGCTGCTTCCTCGACCCGCTGGTGGAACGTCATCACGGTGCGGAGGTTGAGGCGGGCGGCGTGCTCCAGCAGTGCGGCTTGGAGCAGCGCGAGACGCCGGCCCCGCCTGGCCTCCTGCGACAGGCCCACGAAGTAGTCGGGGTCCTCGATCTCCAGGACGTCGATCTCGAACCCGGCCAGGATCCCCCTCTCCACCGCCTCCGACAGCCCCAGTTCCGCACCGGGAAGCCAGAGCCCGAAGGTGCCCTCCGGGTCGCTGATCATGCTCGCGATCTCCAGCTCCTTGCCGCCGGCGCCCTTCTGCGGCCGGGGCGCGGCCAGGATGCGGGGTGTGGCGGTGAGGTAGAGGCGGAAGTCCGCGGGGATGCGGGCGTTGTCGTGGATCGCCGCCCATGGCCGCGCCATGTCCCCGGTAGTTCCGTGGGCTTCGTCCACGATGGCGAGGTTGAAGCCGTTCATGCGCTGTCCGTAGAGCCGGTCTCCGCCCGCCAGGGCGGCCTCCAGTGGCCCGCGGACCTTCCGCCGACCGGTCATGTCCTCGGGGTCGTCGCGGTCCACCAGGGAGGCGTACGTGGCGAACACCACGACCGGTCCGGACCCGGCCCACAGGGCGAGCTGGATCGGGTTGGTGGTGGTGCGCACTCCCAGCTCGTTCAGCACCGCGTCGTTCTCCAGGGAGCACACCGCGACCATCGGGGAGCGGTGGCCTACCGCCCGCCACGCCTGGGCGGTCTGCACCAGCAGGTCCAACGTGGGCACGGTGACGAGAATCCGGCTGTCCGGGAAGGACTCCAGCGCGCTCGCAGCGGCCATGATCGTCTTGCCGGAACCGGTCGCTGACACGATGGTGCCCCGGTTCCCCCGCGCGGGCACGGATGATCTTGCGGGGAATCCCACCCACTTCCGGAAAGCCGCCTTCTGCTTCACCTGGTGTTCCTTGAGCTGAATCGCAGACACTTTCCTTGCCTCCCGTTGCGTGAATTCAGGCGGTCTTGTGCGGGTCGTTGTAAGGCCGGTCGTCAATCCAGGTGGCCACGTTGCATTTGTGCCAGCCCTCCGGTTCCTCGCGCCGCGGGGCGTCGCCCTCGTAGTGGCCGGCCTCGCGTGTGCACACGATGACGTCGCCGGTGGCGTACTTGATGCTGCGGGCGTTGCACAGCCGGTCGGCCTCGCCCAGCGCTTCCAGGACGCGGCGGCGCTCCATGGTGTTCGGGTACGTGCGCGGCAGGACCGTCTGCCGGACGAACGCCTCCAGGCGCTCCAGCCCGGCCCGCTCCCCCTGCCGCACGTCCGCGAGATGCACGGCCAGCTCGACACCCCCGGCCGAGCGGCCGCCGTGCCGGGACCAGTCCCGGTCCGCGATGCCCACCAGGGCCTCGCTCACCGCCGTCACACCCTCGTCCCAGCCGTCCTCGAACACCGGACCCCGGGAAGCCGGCGCCATCCCGCCCAGCTCCACCACCTCGCTCTGCGCCCCGGCGACCGCCCCGGCCTCCACGGCGGCCACCAGGTCGTCCGCCTCGCCCGCGGGCCCGCCCTGCGCCTCCAGCAGCGCGAACAGCCGCAACCGGGCATTGGTGCCCGCGGTCTGGTACTGCGTCACCCTGCGCACTGGATCGCTCGACAGCGCGGCCGTCTCGGCAGGTGCACTTCGCCCGGTCGGGGGCTGCTCCGGCGCGGTCATCGCCCGCCGTCCTTGTCGCTGGTGTTGTACAGCCAGGCGTCGTGCAGCCGCTCCAGCGCGTTCGCCTCCTGGCCCTCCTGCGCCCAGACCCCTTCGAGCCACAGCGGGACGGCCTCGATCCGCTCGCAGAGCACGCAGCAGGCGGCCATGTCGACGACCAGGACGCCTTCCTCCGCGAACAGCCCGCCCGGCCCGTAGCGGGCCCACAGCCGCTCCAGCCGCGCCCGGTTGGCGTTCAGGAACTCCTGAAGGACCTGCGGGTAGGCGTCCCGGTCCGCGAGCCGCACGGTCCGCAGCGCGATGCCCACCAACTCGCGGGACTCCGCCTCCCACGGATGGGAGCTGGTGCCGGTGACGGCCGCGAAGTGCTGCTCGCAGACGGCGGAGACCTGTTCGATCAGCTCCGGGGGTGCCTCGCTTCCCTCGTCTCCCTCGTCTGTGTCGCGTTGGGCGATGCGCCGGCCTTCGGCGAGCGCGACGTCGGCGGTGGAGTCTTCGACGGGCCGGCCGGCATCCGCGCGCTCGTGCGGGAGATCGGCGGATCCGTCCAGGGCTTCGATGGTGTCGAGGTCGATCTCGGCGGCCAGGGCGTCGAGGTAGTGGCACTGGTCCAGGGTGAGGTCCAGGGCGGGGTCGTCGGCGATCCGGGCGAGGGTGGCGGCGGCGAAACCGCGTGCGACGGCCTGCACGGCGTGCCGCATCGCCTCCATCGTCGCTTCGGGGTCGTTCTGGTCGGCCGCGCCGGTGTAGCGCAGCGCGATCCCGTAGGCGTCCCAGGCCCGGCCGGCCAGCGCCTCCAGAACACTGACCACGCCCGGGTCCTGATCGTCGGCCTGGAGAAGCAGAGCGTGCGCTGCGGCCTGGGTGTCGGGCGTTCGAGGGACGCGGGCGGCCGCCGTCAGGGCCGTGCCGTGGTGGTCCAGGTAGGCCAGCAGGAACAGGGCCAGGGCCCGGCCGGGGTCGCTGGCGTGGTCGATGAAGGGCTGCTCGCTGGTCCAGCCGAAGAGGGCCTGGTGGGGCCGGGGGTGTACGCCGCTGCCGTGCGGGTCGGGGAAGACGACGGCGCGGGTGAAGAAGTCGTCCAGCAGGCTGAGCTGCTCCGCGTCCGGGTTGGCCGGCTCACGGCCGCTCACGGCCGTGAGGGCGTTGTCCAGGATGGTGGTTAGGTACCGCCGACGTGCGTCCTCCAACTGGTAGGCCCCGCCGACCGGGCGTGCCTCGGGATCCGCCCCTGCGGCTTCACCGTTCGCGAGCTTTTCGCTCTCCTGCTGCCAGCGGTCCACGGCCGGGTCGTTCTCCGGGGAGTAGGTCTCCCACCCCGAGTCGGCCATCCAGCTCCAGAGCCGCTTCAGTTCGTTCCTCCGGACCCGCCGCCAGCCGCTCCTCCGTACTGACTGCCGGTCGGTCCTGCTTTTCCAGGCCGTGAGCGGCCACCCAGAGTTCGTGAATTTGATCCGACGTCAGCCCGGTAACCTCACGTTGGATTTCCTTCCGCGCCTCATGGCGCATTTCGAAGCTCAACGAATTCAAAGCGTCCTCGCTTCTCGCGCCCCGCCCCGGTGGCCGGTGGCTGTCCCGTGTTTTCGCCAACGGTACATGCTGCATCCGTGTGATGCACCCGCTACACTGGAACCCACACGAACGAGCGCCCCCCACCCCTCATAGCCAGCCTGGCCCGCGTCAGCGGGCCCCAAGATCCTCAAGGCGCAGCCGCGAGGACCACCCAGCAGGGAAGCGCAGCGCCCCCCGCCCCGGAGCGCACCGCGCTCCCCAACACCACGCCAGGAGCCGCACACCCGAACCTGACACCCCGTCAGCACCGGCCGCGCATCGCGCGGCCAGCCGGACGCGAAGCGGCCGGCCTCCCTGCTCTCACGGAGCGAAGCGAAGGGAGAGCGCCGTGCTCCGCACGGCGCGGTGAGCGAAGCGAACCGCTGCGCTTGCACAGGGCGCAGCCCTGTGGTCCCCACTCCGCGG
>NZ_CP134607.1 GCF_031844685.1 Streptomyces sp. ITFR-21
CCCGCGGAGCGGGTACCACATCGCTGCGCGATGTGCAAGCGAGACGCCTCGCTTCGCTCTGCGTGACCGCGCTCCGCGCGGTCTGCCCGGCGTAGCCGGGCCAACCCCTCCGCTTCGCTCCAGGGTTGACGGCCCGCCATGCGGCGGGCTCCGCCCGCCTCCTGGCGGGCCTTGGCCCCTCGCTCCGCTCGGGTCCTGGCGGTGCGCGTTGCGCCCCGCAACCGGTGCGGGAACAGCCGTTCGGCGCGGCCCGTACGGGGCGGGCAACAAGCAGGCTGGCTAGGAGGGGAGGGGTGGGCACGGTTGGCCGGCCCCGGGCGGGGACGGGGCCGGGGTGTGGGGGCGGTGGTGGCTGGGGTGGTCGGGTTCGAGCAGGGGTGGGTGGGGGGTGATCGGGTGTGCGTGGGGTGGGGGTCAGTTCCGGACAGTTCCGGTCGTGGGGGCGGATCGGTGGTGCGTCATCTTGGCAAGTGCGCTAGCCTCTGGACTCAGACACCACCCCCGGAGCACACCCGCCGGGGGCCGCGCATCGTCCCGGGATGGGGGAGCGTCAAACCATGGTGGCAGTAGTCACAGCAGAAGCGGAAAACACGGTCGTGGAGATGGACCCGCTTCCGCATCAGATCGAGGCGTCCGATGCAGCGGTGCGGAAACTCGAATTGCAGCCGGGTCAGGAAATGCCCGCGCAGGGTCTACGCACGCAGGTCATTGCGGCGACCGGATCGGGAAAAACCTTTATGGCGGTACTGACCGCACGGAAATTGCGGGCAGGTCGGGTATTGGTCCTGGTGCCGACTCTGGATCTGCTGACGCAGATGGCGGCCGCGTGGCGGGCCGGCGGGCGTACGGGGCCGTTCTACGGGATCTGCTCGCTGCGGGCGGATGAGGCGCAGGGGCTCGCGGCGTGCACGACGGACGTGGACGAGCTGGTGGCGTGGACCAAGGGCCTGGAGACCGTCACGGTGTTCGCCACGTACGCCAGCGTGGGTCTGGGGACGCTCCAGCGGGCGCATGAGGCGGGCCTTTCGCCTTGGTCGCTGGTGGTGGTGGACGAGGCCCACCGGGTCAGCGGCAGGGGCAGTAAGCCCTGGGCTGCGATCCACGACAACACCCGCATCCCGGCCGACCGCAGGCTCTACATGACGGCCACCCCGCGTGTGTGGGAGGCGCCGGAGGCCGAGGAGGGCGGCAGCGGTGCGCCGGTGCTGGTCGCGAGCATGGAAGACGACCCGGACGGGCTGTTCGGCAGTGTGGCGTACAAGTTGACGCTCTCGCAGGCCCGCAATTTGGGCTTGGTCGCGGCGTGGCAGGTGGTGTGCGTGGACGTGACCGACCCGGAGCTCCAGGCGGCCGCGCTGCTCGGGATCGAGGCCCGCTCGGACAACGTGCGTGGCTCCCGTCTCGCGGCGCTGCAGACCGCCGCGGTGAAGACCTCTGCGGAGCGGGGACTTCGCAGGATGCTCAGCTTCCACTACCGGACCAGCGAGGCGGAGGCGATGGCGGCCGGGGTGCCGGCCGTGGCGCAGAGGCTGTGGGAGGACGACCCCGAGACCTACCCGGAGCCGGATCGGGTGTGGTCGGACTGGTTGTGCGGTGAACACAGCCCCAAGCGCCGGCGGGCGACGCTGGCCACGTTCGCGGACCCGGTCGGCGAGCGCGTCGACGGCGACCTGGTCCCGATGCGGCTGCGGCTGCTGAGCAGTGTTCGAGTCCTTGGTGAGGGCGTGGACACGCCAGGTTGTGACTCTGTGTTCTTCGGGGACGTGCGCGGGTCCGCGGTCGACATCCTCCAGATCGTCGGCCGGGCGCTTCGGATGAAACCCGGAGAGGGCAAGGTCGCGTCCTTGGTGGTGCCAGTTTTCTTGGGCAAGGGCGAGGACCCGGACGCCATGCTGACGTCCAAGGGGTATGAGTCGTTGGCCCGGATTTTGGCTGCTCTCCGTAGTCATGACGCGGACACCGTGGAGGCTCTGGCGGAGCAGCAGTCGAACACCCGGAGTCGGAAGCCGTCGGCGGCGGAGCGTGACGCGGCGGGCCGGGGTGAGGAGCGCGGAACGTCGGCTCCCGCAAAGAGCCTGCTTTCCTTCTCCACCCCGCGTGATCCTGCCGTGCTGGCGCTGTTCATGAAACTCCGGATTCTCCAGCCGGAAAACACGTACTGGCGTCAGGGAATCCAGGCCGCGACCCGGTACGTGAAAGAGAACGGGGATCTGAAAGTCCCGTACAGCTTCACCACTCCGGAGGACTGGCAGCCCGCTGACTTTCCGCTGGGGACGTGGATTGCCGATCAGCGGAGGTTCTTCAATGCGGGTGAGATGAAGCCTTCGCGGGTCAAGGAACTCGAAGAGTTGCAAATGGTGTGGTCGCACTGGGACGTCGCTTTCCAGGAGGGGCTGTCAGCAGCGCAGGGGTGGGCGGCGGAACATGGTCACCTGCTGGCCCCCACGACAGCGGTCTTCAACGGCCATCCGGTGGGGGTATGGCTGAAAAATTTGCGGACTGCCGGTCGGCGGCTGGCGGAGATCGAGGCGCGGCGCGAGCAGGGGCTGCCGCTCGGCTCCACCACGGGTGCGCTGACCGAGGAACGCAGGGACGCCCTGGAGGCCATCGACCCATCGTGGTGCCCGGCGTGGCCGGTGACCTGGCAGCGCTGCTACAAGCTGTGCCGCAACTTGATCGAGGTCGGCGCCCCGCTGCCCGGGCCGGGCGAGGCCACGGTGCAGGGCGAGGACTTGGGCGCGTGGGTGCAGGCGCAGCGCCTGGACTGGGACCAGCTGCTGCCCGCGCAGGTCTGGATGCTGGAGAACATGCTGCACCTGTCCCCGGCAGAGGCGTCTGAGCGGCCGCCGGCACCCCGTACGCAGGCGGACAAGTGGAACGCGAACATGGCGGCGGCCCGGCAGTTCCACGCCCGTGAGGGCCACCTGCAGCCGTCCAGGAAGGCTGTGGAAGTCGTGGACGGCGTCGAACACAAGATCGGGCTGTTCGTCGACAACGCCCGGCGTAGGGCGGACAAGTTGAGCGCGGAGCGACGCCAGGAGCTGACCGAGCTGGGCATGCGCTGGTAGGACCGCGCGGCGAAGGGCCGGGCCCGGACTCCCTCGAGGGGTCCGGGCCCGGCCCTTGTGAGCGGCTGTGGCTGCCTCGCTGACGCGGGCTGACCAACCGGCCCGCGCTGCTGTCACCAGGCGGCCACAGGCCCGTACAGCGGCCCTGACGGGGTGTCCCGGTCGTATCGTCGGACCGGGTTACCTGTGTCCGATGCGGCTGAAGCCTGCGCCCGTCGGCGGTTGTGACCAGCGAGGTGAAAGTCTGTGCGCACGGTCGGCCGCTGCGGCTGCGCAGAGCTACTTTGCATGTTCGGCGTCAGGCTACGTGCCGATCACTGGTCCGCTCTCGCCTGCGACGGTCATGCCACTCCGCAAGTACCAGAAAAGCCGTGATGCCCACCGCCGGAAGCAGCGAGGCACGAACCCCTCGGGCCCAGCCGTCACCGAGCCACCACGGGCTGGTGAGCGTGCCCAGCCCCACGCACAGCACAAATCTGACCAGGGCCAACCCCCACACACGTGAACTCCCCACCACGACCCCGTCTCACCCGAAACCCATGACAACAGCGACATCCGAATGGCGGCCCGCTCCCGCCAAGGATGCGCAGCTGCCCCTGGCATCAGCAACCCCGTACCAGAGACAACAGCCTGCCCATCCGGTCAGCCGGTCCGGTGCGGCTGGAGTCTGCATCCGTTGGCGGTCGTGACCAGCGAGATGAAGGTCGTGTTCTGCGACTGGCCCAGCGGATGGTCAACCCGACTTGCATCTTCGGTGACCCACGGCCTACTTCGCGCTGTTCGACCACCACGACGGAGCCGACGTCACACGATTCGCAAGGTCACGCCAACGCTCGCAAGCCCCTTCGCAAGGTGGAACTGCAATCCGCAAGGTTCAGCCGTAAGGGACAACCTGTCGCAGACCTGGACAGCCCTTGACGCCCCCGCTACGCTCCAGGACCTCCCCCGAGCGGACGCGAAGGCTGGAGCGAGCAGCTCAGCGGCACTGTCGCGGCAGTGACACATCCGGCCCCCGCCACTGTCACCAGGCCGACATGCGCGGGCCCGAGGTTCACCGCTCGTCTCCGGTGGCGGCGTCGTCCCACAGGCGGGCGAGCTTCTTCATCTTCTTCTCCCGCTTGTCGAACCACTCCGAGCGCGCCCACTCCTCATCCAGCCGCTTCTGCTCGGCTGCCTCACGGCGCTGTTGCTCGGCTTCGGCGGCGCGCTCACCCTGCTTGCGGCGCTGGCGGTACTCGGCGGCTGTGTGGGTGTCGGTGAGCGCCTGGAGCAGCGGTTCGGGCTCGCCGCCGCGTTCCTGCGCGACGCGGAACCACACCGGCCCCATGGGCCCGTGCTCCTGGAGGCGGTCCAGGGTCGTCATCACCAGCGGGACCTTGCTGGTGAAGTCGAGGTAGAAGTCTTCGTCGATGGTCGATGCGTAGCCGTGCAGCCCGTAGCCCTGGTCGGCGTGTTTCTGCCCGGTCCAGTGCTCGCGGGACAGGTCGGCCACGGTGCGCATGCGGTTGGTCAGCGCGGTGGGGCCGGCCCCGGTGAGCACGATCGCCAGCGGCGGCAGTCCGGGCAGGCCGGTGCGGGGGTAGAGCGTGGTCCAGAACGGCACCGTGTTCATCTCGCCGCGGATCGTGCCGCGGCCTGTGCTCGAGGGCAGTGCCGGGTCGCGGACGCGGCGGGCGTAGAAGTCGGCGTAGGCGCCGACCTTGTCCGCCAGGACGTGCGCGGGCTCGGTGTAGCGGTCGACCTCCACCATCAGCAGCGGCAGCCCGGCGTCCTTGTCCTGGAACACCGCGTCGGCGCGGACGTTGCGCTTGCCCGAGGACGACAGCGGGTGCGGGACCTCGGTGCGCCAGGAGGTGACGCTGCCGATCCCGGCCGGGACGCCCGGCGACCTGCCGCCCCGGGTGAACGCCACGATCGTGGCGTTCACCGCCATCGCGTGCGGAGCGCCCCCGGTGCCCGCTCCCCGCGCGCGGCCGCCCATCACGTCCGGCTCGCGCTTGAGGTGGGTGGCTGCGGAGTCCAGGCCGACCGGGGTCAGGCCCCACAGCTTCTGTGACGGCTCACCGCGGCGGTCCGGCGCACCGAACTTCCCCGCCGGGCCCGCCGTGCTGCCCTCCGAGAGCACCTTGCCCTGGGCCTGGAGCACCAACAGGGCGTTGCGGATCGCCTTGTTGTCGGACAGGTGCGGGCGGACCAGCTCCATGATCTGCGTCGCGGTCGCCACCTTCAGCACACCCAGCACCCGCAGCACGTCCTCCTGGTCGCGCACCGTCGACCGCGGCCGCCGCGCCTTGTTCTCCCCCGGCTTGGTCACCGGGCCTGCCGTGTCCGCCACTTGCGCCTCCCCTGCGCCGTTGTGCTGTGGAGGCTGTCCATGGTCGCCCGAGCCGCCGACAGCCCGGCGGCGCCCCCTTGGTCGGCCGACGCATCAGCGGCGGCCAGCGGCCCGGCCAGGGCCCGCCGGAGGCCACATCCGCGCCTGGACCCCTCGCGCCCTTCCACCCGCCCCAGCCGCGCCGTCTCCTTTTCATCGGTGCGGCCAAGGAGGGTGGAGGGCAGAGGGGTTGTCGGCATCACCGGTGACCTCGGGGCAAGGGGCCTGACCAGGGGCAACGATCCGTCCGGGCGTGAAGGGGTCGGGTGCACTCGCGGGTGCTGGCTTGGGGACACCCATGAGGAACCGGCGGTAGTCGACCCCGCGCACCTGCTCCCGAGACCGGCCGACCGCGCACACAACCGCCGCCGCCGGCCGCCAGCCGGTGCCCGCCGTGCCGTTCGACCCGACCCCCGTGCACTTGACCCAGCCCGCTGACCTGCCCGAACCCCGGCCCGCGCCGCTCCCCCGTACTTTGCCGCGCCGCAGCAGTGCACTTCCGTGCCGCTGCGCGGGTCTCCCCAGCCTGCACCCCGCGCCAGCCCCGCCGACCACCGCCACGCACCCGTCACCGTGTCCACCACCGCGACTCCCTTCCGGCCCGCCGGCGGCCACCACCGTCGGGCCGCCGCAGCCTGCACGCGCACCCCTTGTCCGCGACCTGTACCCACCCCGCAACCCCAGCGGTCCAGGACAAACGCGGGCGCCGGCCGCCCACGGCGCGGCGTGGTCAAGGGGTCGGACAAGGGGTGGCCTGCCGTGGAAGCCCGCAGCGCGAGGTCCGCCCGAAAGTCACACCAGTCACGCCAGCCTCAAATTTGTTCACTGCCGCCGGGAAACGCCGCCGGTTGCCACGGGCGGCCTATGGGCGGGGGCGCAACCGGCTCCCGCTACCCGGCCAAAGGAGACGGCCATGAGGCGCAACCCGAGGATCGACCACCTGGCGCGACTGGTGGACAACCTGCTGGACGGCCTGGCCGCGCACGGCCGCCCCGCACCGACCGCACCCCAGATCCGCGCGGCGCTGCGGGAGCTCCAGCACGGCGGCCGCCGCGGCCGCCGCGCCCGCCGGCGGCCGGGCGCCCGCCGGTAACCGATACGCCGCACTGTTCCTTCGCGCCGCGATTGCCCAATTCCCCGCCCATACCCACCGTTCCCCACCGTTCCCCACCGATTCGGGCGGTTCGAGTGCACGCAGGTGAGCAGCTGGGGCGGTTGCCCACCTGCGTGCCCGGGTCACCGCTTTCCACCGTTCCACGGCTGTGACCTGCGGTAGTGATGTTCGTGGAACGCGCGATGGGTCCGTGGGAACGCGCCGTTCCACCGTGGAATCGAACGGGGAATCGAACTAGGTTGGAGGGGTGAGCGACGACCAGGAGCAGGAGCACGGCGTGGGGCAGCCGGCTGCGCTGCCGAAGGCAGACGGGCCGCTGGTCGACGTGACCCTGCCGGACGGGCAGCACCTGTTCGCCGTGGTGAAGTCCCGGATCCGGGAGCCGGACGGCTGGTGGTACGACCTGCAGATCCACGTGCCCCACCAGAGCAGCGAGCGGGGCCGGCTCCTGGCTCTCCCGGCCGCCGTGGACTTCCGCGCCCCCGCCGCCCTGTGCGAGCCGATCGACGGCCAGCCTTACGACCAGATCCCCACCGAACGACCCGGGGTCACCCCGGCCTGGAAGGTCGAAGAGAAGGTCTACTTCGGTCCGGAGCGGGGACCTGCCCGCATCGTGCACCGCGGCGACTGCCGCGCCGCCCGCGACCTCGCCCGCCCGGCGAGCACCGAGCAGGCCCGCGCCGCCCTCGAGCGGCCCGACGCCGCACCATGCCCGCTGTGCCGGCCCGACCGGCCGCTGCGCAGTGCGGCGTAGCCGCGCCCGGTGCCGTCAGCCGTCGTCCAAGGCCGGGAGCTGGAGGCCGTCCGGCAGCGCTGTAGTGGTGGCCTGGCCGTGCCAGGACCGCGCTCCCCGCGGGACCACCGCGCGGCGCAGCCGGAATTTCGCGCGGGCCCAAGAAGGGACTTCCTCGCAAAACGCTTCTCGCAGTCACACCGGGGCGTCGTCCTCAGGCCGTCGTCGACGGAGATGTCGCCTTGGCAGGGTCCCCCAGTTTCAAGGGCGCCGTTTTGCTGCAATGATCCGCATCCATGACAGTCGAAAGCCCCTCCCCCACTGACGAGTTCGCGGACGACACGCAGACCGCAGAGCGCGCCTCCGAGGCGATCAAGGTGATGGTCACCGCGTTGGACACCATGGTCAGCGCGGATGGAGTGCTCATAGCTCCGGGGGTGTCACCGCGCGTCTTTCCCATCGCCTACGGCTGGTTCGCCGCGGTCGTCCGCAACAGCCAGCTGATCGCGCTGGCACACCACCACGGGCTGCGCCATGAGTGCGCGGCCAACGCGCGCTTGATCCTGCAGCACACGCTCGCCCTGCAATGGCTTGTGGAGGGCGGAGAGCCGGCTGCCGCCGCAGTCGAGGACGCTCAGCACCGCCAGATGCATGCCCTGATCAAGGAGGTCGTGGACACCAAGTGGCCGGTCCCGGCCGGTCTGGAGGTGCCGTCCGGATCACCCCCGCCGAAGAAGGGCCGGCTCGCGGAGGATTTCGAGAACTTCAAACATATGTGCCAGCTTTACGACGGCGGGCCCCAGCTGTACGTGCCGTACAAACTGACCTCCAGCAACGCCCACCCCAGCTACACCGGCGCCATGGCGTATCTGGTGCCCGACACCGGCCAGCTGTCGACCACGGCCGTGACCGACACCTACGCTCATCTGATCGACTCCACCCGCTGTCTGATCCAGGCTGGACACGCTTTCGCGCCTCTGCTCGCCGACACAGCGGTGGCGGACGCGGTAGGGGAAGCCGAGAGGACGCTCGGCATGCAGTTTGGTCTGTGGCAGCGCCTGCCCTAGACACGGACGTGGGTCCGGCCTCGCCACAGCTGTGGCGACCTCAGCGGGCCGGCTTGGTGTTCGAAGGGGAGGCGCCCATCCTCCAGTCCGAAGGCTTGCGGGAGCGAAAGGTCTCTCCAGCCTCGATGCGCGCCTTGTTCCGGGCGAACTCCAACTCGGCACTGCTGGGAGCGCACTTCGGATGCCCCCAGCCCAGCCCGACTTTCCGGATCAGCTCACCCCGGCCGTACTCGCGCATGCAGGCCGGGCACGTCCCGCCGAACTGTGCCCGGATCGTGCCCCGCGGCACGGGTGCCTTCCCTGGCTGCTTGGCTGTGGTGACCGCGCTGCGACCGCCTGCTTTCTTCTTGCTGGCGGTAGTGCGCCCGGCCTCTCGCCACTGTTTGCCGGTGCGTTTCTTCGGCTGTACGGCCCGGGCGGCCTTGGCGGTCTTCTGTGCCGGGGTCTGTCCCACGTTCGTGAGCGTAACGGGGCCGACCGGCTGGCCGCGCTCGGCGCACCGCGGATCCACCGGATCCGGTGAACGTTGCGAAAGGCATCGACGTAAAGCTGGCGACCGCCGGCCCGCCTCGGAGGGATGATGCCGTTGGACATGGAGGCACACAGTTGATCATCTTCGATACGAATGCCGTGAATCTTCTCCCGACCGACGGGCCGAGAGCCGACATCCTCCGCAAGCTGCGGGGATCGGGCCACCACCGAGTGGTCGTGCCCTGGATGGTGTTGGAAGAGATGGCTGCCCATCAGGCGTTCTTCTATCCAGCCAGGTACCAGTCCGTCGAAGCGGTCCTGCATAAGTTGCAGGAGGTGCTCCCCTGGAAGGTGCAGAGCAATCTGGAACCGCTGGACGTGGAGCGTCTCCTCGAGCACTGGCGGCAGCTCTACAGGGAGATCTTCGAGGTCATCGAGACCAGCGGTGAAGCCGCGCAGAAGGCTCTGCAGCGCGAAGCCATGGCTCTTCCGCCGGCCAAGCGGGTCCAGCGCGGCAAGGATGAGTTTTCGATCGGCTCTCGCGATGCGGCTATCTGGTTTTCCGTCCTCGAATACCTGCGAGCCAACCCTGACGAGCACGTCTACTTCGTCACCAACAACAGCAGCGACTTCGGCGACGGGTCGCACTACCCGTATCCGATGAACGAGGACGTTGCGGGCATGGAGGACCGGCTCACGCGACTCACTGACTTCGATGACGTCGTCGCTGAGTTCACCAAAGAGGTCTCCGGTGCGGAAGCGGAAGCTGCGGCTGACCGGCTGCTGAGGTCGATCGCCATTCGGTCACAGGTGGCACAAACAGCGGTGGAGGTCTTGGATGCAGCGACAGGGTTCGTGGGCCTGGGCGGTACCGACAGCGCGGTGAGATGGCGCGCCTGGGTGGCGGCGCCTGAGACTGAACTGCTTGGCCTCAGTGGGGTCACCGGCCATGAAATCGAAGGTGAGATCTGGTACACCGCCAAGGCCCGGTGGCTGCTGTACGGGGCCGTGGACGGCGACAGCGACGATGCCGAATACATCGCGTGTGTGTGGGAGACGAAGATCCTTTTTTCCGCCGGGGAGGAGGACCAGACTCCGACCCTGCTCACGCAGGATCAGCCCTCACTGCCCGACACGGGTGATCAGCAGTGCATGGAAGTCCTGCGGAGGCTGAAAGCCACGACGGCTGAGGCTGCCCAGCGCGCCTTGGATGCCCTTACTACGCGATCTTCCGGTGCTGCCGCCTACATCGCTCAGCAGATGGCGGCCAAGCCGACCGCAACCATCGCGCAGATCGCGGGCGCTAAGCACGTCAACACGCTCATGGAGCAGGTGGCGGCCACCAACCTCAAGCTCGGCAGTGCGCAGTCGCTGTTCGGCCCGCTGCCGAAGTCCATTGACATCTCAAGCATCGGGATCGGCAAGACAGCGGCCGAGCAGGTCTTCGGGAGCATGCCGAAATCCACGCTCGACATCGCCAGCATCATGCCGAGCGTGAAGCTCGCGCAGTCGGCCATCGGCTCCCTACCCAAGTCCGTCATCGCCGACCTCGGGATCGGCAAGACAGCGGCCGAGCAGGTCTTCGGGAGCATGCCGAAATCCACGCTCGACATCGCCAGCATCATGCCGAGCGTGAAGCTCGCGCAGTCGGCCATCGGCTCCCTACCCAAGTCCGTCATCGCCGACCTCGGGATCGGCAAGACGGCAGTGGAACAGGCTTTCGGGACCATGGCAAAGGACAAACTCGCCGGCTACTCCTTCCCTTCCGAGGCGAAGCAGGCAGAGTCACAAGATGAGCAGGAACCTGACGATGGTGCCGAGGAAGCAGACCAACCCGAGGACCACAACTGAGGGGTCTGACTAAGTTGCGGTCTGCACCGATGCCGTCAGTCATGGCTGTGGGCTCGTTACCAGGCGCCGGTGTAGACGGATCCCAGCGGCCGCTGCGATGTGGCGATCCGATTGTCCAAGGCCGGCACCGGCGCGGCGGCCGCGCAGCTCGCGGGCAAGGTGACGGCCGGTCTCGGACCGAAGGTGCCCGCAATGCGCCGCGGAGCGGGACGGCACGAAGCGCCTTACCGGTCTTCAACGATGAAGCACGCCCGCTGGTAGAGCTCGTCGAACGTGATGATCTCGACGTCCTGGATCGATGTCCGGTACAGCTCGAAGGAACTGATCTTCTCTGAGTTCACGGCGCCGTTGTCGGTGAACTCGCGCAGGCTCCCGATCACCAAGACCTGCCGGGGCCTTGTGGTGGACAGTTCGACACCGGTCAGGGCGCCGTCCTCGTCGCGCATCCGGAAGAGGAACTCGTGGGAGATGAGCTGCAGGGCCCTGGAGACGGTCTTCTGCACCTGCGCCACGCCGCCGCCTAGTTCTTTCGACGCCTGGAAAACGCCCCGGCGGTACGGGGCCTTGGCGAGCAGCTCCGTGTCGTGGGTCTTGATCTCGCAGAAGAGCATGCTGCTGATCAGGCCCTTGGACCGCATGATGGCGTCGATGCGTTTTCCGGCTCCGCCGAAAATGTTGGCGCCAGCGGTGATGCGTTCCAGTTTGCCGTCGTCGATGGATTCGCAGGCGATGAGGTTGAGCCCGTAGCCGAAGATCCACTGGTTCGCCTCGAAGAATGCCTGCCAGACCGCTTCCGCCCCGCGTGTCGTTGCCCGGCTCTCCTCCTGCTGGAAGTAGTCCGGATCGTTAAGCAGCTGCTCGAACCTCTGGAGCTGTTCCTTGCGGTTGCTGATCAGCCGGATGTCCTCCTCGGTGAGGCCACCGCCGATCGCGGTCCGGACCGCCCCGAGGACCGTCGTCCGGTCATGGCCGGTCAGCAGTTGGGTCAGCTGGGCCTCGTCTGTGGCCACGAGCTGGAGGGAGTCGCCGGGTGTGTTCAGCCCGGCGCAGCCCTGGAGGAAGTTGATGACCTTCCAGAAGTTCTCGTGGACGTCCCCGGTATCGACGATCGCCTTGACGGCTCGGGTGATCCCGGTGTCGGGCACCGTCTGCTCGGCGGAGACCTCCCCCGGCTTCCTCTTGTCCTTCTTCCACAGCTTGATCCTCGGCGTGAAGGTGTCGCCCTTCTTGATGATGGTGACGCTGCACAAGGTGGCCACCCGGGGCCGGTCGTCGAGGACGAAGTCGGTGATCATCCGGCGTGCGCGGGTGTCGTAGAGGTAGTGGAACCCGCTGCTGTCCTGCGAGCTGCGGATCTCCAGGTCGGCGAAGTCCCTGCGGGTGACGTCGAACTCGGTGGTGGAGAAGGGGAGGCGCAGACCGCGAATGATGGGCGTAGCGGGCGCCGCGCCCTGGGTTCGCCAGTCCGGCGAGATGTTGGGCAGCGGCCGGGTGTCGCCTTCGACCACGAGGCCCCGGACGTCGGTGCGCCCGAGCTGGCTGAGCAGGGTCTCCAGTGTCCGCCAGATCACCTCCTTCACCTCCGGGGTGCAGGTGGGCTGGAGCTCGCGCTCCAAAGTCAGGACCGCCTCGTAGGTGTCCGCCGTCCAGTTGTCATCGGGCATGGGGTGGAAGAAGCCGCCGTCGCGGCGCAGCGTCAGGACAGCGGTGCGCAGCAGGTCGCGTGCGGTCTCCTCGCCGGTGCAGTCCAGGAGGCTGTAGGTCTGGCCGAGGACCAGGTCGAGCTTGCCCGCGTCGTCGTCGTTCAGCGGCAGTGGGACCAACGGGCCCGTGGGCGGTATTCGGACCGCTGTGTAGATGGGGCGGCCAGAGAGGGAGTCGTGGGGACGCAGGCTCCACCCGTCTGGTGCCAGCAGCCGGTTCAGCTCCTCGACCTGCTTCATCGCCTCCCCTACGTCGGCTGCGACCTCGGGATGGACGGTTCGTGCCAGGAAGTCGAGCAGCACCTTGTCCGGCCCGTCGCGCAGCTCCAGCCGAGGGTCCTCGAAGATCCAGTCGTCGTCCAGGTCGGGGTTGTTGAACCGGTGCTGCTGGATGTCGGCGCGGACAGTCGGGAGCCGGCCATTCAGGGACGGAGGTCGGTCCAGGTCGTAGAGGCCTTCCAGGAACGTGACCTCGTCTAGCTTCCCCCACCAGGGCCTCGATATCCCGCGCAGGTAGTCGAAGATGTCGCGCCGCGTCACCGCAGTAATCGATAGCTGCGCGGGTGCCGGGGCGGGGGCGCTGGACGTCATGCGCCCAGGATGGACGGCAGAGCAGCCAGCCGCCGGTCGATCGAGACTTTCCATCTCCCCGGACGCGCCGTCGCCCCACGTAAGCGGCCTGCTCCGGCGGCCGATGTCACTCCGGGAGTTCGCCCTCATCGACCATGCGCAGCAGCTGCTCGCGGACCTCTGCCAGCTTCACCGGATCGTCGGCGACCTCCGCCGTCACCACAGCCCAGCCCACGCTGGGGTCACCCTCCACGACCTCCACGACCCGGTCGTCCGTACGCCCGGTGGCCGCCATCGCCAGGACCGTCGCGAACTCGCGGCGCACTTCGTCGGTGAACAGCTCTTCGTTGACTTCGTAGCCCGTCCCGTCGAAGCCGGCCTCCGAGGCCTTCTTCATCCCCTTCAGCGCATCGGCCAGGGCGCCGAACTTGTCCGACTCCATACGCAGGCGCAGCGTCTCCAGGTACATCGCGCTCAGCGCACCCGCGTCCGGTCGTTCCATGCTGTCCTCATCGCTCATCTGCCCACCCTTCCCCCGGCGCCGCGGCGCGTCCAGACCAACTGCAGAGTGACGTGACCGGCCCGGTCTCGTCTCGTTGGTCAGGGCGGTGCCGCTCGAAGCGCTGCGACGGTGCCCCGGCTGAAGCACACCCGCACGCCGTGAGGCGGGAAGTAGGCCCCAGCTGCTCCGCGGCATCGCAGCACGCCGACGTGGCCTGCCCGGCCACAGTCGCAGATCACGGCGGCGGCACCGGAACCGGAAGGTTCACCATGTCCTCTCACGCACGCCACAACGACGCCCGCCGCTACCAGGAGACGTTCGGGGGCTCACACGCGCAGGCGCTGCGCCAGGTCCGCGAGCAGCTCCCGCCCGTCCGCGAGGCTTCCCGCGCCCTGACCAGCTCGGTGGGAGATGGCAAGGTGGTGCCGCCAGTGCTCCTGGTCGCTCAGAGCCTGTGTCTGAACCTCGGATTTGGGTAGCTTTGCGTCCTAGGCTGGGTTGATGTCGGATGGCGCCGGGGAAGTCGCTGAGCGGTTCTGTGAGGGCTGCGGGAGGCGGTTGTCGTTGGAGGCTCAGGCTTGGGCGAGGTTCTGTTCGTCGGCCTGTCGCGGCCGGAAGTGGCGGCAGGACCAGCGGTTTCGGAAGCGTGTGGCGGCGGAGTTGAGCGGGGCCGGGCGGGCTGAGTGCCCGGAGTGCGGGGCGACGTGGGTCGTCGGGGTGGATCGCCGTTCGAATGCGGTCTACTGCTCGCGGCGGTGTGTGACGCGGGCCTGGCGGGCGCGAAAGGAATCGTTCGGTGAACGGTCACAGTGACCGCATCGCGAACGCGCCTGAATCGCCTCTTCGGTCAGAAGTCGGTCATCTGCGGTCGTTCGTTGTGATCTTCGTATTTGCGGTCTGACGCTCGGTGGGAGAAGCGGGCCGGGTCTTGTCACGGCCGCGGGGCCGCGCCCCGGCTCCGCGGTAGGTGGTGGATGCCATGCCCGAAGAGACCGAAGTCGCCGACGACAAGGTCGGCAGTGTCAGCGCGAGCCGGTACGCGCAGATCGTGGCCGAGCTGCGGAAGCTGGTGGAGACCGCCACCGTCATCCAGTTCGCGATCGGCGACGCCGCCCTGGAGGTCGAACCGATGCGGGGCCGCGGCGGATCGGCCCCGGCCGACGAGCTGTTCACGGTCAGGGACTCCCTGCACCGCCTGGCCGAGGACATCGGCGTCTCCTACCGCACGGTGGAGGGCGCACGCTGGGCGGCGTCGAAGTGGCCGGCCGAGCACCGGGCGGCGGGGGTGTCGTTCACGATCCACAGGACGCTGGCCGGCATCTCCGACCCGGACGAGCGGTTCGCCGCGATCCACACCCCGCCCGAGGGCAAGGCCCGGTGGACACCGGACGAGGCCAGCCGGCGGGTCGGACGCCAGGTCGCCAAGCCGGTCACCCCGCAGGAGAAGATCAGCGCGATCCACACGCTGGCGAAGGACGAGGACGTCGCCGCGGCCGTCACGGGCGACCTGCTGCGGCGCCCGTCGGTGGTCGCGCAGGTCAGGCACGAGGACAAGGTCCGGGCAGTGACCGAGCTGACCCGCGAGGACCAGGTCGCGGCCGCGGTCGCCCCGGACTTCCTGCGGCGCCCGGCCGTCGTCGCCCAGGTCGCCCCGGCGGACAAGGTCCGCGCCGTCGAGGAACTCACCCGCGACGAGACCGTGGCGGCCGAGGTCACCACCGGCCTGCTCCGGCGCCCGGACGTCGCGTTCAAGGCGATGTCGGACGACACCGCCCGTCACCAGGTCAACCACGCCCAGGTCGAACGCGGCCGACAGGCCCGCGAGCACTTCGAGGACACCAGCCCCGTCGCGCCGGCGGTGAAGAACATCGACCGGTCGGTGGAATTCCTGGACCTGATCACCGCCTGCCACGCGTTCGTCGCCGCGGCCGGCCGGGTCGTCCCCGGCATGCGCGACCGGCAGCTCGGCGATGACGAACGCGTCATCGTCCACGAGAACGTCGCCCGAGTCCGCGCAACCCTGGACTGGATCGAGACCGCGGTGGACACCGGCAAGGTCGACGTCGACGGCGAGCTGGCCCGACTCCTGCAAGGCGAGTAACCGTGCCGCGCGCCTCCGAGCGCAGATCGCCGGCCGCCCAGCGACACGCCGACACCGTCCGCTTCGTGCTGTTCGAGGCACGGCCGGCCGGTCTGACCTTCCCCCAACTGGTCAGATCCAGCGAGCTGTCACCCAGCCAGACCCGATCTGGCCTTGCCTGCCTGCGGGACACCATCACCGAACGCAACTGGCCGCCGCTGATCTGGACCCTGAAAGACGGCTACCAGTTCTGCGCCGACCCCGACCAGCTCCAGGCATACGAGGTCGCGGTCATCCGCGGCAAGCTCACCGAGATCCGCCGGTTCATCACCGGCACCGTCGCCCCGCACGCGGCCCTCCAGCCCAAGGGCCGATGGATCAAGCACCTGAACACCCAGCTCAGTTCGGTGGAATCCACCCTCGACGTCATCGCCGACTACACCAGCGCCTGACCGGTGGGCCCGGCCGCGAAGAGGCCGGGCCCACCCCGTCGCGAAAGGGGAGGCAAGCCGATGCCGCGCAAGCGCTGCTACCCCTCGGATACCTGGGATGACGAGTGGGCCCTGATCGAACCGCTACTGCCGGTCCCGGCCTGCGACACCCCCACCGGCGGGCGGCCGGAGAAGCACCCGCGCCGCGAGATCGTGGACGCCATCCGCTACGTCGTGGACACCGGATGCAAATGGCGGGCCCTGCCCAAGGACTTCCCGCCCTGGCGGACCTGCTACGGCTTCATGGCCCGCTGGGCAGCCGCCGGTGTCATCGGGCAGATCCGTGACCAGCTCCGCAAGCGCATCCGCCGCGAGATGGGCCGGGCCCCCGGAGCGGTGGCCACCGTCATCGACTCCCAGTCGATCAAGGCCGCCGACACCGTCGGCAAGGACTCCCGCGGCTACGACGCGGGGAAGAAGATCAATGGCCGCAAGCGGCACCTGGTCGTGGACACCAAGGGCCTGCCGCTGTTCGTCATGGTCACCCCGGCCGACGTGACCGACCGCAACGCGGCCAAGGAAGTCCTCTTCCGGCTGCGGCTGATGCACCCCGAGATCACTATCGTCTGGGCCGACTCGGCCTATGCCGGACAGCTCGTGACCTGGGCGAAGACCTACCTGAACCTGACGATCAAGACTGTCAGCCGCCCGAAGAACACTCCCGGGTTCGTCGTCCTGCCCCGGCGCTGGGTCGTGGAGCGCTCGCACGCCTGGGTCATGCACGCCCGCCGGCACGCCCGCGACTACGAACGGCTCATCCAGCACTCGGAGTCGTTGATCACCTGGGCCGCGATCACCCTCATGACCAGGCGAATCACTCAACGGCAGTCCCGCAGAACCGGACAGCCGACCTCCCGCGAAGCCCAACGCGACTGATCATCTTCAATACGGCGGCCGCCGTATTGACCAATACCCCGCCGAAATCCCAACCGGTCCCATTGTCCCACCACGGGCGTCGGACTGTCTCGTACTCACCCCACCTCGCGGCCGAGATGGGGGCGATCGGCAACGGAGTCAGGCACTTACAGAAGGGGGGAGGGGTCATTGTGGAGGCAGTAGTCCGTCCAGGCCCTGAGATCGCTGCCCGATTGAAGTGAGTAACGTTCTTTGCCGCTCGGGTCTTGGCGTTCCAAGGCGTCGGCGAAGTTGTAGTTGTCGGCTGAGTCGGCCTTGAGGAGCTTGGCGAGCGCGGGGTCGCTGCTTGCAGTTGCGGCCTCGCCGAGCTGCTGTGCGTAGGCCCTGTACTGACCTATATGAGCGCTCAGGCTGTCCGTACTCGCGTTGCTCTCGATGTTCTGGGTTTGTGCCTGGTGCGCGCGGTGGCAGGCGTTGTGTATCGAGGCGGTTCTGGTGCTTTCCTGGGCCTTTCGCTGGTGGATCTGGTGATCATGGTGATCTTGCCAGAGCACACCGAAGACCACCGCGGCCGTCACGGCGAGGGACACAAGGGTGTTCTTTACCGTGATGCCGATCTTGCCCCACGGCAGATCCCTGAGCCACGAGCCTCCCCCCACGGTGAAGTTGTTGTGCTGAACGCCGTGGTCACCGGTATGGATTGCGGTGGGGCCATTGAACTCGGCCCGATCCTCTCCCTCGTTGCCGGCTCGGTCCGGCCTCTGGGCGGTCATACGCTCGGGCCGAAGTTGTTGTGCTGAACGCCGTGGTCTCCGGTATGGATTGCGGTGGGGCCGTGAAAGGTATTACCTACGACTGTGCCTTGGTCCGGTCGGCCCTGGGCGGAGTAACGCTCGGTAAGCGCTTGGAGTCCGGCGACCGCCTGGGCACGCTCAGTACCCTCCAAGCTCTCTAAAAGCGCCTCGAAGTGGCTTTGCCACAGGGCCTCCTGCCGAGTGACTGCCGCTTGTTCGGGCGCTGCCGCGAGTACGGTGGCAGTTCGGTCCATCTGCTGCAGCTCGACCAGTTCACGCTCAGGATTCCCCCGAGCCAGAAGGCGCGCCACGGCCTGTCGGATCTCCGCCCACCCATCGGTACCCGCCGCTTGGACCACTGCAGTCCCACCGGCCGCAGCCAGCGCCGCCAACGCCTCCGTGAGCATCCCGCGTCCCCCTTCGCAGTATGTCGATTACGACTGGTCACAAGGTTAGCGTCGGCCTCCACACGGCACCGCAATTACCGCCAGTCGTGCCCCGCACACTTGGCCGCCGCCCGCCGAAACTGCGAACCACTCAAGGGCGCCGACAGCCACAGTTACGCCGACCCTCGCGGCGACCAGGCGGTCGAAGTTTCACGCGTTCGATTTCTGGGCTTCGGAAGATGCCCATGCCTGGATCGAAAACAGGCACTCAAGCCGACCTGGCCCGGTGGGCTATCAAGCACCTCAACGAGGTGATCGCGCTCGGACAGCGGCTCCCCCACAACCTGTGCGAGTGGGCTCGCCTGTCCTCCTACGCCATGACCGACGCCCACGCCTACACGCAGATGATGGCGGGCACCAACGGTGCTTTCTTCCAGATGCTGGGCTGGGACGACGACCGGATCCGCCGCCACCTCCAGGACTGCGACGCTGACCGCTACGTCACCCGGGACGCGGTTGCCCACGCGGCCGGCCTGTTCGGTCAGCCCCTCCCGCCGGGCACCGACCTCGGCAGCTGGTGGACCATCGGCAGCCAGTACGCCGCCGAACGCCCCTGACCAACGCCTCCAGTGCCCCTGCGGTTCAGCCGCGCCCCCGGTAGCCGGGTCGGCGCGGCGGTGTCGCGGCCTGGTCGCGGTGCTCGCTCGGCTTGTGCTTCGGTGTCCCGCGGGCGAGTTCGCCGATCCGGCGCCGCAGTTCCTCGAGCCGGGCCAGCCGCTCCGGTGAGAGCACCAACTGCTGCTCCTGGTCCTCCTGGCCGTCGTCCTCCGCGTCGGCCGGATCGGCGAACTGCAGCTGCTCGTACAGCGCCGCGGCGGTCGCCTGGTCAGTCGGCGACGGCCGGCCCGCGCGTGCGGTGGGGGCCGGTTGGGCGGGTCTGGCCGGGGTCCTGGAGGCCCGCACAAGGGCCTGCAGGCTGATGCTGGTGGCCACCGCCCGGGCGTGGACGCTCAGCTGCGGCACGGCATCCTCCGCCAGCTCGAAGCGGTCTCGCCCGGCGGACAATGGCGGGTGCCAGCTGGCGGTGTAGAAGGTGTGCCCGGGCGGGCGCGGCCGACGGCCCGGCAGCTGGGGCGCGGTGACGTCGACGCAGTGCGCCCCGATCGCCGCGTCCACGATCCGGCTCTCCAGGCCGGGGGCGGCGCGGCGGCCCCGCAACTCGCGGGCGAGATGGCGGCGGGCTTCCGCCAGGAGGTGCCGGCGGCGGAAGTGCTCGCGGTGGGTGTAGACGGTCGCGGCGACGTCAACGGCCGCCAAGTCCACGTCGACGTCGTCGACAACAACCGCTCCGGGATCGGCCGGAGCGGGCCAGGCAGCGCGGATGGCGGCCGCGGCGCGGCGGCACAGCTCGAGCAGCCCGTCGACCAGCTCGGCCCCGAAGCGGCGGATCGCGTCGGCCCGCCAGCGACGGCGCAGCTCGGCAAGCGGCAGCGGCGTCTTCTTCGCCGGGCGGCTGTCGTCCGCGGCCCGCTTCATCAGCCGGCTGCGCACCCGCGCCGTGGGCGGGTACCCGTGGTCGGCGATGTAGTCCGCCTCCGCCTGCTCCAGCAGTACGGCAGTGTCGCGCTGCCGGGTGGACGTCCAGTCGATCAGCTCCGGCGGAACCCCCGCGATCTCCATCACCGGCCGCCGCCCCGGCGTGGGCGTGCGCGGCTCGGTCGCCAGCCCGAGCCGGTCGCAGACCTCCTCCAGCACCCGCTGGTTGTACAGGGCGCCGGCCGCCACCACGTGCGCGTACAGACGCCGCGAGTCCAGATGGCCCCACTTGCCGTCGGCGCGCAGCACCTTCACCGACACCACCAGGTGGTCGTGCAGCAGCGGCATCCGGTGCCGGGAGTCGTGGTGCCGGAACCGCGCGACGACCAGACCGCCCACCGGACGCTCCCACCGGATGCCACCCGGCCCGGAGTACACGACGATCGCTTCGTCCTCCAGCCACGCCAGCACGTCCGCGACCGCGACATCGTGGCTGGCGTCGATCACGGCGACGGTCGCATCGTCCCCCAGCGCCCGCAGCAGCGACACCGACGCCGGCGGCCGCGGCACCAGATCGAACGCGGCGACCGGCCCCCGCTTCATCTTCCGCCGACGCGCCGACCGCGTCTTGCCATCTTCGTCCGGCACCACCGCTTCCGGCTCCTGGTCGTCGTCCTGGTCGTCGTCCTGGTTGTCGACGTCGACGTACGTTGGCCGGATGAACTTCCGCCCCAACCGCACCGCCGGAACCTTCCCGGCCGGGACGCCGGGGGCCAGCAGTTCCGGGTGCGGGTGCAGGCCCTGCCCGAACAGCGCCTCCATCTCCGCCTCCGTCACCTCACCCGACAGACCCAGCAGCGGCGCCCCACGGCCAGTCCACTCCCCCGCCGGCACCCCAGCCAGCTCCTGGCCGACCGGGAGCGGCACCTTGCGGTCCCGGCCGCCGTCGCCCACTGCCACGCTCTTCAAGTAGTACCGGCGCATCCCCGGTGAAATCCGCGCTATCGCTGCTGTCACCCAGTCACCACACCCGGTATGGGCAGGGCAGAACAGCGCGGCCGGCATCAGGTCCCGGCAGACGGAAGGGACGGCCCGAAGACTTCTCGGACCGTCCCGTGGGGCGGGATCACGGCACGGCACGCGGGCAGGCCGACGAGGCCGTGTCCCAAAGCTCCGCAGCACCGGTCATGAACTACACGTCCCGCTCCGGACAGGCGGTGGGGGTGCCCTACAACCCGGGCTCGGCTCGACAAAACGCCTCCGCCCGAAGGCGCTCATACAGAGCAGCGTTTCGAACAGGGCTCGTCTGGTCGCTGAGGAAGCGCTCGTACATGCCGACGTCATCCCCTGGAACCGTCAGGCGTGCTTCGTTGTCGTGGAACCCGGTGACCCAACCGTGAGCCTCGGCAAGGTAGACGCTGAGACATGCGGCCTCGATGTCGAGACCAGTGGCTTCCGCTAGTTCCGACATTGTGCACCGAACTGCCTGGGGGTCGATGTGGGCGGCCGTACCGAGGTAGTCGGTGAGCACGTAGAGGCAGACCATGACCGAGTCCGGCAGATCGGCTTGGAGCATCTCACCGAGGTAGTAGTCGCGGATATCGGCGAGCTCTCCGGATTCACGTGCGGCTGCGCGCCAGCGCTCAACGCGCTGCGTGCGCAAGTCTTCCGTCGTCTTTGCTGCCTGCGCGCTGGCGCGGGCGGACTGCCGGTAGGTCAGACCCATACGGGCAGCCCTGGTGCGGACCCGCGTCTTGCCCCCGTTGGAACCGTTTTTCGTCACGTGCTTCTCCAGGGGGCCACACTCCGCCCGGGTCAGCAGAACACCATGAAGTGGAATCGTTGACACGGGCCCGCACCGGCAAGTACCGGGGGACCTTGGCCGAACTGGGTCGCAAGCGGTGTGGACGCTGTGCGACAGCGGCGAGCGGCGTTCGTGGCATGCCGCAGGAACAGTGTGAGCCTTGGGAGGGGCCGCATCGCCGCGGTCACCCGTAAGTGGGCGCGGCGCGTCCGGGTGTCCCATTCCACTTCGAACGGTCCCGGACCAATTGGTCCGGGACCGTTCGAAGGTGTACGAGTGCCTAGCCGTCAGGCGAGCGCGCACACGGTGGCCGACTTCACCGGCTACCGCCGCGCCCCCAAAAGACGCGGGACTTCCCCAATTGGGGAAGTCCCGCTCAACCCCGGGCTCAGTCCTCTACGAGTTCGGCATCCACGATGACTTCCCCGTCGACCGCGCCGGCGTCGGCGTCGACCTTCACCTTACTGAGGATGCGGCCAATGCGACGGATGGCGGCTTGCTGACGCTGTGCTTCCTCGCTGGTGCGGACTCTGCGGGCGGCCTTGTCCTCTGTGGCGTTCTCGATTGCCTGCCGTGCACGGTTCAGCAGCAGCACCGCAGCGTCCACCGGGTCTGAGCTCAGGTCGGACGTGTTGCCATGCTCGCCCTCCGCTTCGCCCCTTTGTGCAGGCATCGGTGCTTCGGGGGCGGTTGTCCACGCGGCGCTGACAGCCTGGCTGCGCTCAGCCGGATCGGCGACACCCTTGGATGCCGCCACTGCCTTCCTCACCCGCTGCTGGACCTGGTTGGCTACGAGTCGAACTCCGCCTTGCTGGTGGGCCCAGTACAGCCCGGCGTAGGCGCGCGCGGCCTCCTGGTCACTGGTGCGTTCCGCGTACGGCAGCAGCTTGCGCAGGTGACTGTCGGGCAGAGGTCGGCCCAGCTCTTTCTGCACGGTCTGCGCCAGGCGCCAGCTCTTCTGGAGTCGGTCGGCCTCGCTGGTGGAGAGACCGTCGTGCTCTGCGTTCAGGTACTCCTCCCAGGTGCGGGTGCCGTCGCCGCGGTACAGGCGGCGCCGTCGCACCACTTCCAGGGAGAAGCCGAGCATCCAGCGGGCGGAACGAGCGTTGTCGACCGCTCGGTGTGCCTCGGAAAGGAGACGCTGCTCCTGCTCATCGAGCGGGCCGTGTGCAGTCTCCGGCGTAGCGTCTACGTCCGGAAGGGACAGTCCCCAGTGCTCCATCGTGAAGGGCTGAGCGCGCATCTGTGGAGGGTCAGCGGGCCGGTCAGGCACAGCAACGCTGTCTGACACGGGGGTCGCGCTGCCGGCGGAAGACTGCTGGGCGCCTTGGGCGGCTGCCGCTCGGAAGTCACGACGCTTAGGCACTCTTGATCAGCCCCCGCGCCTGCAGCTCGGTGACCAGCTCACCGAACGGGCCCCGGCCCGCGTTGTCGACAGGAAAGCCCGTGGCCTGCTTGATGTCGTCCAGGACCGGGATCTTCACCGTGAGCACGTTGTAGTCGGCGTCGGTGAGCAGGCCCCGGATCTCGCCTTCGCTGCGGACGTTGGGACGCACCCGGTTGAGGAGCACCCACATCGGCGGGGCGGTACGCGAGGGCCTGTCGAACGCGGAGCGGCCGACCATGGTCTTGACCGGGGTGGAAGTGCGCGGCTGGTGGACGCGCTGGTAGTCGGCCATGGAGGGTTCCATGTGGACGAGGACCAGGTCGGCCACCTTGAGCACGCTGTCGGCGATGTGCGGGTGGTTCTCGGTGTGGCCGACGTCGACGATGTCGATCCCGTCTTCTCCGAGCGGCGTGTACTCCTCAGCGAACTTGGCGGAGGCGTTGTGCTCGACAGGGAAGGGGAAGCCGGCGAGTTCGGACCACTGCGTGAGGTGCTCGGATTCGTCCGCGTCCCACAGCTGCACGCGGTATCCAGCCTCGTGGAATGCGTGTCCCATCATGCCGGTGTCGGTCGTCTTGCCCATACTTCGTGGGCTGATGTTGGCGATGAGCACGGCGGGGTCTCTCCTCATGCGGTGGCTACCTTCCGCATGATGCTGCCACGTCTCCCGCTCCCCGAGGACGGGCACCACGTCACAAGTTGTGACCGCGCAGCATCAACCCGGCCCTGAACGCACGAAAGGCCCCGGCCCGCAGCAGAGTTGCTGCGGTCCGGGGCCTCGTCAGTGCTGGGTCAGATGCCGTAGAGCTTCTGCAGGGCGTTGGCGACTGCCCGCGGCTTGCGGGCGATGTCTCCGACGTTGATCGCGTCCGGACGTACGGGGTCGGCCTGGCGCGGGATGTTGACGGTCGGGCTGGGGGAGGGGGCGGGAGCGCTGTCCGGGGGGTCTTCGGCGGCGCGTCGGATGCGGATCATGGGTGTGCACTCCGTGTGAGTGTGGGGGGTGCGTGCTGGCTGTCCAGGCGGGGCACGCACCCCCGTTCGGTGTCAGGTGCGGGCGGCGGGCTTGGCGAGGTGGGTGCCGAAGTGGACGTCGCGCAGATACTCCAACTCCGCCCTGGTGCGGCGGGTGGCGGTCCAGTCGCCGGCCGAGCAGGTCGCGGTGTACGCCGCGCGGCCCGTGCACCCGGAGGCGGCGTCGCGGGGCTTGCCGGTGCTGGTGACCGGGTGGGTGCAGACGGTCTGGTCGACGTCGTCGTGGACGGGCCGGATGGTGGCGGTGATGCGGGCCACGGCGTTCCCTTCGGGTCAGGCGTCGCCGTAGGCGCGGCGCTGGTGGGTGTCGATGAGGTCGGTGCAGGTGTCGGGGTAGACGGCGGTGCCGAGCAGGTCGCCGTCCTTGGTCCACACGGTGTCGGCGCACAGGTCCGGGTCGGACCAGACGATGTACTGGCCGAACCGCTCCAGCCTCCCGACGTCGGACAGGGTGTCGCTCGAGGGCGTCACCGGACCGGCGGCGGCCGCCGTGCTGTCGTCGGCGTCGTCGTCGGGGTCGTCGTCCGTGGGGTCCAGGGGCAGGGTGCCGAGCAGTTCGAGGGTGAGGACCTGGAGCCACATCGGGTGTCCGCTGATGCGGGGCAGTCCGAGGTAGCCGGTGACGCGGATGTTGTCGCCGGGCCGCAGTTCGTGCAGCACGGCATTGGTCAGCTCGGGGTCGGAGACGCTGCACGGCAGCACCATCTCGTCGACGAGTTCGTCGGTGGGGGAGACGATCAGCCGGAAGCGGGCGCGGGTGCCCACCGTGTCGTCGGCGGCGACCTCTTCGTCCAGGTAGCCGTCCAGGACTATGCCGTCGGTCGTCATCGCTCAGCCCGCCTTCGCCAGCGTGGCCGGCTGCTGGTGGGCGGCGTCGTAGGCCTCCACGATCGAGGCCTTGATGACGCCCGCGGTGCCGACCTGGTGGCCGTTGGCGCGTGCCCAGGTGCGGATCGCGGCGAGCTCCTCGCGTGAGCGCTTCCCGCTGGCCGGGCGGATCGGGGTGGGCGCCTCGATCACCGCGGCGGCCCGGGGGCCGCCGGCCTTGAGCTGCCGCAGGCGCTCCTCTTCGGCCCTCAGATCGGCCCGCAGCTTGGCGATGCGGTCCTCGGCTTCGGCGGTGGCCTGCTCGGTGGCGAGGCGCTGGGTGAGGTCGGCGAGGTCCTGCCGTATGCGGGCGGCCTTCGCACGGACGCTGGCGAGCGGGTGCTGCTCCGCCCACGGCAGCAGCACGTCGGTGTCGGCGATGTCCGGCGCGGTGTGCTCGGGAGCGGTGGCGGCCGTGTCGCCCGTGGCGGTGTCGTCGGCGGTCACGGCGTCGGGGGTGGTCTCCGGCTCCGGCGCGTCGGCGGCCGGTGCGTCGTCGGCGGTCTGCGCGGGGGAGTGGGGCATGACGGGCTGGTCTCCTGACGGTTCAGGGTCGGCCGCGTCGGCGGCCGGATCGGGCGTGGGGATGAGGGGGAGCAGGGGAGTGGTCGCGTCGGGGTCGGCGGGCAGCCCGAGGGCGTCCAGGAGGACCAGGAGGTCGTCCTTGTCGCGGGAGTGGCGGGCCGTGAGCCGGGACGCGAGGATGTCCGCGCCTGCAGGCAGCTCGGAGGTGCCGAGGGCCAGGGCTTCGTCGGCGGCGCTGAGTTCGTCGAACACGGCCGCCTCCTAAGCGCCGGCGCGGCGGCGGCCGCGGGGCAGGTCGGAGACGAAGCGGTCCTTGCCGGGGTTGCGCTGGACCCAGCGTTCGGCGCAGACCTTGTGGACGTCCTCGCCTGCATGGGACCGCAGGACCGTGTGGCGGTTGCAGAGCACGCAGCGGCCGCCGCCGGTGAAGTGCCAGCCGTCGTGCCAGTCGAGCAGGACGGGGGGCGGGGCGGTGGCGGGCGGGTGTGTCGGGGTGGTGCCGGGCAGGCCGGCGGTGGTCATACTGGGCGTCCCTCCTCTTAGGTGAGGTGTGGAGCCCGGGACAGCCGTCAGCCGCCAAGCAAGGGCGGCTGTCCCGGGGCGTAGCTACTCCCGCTCCCCGGCCGGGTGCAGGGTGCGGGTGGCGTAGTGCAGGCGCAGGCCGGCGGAGTCGATGACGAACGCGGCCGCCTCTTCGAGCAGGCCGGACACCTCGCGGTCCTGGTCGTCCTCGATGCGGTCGGCGGCGCTGCCGGCGACGGCCAAGAGCTGCGCGAGGCTGCCGAACACCCCGGCCTGCGGGTCGTCCTCGCGGAAGAACTCGCGCGGGATCTCCGCCAGCGTCTCCGGTTCAGCGAGGTCGGCCAGGTCGTCCTCGATCTGCTGCAGCGCCATCAGCGCGATGCCGACCGACGCGCGAGCGCGGCCGATCCGCGGGTCCTCCGCCCCGTCGCCGGGACCGGTGGCGGTCACCGGGCGGCCCGGGTGGCGAGCCAGGTGGTGACGAGCGCGGCGGCGACGCCGATCGCGCGGTGCGCGGCCTCATCGAGCTCCATCAGCGCCGTGCCGGGGCCGGAGAGCTCCGGGGCGGCGTCGCCGGGCTTGCGCACGGCGGTGGCGTGCTGGATGTAGCCGGCCTTCCCGGCCCGGCCAGCCAACCACAGCAGCGGTTCCCTGCGGTCCAAAACGGCATGGGTCAGGCCGTTGATGGCGGCGCCGACCAGCAGCGCCCGGACGGGGACGCGCACGCCGAACGCGCGGGTGACGCCGATCGCGGCGAGCAGCTGCACGCCGCTGTAGGAGGCGACGTGGCGGGTGACGCAGGCACGGCCGTAGGCGCTGGCGGTGCAGGTGCGGCCTTCCTTGCCGTGGCGCCAGGGGTCGTCGGCGACGGGCTTCCCGTCCGCGGCGTACACCAGGTGCGTGCCGTGGGCGCCCTTGCCGGATGCGTCGCGGGACTGCTGGATCCAGTGGTCACCGAGTCCGTGCAGGGCCTCGAAGGTGGCGGTGAGGGCTGCGAACAGCGCGAGGCGTTCGCCGCGGGTGGGGGTGGTCATGAGGTGGGGTGGTCCCTTCTGGTGGGGGAGTGGGTCAGCCGACGAACAGCACGTCGTCGCAGCGGCCGCAGACGGCTTCGTCGTCGGGTTCGTCGCGGTAGGCGGCCAGGAGTTCGACCGGGGTGCCGACGGGGACCCACAGGTCTCCGCCGCAGTCGCAGGTCCCGCCGACGCGGGCCTGCCAGGTGCGGTCGTAGGGCTCGCCGCCGACGTAGCGCAGCTCGAGGTCGCGGCCGGCGATGGTGAAGCGGCCGTGCTCGCAGCCCGCGTCGGTGTACGCGAACGCCGCGGCGAGGTCGTCGCCGAACTGGACGCGGATCTCGTGCACCGGGTCGGGGTCGGCGGCCGCGGTCGCGGCGCGCTGCAGGGCGAGGTGGAGCAGGTCGATGGACGCGGCGTCGTGGACCTGGTCCCAGCCTTCGGCGAGCAGCTGCTCGTGGGTCGGCACGGCGGCGTGCTGCCAGGTGACGGCGTCCGGCGGTACCTGCTTGGTCTTGGGCCTGGTGTGCTGCCGGGCCAGGCATTCGTCCAGCGGGGTGCGGCACACGATCGCCACCGTGGGCACGCCGAAAAGTCCGCGCGCGCCGCAGAAGGTCCATGCGCACGGGGGTGTCGGTGTTGGTGGAGTCCACCACCACCGACAAGCCGCGCTCCAGGCGGGCGTCCAGCAGCACGCGGAAGGCGGCGACGGCGGCCGGGGTCGCGGACTGCTCACCGGGCGAGCCGGCCGCCAGGGCGCGCAGGGCGTCAAGCTCCAGCCGCCAGCTGGCGGGGAACGCCTTCGCAGCCGTCGACTTGCCGCTGCCGGCGGCGCCGACCATCGCGATCAAAGCCGGTTCGGGGAAGTGCACGGGAATTCTCCTTGGGAACGAGAAACGGCCCGCCGGGATGGCGGGCCGTGCGGGGTGCGGTGCTGTCAGCGGGTGCGGCCGGTCTTCTGCAGTTCCTGCGCGTGGCACAGGACGGGCGCGATCAGCGGGCTGATGCCCTTGACGGTCCAGCGGCCGCCGGTGAGCGGCCCGGGGGCGACGTCGTCCACGATGACGCCCGTGCGTCCGGCGGCGCGGGGGTCGTCCGCGCAGGAGGTGATGAGCACTTCGTCGCCTGCGGTGAACACGGCGGTGTCTCCTTCGGTCATGCGGCCAGGTGGTGGCCGGTGCGCGGGAGCGTGTAGTGGGTGGGGTCCGCTGGGACGTCGTCGTGACAGGGCACGCACATCCCGAGGGTTCTCAGAGGCAGGCAGTAGTAGTACCTGCGGCCGCAGAGCGGGCAGGTCTGCCTCGCGGCCATCGCCTTGTCCAGCGCGACTTCCTTCGCCAGCGTCATCGGCCGGACTTTCTTGGCGAGGTCGATGCGGAACAGCAGCGCCTTGTGCCGGCACTCGGTGCGCGGCTTGAACGAGCACTTCCGGCACTTCAGCTCCGCAGCCGGCCCGTGGCCGCCGGGGCGCAGACCCATCGCCCGCAGCTGGCGGCGTGTGGCGAGCTCCGCTTTCGGTGCCGTGTTCCAGTCGTACACCGGGATCCCGCCAGAGGTGCCGTTGCCGTACGGGTCGACGTCGACCAGGCCGCCGGCGACGTCGCTGGCCTTCCCGGCCGGGGCGGCCGCGGGCGCGGTCACCGTAAGCGGCGGGGCCAGGGCGCCGGGGTGCGGCGCGCGCGGTCGTTGAGGGCGGCGGCGGCCTTGCCGCGGTGCAGCTGCACGCGCAGGATCCGCGGCCGGGGCCGGCCGTCCTTGACGCGGCGGGTGCGGAAGGGCATCACGAAGTTCCCCCCGAGGGTGGTCAGCGGTTGACGACGGGCTTGTCGAGGTCGCGGTGGAAGACGTCGACCGGCCAGCCGTACGCGCGCACGGCGGCCGCGACCTGCTCAGCCACCACGGGGGCACGGTGCCGGCCGCCCGAGCAACCGGCCGCGATCGTCACGTCGAAGCCCTCGGTGAGCTCGAGGTGGGCGTGGAATGCGAGGCCGGTGATCTGGTCGGCGATGCCGGGGGTACGCAGCACGGTGTCGACCACCGCCTGGTCGCGGGCGGTCATCTCGCGCAGGGCCGGGTCGATGTGCGGGTCCTTGTATTCGCGCAGGTCGATGATGAGGTCGGCTTCGATGGGCGGTTCGGCGTGCAGGAAGCCGAAGCTGATGACGCACAGGCGCAGTTCGCGCTCGGACACGGTGTCCTCCTCAGCGATGAGCCGGGCTGTCCGGCCCCGTGGCCCGTCCCCGGCCCGCAGGCGCGCGGTACGGGGAGGGACCACGGGGCCGTCAGCGGCCGGTGCTGCGATGGACCGGGCGATGGAGGCGGGCGAACCTCCCGGTGATGCGGGCGACGGTGGCGGTGTTGCCGAGTAAGGAGGCGACGACGGCGACTGTCGCCAGGACCGGGATGTGGTGGGTGTGGAGCTGGACGGCGAAGGCGCCGGTCACGGCGAGGCCGGCGGTGAAGATGACAGCGCGGATCATGTGTTCCTCCTGGAGAAGGGGCATCGGTCGCAGGGCTGCGCGGGTGTACGCCGCGTGGGCTGGTGTGGGGGCCTGGCGGTACGTCAGGCTGGTGCCACCGCGAAATAAGGCGACGCAAGGTGAGCGAAGGGGGCGACGGCTATGGCGGTGGAATTCGAGTCCGTGATCGCGGACGGAGTGATCTGGCCCGCCTACACCGACGATGACGGCCGGTTGTTCATCGACGTCGACTACGAGGTCGACGTGCCGGTCGACCACGCGATCGTGGACGGTGTGATCTACCCGGCCTGGATCGACGACGACGGCCGCCTGCTGATCGACCTGGAGGGCTGACCGCCCCTGCTGCGAGCGGGGCGGTGTGGCCGGGCGGTCTGTCCCGCATCCGATCCGCCGCCCGTGCGGGCGGGGTTCGGATACGAGGCGGGCGGCCGGGTCACCGGTGGTGCGAGGTGTTGGCGCTGGCGTTGCTGGTGGTGGACTTCCCGAACCACCGGTTGTGGTTGGTCACGGTGGTGTGGGTCTCGTTGTGGATGTGTGTGCTCCCGCCGCTGCGGCCGGTGAGCTTGGCGAGCAGCAGCCCGGCGAGGATGACCGCCAGGGCGCTGCCGCCGGACAGCGCGCCGATACCGGCGGCGGCCTGGCCGATGCCCCAGCCGATGCCGGCCCCGGCGACTCCGGCACCGACGCCGGTCGCGGCGACCATCTGCGCGCGCGGATCGAGCAGCGGGACCGGGGCAAGGTCGCGGGGCTGCGCGGCGGGCATGACCTGCGTGTGCAGGTACCCGGCCGGGAGGCTGTCCTTGGGGACGCCGACGTAGCCGCTGCCGTGGGGCACGAAGACGATCTGTGCGCGCTCGCCGGACAGCTCCACCTGGCCCTGCAGGGGCGTGGCGTAGTGGACCAGGTCGGCGACCGGGGCCGGGTAGGCGGGGCCGGTCGGGGTGTGGGCGGTGGTGGTCTCGTACTCGTACACGGCGGTGGCCTTTCGGGGCGTGCCGCGTCCCCGCCGTGGCGGGGACGCGACGGACGGCGGGGAGTGGAGCGGAAGTTCAGCGGGCGGCTACAGCGAGGACACCCAGCCGGAGATCGACTCCAGGGTGTGGGTGATGCCGGGCGCGGCGCCGGTGGAGGCGATCGAGAAGCCGAACAGCGCGGTGGCGATGCCGGGCCACAGGCGCTGGTAGCCGAAGCGCCAGAGCAGGAAGATGATGATGCCGAGCAGGAGCGTGGCGGAGATCGTGATGACCACGGCGGGTGGCCTTTCGTGAGAAGGGCGGGCCGCCCGTGCGGCCCGCCGTCGACGTCCAGGGGTGGTCAGCCGCGCAGGTTGCTGAGGGTGTTGCGGACCGAGCCGAGCTTGACCTCGCGGCCGCCGTCGGCGTTGACGAGCTCCAGGACTTCCTTGGCGTCCAGGTGGTCGTCGTGGGCGTCCAGGACGGCCTGCACGCGGTCGGCGATGGTGCGGGACCGCTCGCGGGTGGCGGCGGGCATCGCCGCGGCGCGGGCCGGTGCGGATGATCCGGCCCGGCGACCGCCACCTCCACCGCCTCCACCTCCACCGCTGCCACCGGCGCCGGCGCCTTCCTCGCCTTCGTCCGGTTCGGGGAAGACCGCGGCGTAGGCCTCCTGGCCGTCCAGGCGGCCGGTGTAGGCCTCGCCGATCGCGTCCCATGCGGTCTGCTCGATCTCGGCGGGCTTGCCGTCGCCGTACAGGGCGAGGATTTCCGGGTCCAGGCCGTCGGTGGGGACCGGGGAGCCGGTGCGCCAGAACCGCATCCGGGAGCTGGGGTAGCGGCCGTTGACGAGGTAGCCGGTGCCCTGGGTGCCGGGCAGGTCTTCGTCGTCGACGTCCTCGTCGAACTGGCTGCGCAGGTCGACCTGGCCGGCGTACTTCGGAATGGGTGCGAGGGCCTGCCCGGCGGGTAGCAGACCGTCGGTGACCAGCTGCCGCATCATGCTGGACGTCCAGCGGAGCAGGACGACTTCGCCCTCCTTGAGCATGGATCGCAGGGTGTCGGAGCCGCCCATCTCCTCGAGGTGGCCAGCCTGCGCGAACAGTGCGATGCCGATGCCCAGCGAGCGGCCGGTGCGGCCGATGTCCTTGATGTAGAAGGTGGCCTCGTTGCGGAACGGGGCGCCCTTCTCCAGCAGCCGGTTGGCTTCGTCGATGACCTGGAAGACCAGCGGGTCGGGGCGGTCGCGCAGGAACTTGGAGCGGCCCATCGCGGCGTAGCGCTCCTGGCGCTCCTGCATGAGCGTCCAGGTGGTGTGGAGCTGCGCCATGGTGCCCTCTTGGGTGGTCACCCGCCAGCCGGTGTTGCCGTCGGCCCCGGACTCGGTCTGGCCGAAGGCTTCGGGTGCGGACTGGCCGCCCTTGAGGTCGGCGTAGTTGACCGCGATCCCGGCGCGCTTCATCGCGGCGAGGATGATCTGCCCGGCCGTGGACTTGCCGGCGCCGGTCGTGCCGAACAGCAGCAGCCGCTGCGCCGACCCGGAACTGGGGTCGTACAGGCGCAGTAAAGCGGGGCGGCCGTTGTGGTAGCGGCCGACCCAGATGCGGCCGCGGGCGTCCATGAGCAGCTGCTCGGGGTCGTTCAGCAGCACTTCGGCCAGCGGGTCGTCGGGGTAGATCGTCACCAGCGCCTTGGACGCGCCGTTCGTCTCGATCGCCAGGCGGTTGACGTCCTTGATGCCGAGCGCGTCGGCCAGGCGCATCGGGTGGTACTGGATGAGGTCGCCGGGCGGCGCCTCGACGGTGAGTTCGTAGATGGTGCGGCCGGTGGTCATTGGCTTCCTTCCTTGTCGAACGTGATGCCGCCGTCCGAGCTGACGTCGACGGTGCGGATCGAGGTGATGACGGTCCCGGGCATCCCCTTGGGGGCGATGTGCTGGGTCCAGCGCTCGAACAGGTCGCCGCTGTCGGCGGCGGCCTGGCCGACGGTCAGGCGGCGCTCATCGGCGCCGCGGCCGGGCACCGGGGAGACGGTGATCTCTTCCTCCGGCCAGTGCAGCAGCGCGGACAGGTGCGGGATCGAGATCACCGGCACCGGGGTGCCGTCGACGGTGGTCCGGATGATCGCGCGCAGCGCCTTGGGGCCGGTCTGCTCGACGTCGACCAGCGCGGTGCCGGGGGCGACGCCGCCCTCGACGGCGACGCGCTGCGCCCACCACGCGGTCATCGGGTGCTGCACTCCGGCCTGCCCGGCCGCGGCGGCGGCCTCGCGGGCGGCGCGGATCGCTTCCTCGGTCAGGTGCGGTTCGCGGCCGGCCAGGATGCGGGCGGTGCGGGCGGGGCGCAGCCACCACACGGCGGCCGCCCACGCGGCGTCGGCGACCAGCTGCCACCAGGTCGGGCCGTGGATGGCCCGCTCCACCGTGGCGATGACGCCCATGGTGATCGACGGGGTCAGGTACAGGGCGGCCGCGGTGTCGCGGACCCGGCCGGGGGGCAGGGTCCAGGCCCACAGCGCGCCGTAGGCGGCAGTGCCGATCGCGGCCAGGCCGGTGAAGGGGAACGGGTCGGGCATGAACGCGCCCGCCGTCAGCGCGGTGGCGCCGGCCAGCGTGGCGAGGCGGCCGACGCGGTCGCGGGCGACGGCGATGTGTCCGCGGATGTGTGCGAGGGGGATCACGGGCGTTGCTCCTCACGGGGGTTGGGCAGCGCGAAGGGCGGCAGGCCCGGTGGGTCTGCCGCCCTTCGGCGTGCTGCTGGTCAGCGGTTGCTGTAGAACTCGCGGTCGGCCATCTCGGCGTCCATCGCGTCGGCCGCGGCGGCGACGGTGCCGTAGTCGGCCTGGTGCGCCTCGGCGGCCTGCTCGAACAGGGTGCTGAGTTCGTCCAGTTCGTTGGCCATCGCTTCGGCCTCTTCAAGGACGGACCGCATGGTGGTCGCGGCGTCGCGGTGCTCGCCGACGGTGTCCTTGTCGACGTTGAGCGCGGCGGCCTGGTCGGCGAGCCGGTCGACGGATGCGGAGCAGTCCTCCACGTACTTGTACGTGGCGCGGACCTGCGCGGAGACGTGGGCGAGCTGCGCGCCGGCGGTGGTGAGCTGCACCAGGACGACGCCGTACCGGACGCCACTGGCGATGACGCTGCCGGCGGCCTGGATGACTCCGGCGGTGCGGGGGACCAGATCGGACACGGGGGTGTCCCTCCTACTCGTTGTGGTAGTCGCGCTCGGCCGGGGCGGTGTGCCCGGCGTCGCGGACCGCGTCGGCCAGCGGCTTGTGTCGCACGGCGGCCTTCTGGCCGGCCGACGCGATGGCCTCCGAGGCGGCCGGGATCGTCTCCGCCACCGCCTCCGCCCGGGCCTTGACGGTGCCGGCCTTCTCGAACAGCAGCAGGACCAGGCCCTCCAGTACGCCGGGGACCTTGAGGTCCTGGATCTTGGCGTGCAGGGCCTCCAGGCGGTTCATCAGGACCTCGCAGTCCTCGGCTGCCTGCCGGGCGTCGTCGGCGCCCTGCATGATCTCTTCGGCCATGTCCTCGTCGGACTCGATGACGTCGTAGATCGTCAGGTCGGCGTCGGCGTACTGGGTGTTCGGTGCGCCCATGGGCCGTGCTCCTCTCGTTGGTGCTGCGGCGGCCGGCAGGCCCGGCCGGGCCCGCGGGATCACGCGGGCGGGGCGGGCCGGCCTGCCGGGCTCGCCGTCCGCGCGTTCGACGGTGTAGGTGGCCGGTTCGGTGTAGCCCCAGCCCGGTGGCGGCCCGAATCCCGGCCCGCCACCGGCGGTGCTGGCACCGCCCGGACCGGTCGGCCCGGACGCGCCGGTCGACGTCCCGGCCGCGCCGGAACCGCCAGGGGAACTGGCGGGACCCGGCGGGGCACCGCCTGGTCCCGGTCCGGCGCCGGCCCCTGCGGTCGGCGTTGGGGGAGCGGTGCCCGGCCCTGGCGGCGGCCCCGCAGGACCACCGCCGGCCGAACCGGCCCCCGCGCCCGCCCTCGGCTTGCGCTTCTTGGTCAGGTCGACCTTGTACGCAGCCGCGGGCCTGGGCTTCTTGGTCAGGTCGACCTTCGGCCCGGGAGCTGCTGCCGCCGCCGGGGCGTCCGGCTTGGCGGGCTTGTTCGGCCAGTTGGTGATGTAGTCCGCGGCCCGTGCCCGCAGCGCGCCGCGGATGGTGTCGGGTCGCTTGGGTGTCTTGGTCAGCGACACGCCCGTCGTGCCGCCCTTGGCGGCGACCGGCTCCCAGGAGCCGGTGCTGATCCGGTCGGCGACCCGGTTGCGGACCGCGCCGCGGACCGTGTCCGGACCCTTGAGCGGCTTGTTGGCTGCCGGGGTTCGAGGGGACTTGCCGGGGGTGACGGAACCGCCGGCGGGCTGCCACGAACCGGAGGTGATCCGGTCGGCGACCCGGCCCCGGGCGGCGGCCCGGATTCCGCCCGGGGAGCCGCTGCGGTCCGGGCGGGACGGGGCGGTCTGGCGAGGCGCCGGGCCGTTGCGGATGCGGTCCGCGGCGCGGTCCCGAACGGCCCCTGAAACGCCGGAATTCCGGCCCCCGAGGCCATTTTTGACGCCGCTCGTACCGGACGCCCCCAGGGGGGTTCTGCGACTATCGGCGGCCCCGCCCCGGCCCAGCGTGCCTCCAGCGCCCGAACGGCCGCCAGAGGCCCCGCCAGGGGCCGTGTTGCGGCTGCCGGGGCCGGTGCCGCCCGGTGTCCTGCCGGGTGTCGCACCGGAACGGAAGGTGGCCGGAGTGTTGTTCCGGGCGGAATTCATCCGACCGCCGGAACCGCCTCCCATACCGCCGGAATTACGCACCTGATGCCGTCCGAATTCAGCTCCGGACTGCATACGCGGGCGAATGCCGCCCGCTCCGGTATTCGCTCTTCCATTGGCCCGGTCGGCGATTGTCCGGTGGTGCTCCTGGCGGGCGCGGAAATACGCGGCGACGTGGTAGGCGCCGCGCAGGGCGGCTACCGCGACCCCGGCCATCATGACCGTGGACATCACGCCGACGCCGTGCGCGGAACTGCCGGAATCGTCGGTGATTCCCGGCTGGTGATTGCCCGCATCGTCCTGTGTCGCGGCGGAGATGTCGGGCGCGGCGGCCAGCGAAAGCGAGGCGGGCGGGGCCAGCGGGGTGGACAGGGGAACCAGGGCCGGGATGGGGTCGGCCGCCGGCGGCGGGTCGTCGCCGACGGCTCCCGGGAGGGTGATCCGGGGGAAGCCCAGGACCGTCCCGGCCTCCGCCCCGGTGTCGTCATCGGCCATCGGCCGACCTCCGTTCGTTCGGTCACCGAGGGTGGCCCCGGACGGGGGCCCCTCGCGTGCGCGCACGTGTGCGCGCACCATGGGACCCCCGATTCACGGCCTCGCGGTGATGATGATGAGCAGTGATGTGCACGCGGTGTCACAGGCCGTTGCGCTCGGACCAGCCGCTCAGCAGGCGGACCAGGTCCGCCCACTTCGCGTCGTCGTCGCCGGCCAACTTCCGCGCCAGGTCCCACAGGGCACTGGCGCGGTCCTTGTTGGTCGTCGTCGACGCGATGCGCGGCTTCCAGTGCGCCGCCTGCCCGGGAGTCAACGGCACTGCCTCACCCCTGCTTCTGCAGGAAGTCCAGGAACGTCGGCTCCGGACCCTGCGCGGGCACCTGCTGCGCACCCGACTTGGCCAGGGTCTTTCCGTTTCCGTCGGCGTCCTGCATTCCCGTCGAGATTCCGGCGATCTGCTCGGCGGTGTTCAGTACGCGGCCGTTCACACCGCCCTTCCTGACGGACTTCTCCAGGGCCTTGTTCTCCGCCTTCTTCTGCCGCTTGGCGGGCAGTTCGACGTAGCGGCGCTGGAATTCCTTGTCCAGGCGCCCGATGGAATTCACCGCGTCCCGCAGGTCGCTTTCCAGTCGGGCCAGCGGACGCGAAGCGAGAAATGCCCGGATCTTGCGCTCGAACGGCTTGTCGCCGTCGATCCGGACGCCTTCCAGGTCCGCGCGGTACTCGCGCAGCAGCGCCTGGACCTCGTCGGCCATCTGCCGCAGCCGCTCGCGCTGCTGCGCGGCGTACAGGGCGGTGCCGCCCGGCGCGGTCAGGTGGTCCGAGGTCCACCGCGTGGTGTTGGTCTCGGTCATGCCGATGTCCTCCAGAGGATCGAGAAGGGGGGTTGCGGGGGATCGGCCTGCCGGCCGTGGCCGTCACCGGACCGGCGCCCGCTGGCTGCGGGCGCGGTCCGGTGGCGACCATGAGCGGCAGGGTGATCGGTGTACGGCGAGTGCTCACGCTCACGAACCCGTGAGCGCTCACCGAGCGCTCAGGCTGCTTCGGTCTCCGCCTGAGCGCGCAGTCGCTGAGCGGTCGGGCGGGACATGTCCGGCTCGGCAAGCCCGGCTTCCACGAGCGCGCTCACGATCTCCGTCGACGTGGGGCGGCGACCGAGCTTGGCGGCCAGGACCCGGATCGCGGTCACCCGGCGCTCAGTAAGCGCGGTGGCCTCACTGCGTGAGCGCCCGCCGTCCGCTCGCTCACCGCTCGCGCTCGCCGACGCACGCCCACCTTCGTGAGCGCCCGCCGTGAGCGCCTTGCGCTCGCGCTCACCGTGAGCGCGAACGGGGGTGAGCGCGGGCGCGCTCGCGCTCGCGTTGCCGTGAGCGCCGGGGGTGAGCGCGTCGGCCCGCTCGACGGTGAGCGCGCTCGCGTCGTCGGCGAGTGCGGTGGAGTCGGCCGCGGGGGCGAGCGCGTCGGCCAACTCCGCCGGGGCGGACCCGAGCTTGAGCGCCATCCGGTCGGCGAGCGGGGCCTTGCTGCGCCACCGCCACCCGTACTGCTCGCGGAGCTGGGCTCGCAGCAGCGTCTGCTCCTGCAGGCGGGTCAGCGCCTCGGTGTAGGAGGTGATCTCCCACAGGATCATCCGGCGGCGCAGCCGCGCGGTGGGGATCGGGGCCAGGACCCAGCGGGAGCGGCGGATCGACTCCATGCGCTCCTTGCCGGTGACCGCGCCGATCCGCGTGGCGTACACGTGGGAGGCGATCTCGGAGAAGGCCACCCACAGCAGCGTCAGGGCGGCGTGACCCAGACGCCCCGACATGCTGTTCGAGGCGTGCCAGTTCAGGTACACCGTCACCGCCGTCAGCCCCCGCGGCACCCAGCGGACCCAACGCAGCTCCATGCCCATGCGGATCAGGACCAGGTTGGCGCCGGTGAACGCGGGGATGGCGACGTCGATGCCGACCGGCAGCAGCCACGGCCAGGACCAGCCCCACCCGGCCGCCTTGGCCTCCAGCGCGGTGTAGGAGGACAGCAGACCGAGCGTGGACACGGCCACTGCCGCCACGACGATGGCGAGCACGCCCACCAGCTCCTGCCCGGACAGCGGCGGCACCGCGCCGGCGGGCCGGGCATCGGCCATCGCCTTGCGGCGCTTGGCGCGCGACTCGGTCCGGATCTCCCGGCGCCGGGCACGCTGCACGGTCCGCTCGGACGCGGCGGCCAGGATCCGCTCGGCTTCCGCCCGGTCGGCCGCGGCGGCGGCGCGATCGGCGGTCGCTTCCGCAGCCGCCTCGCGGGCGGTGCGGGCGTCGGCGCCTGCCTGCTCGCGCAGCCGCGCCGCGTCCTTCTCCGCCAGGGTCCGCACGTTGCCGGCATCGGTGCGGGCGTCGGCCAGTGCGCGGTCGGCGTCTTCCCGGATGCCCTTGGCGGCCCGCTCGGCAGCGGATCGGACCTGCGCGGCGTGCGCGTCGGCCGCCGTGCGGGTGCGGTCGGCGGCCGTGCGGACGTCGGCGGCCGCGGTGCGGGCCTGCTCCAGTACCTGGTCGGCCGCCGCCGTGGCGCGGGCCCGCAGTTCCTGCTCCTGGCGCCGCGCGTCGGCCAGCACCTGGTCGGCCTCGCGCTGCGCGTCGGCCGTGATCTGGCCGGCGGCGGTGCGGGCGTCGGCGGTGATGGCCTCGGCTCGGGTGCGGGCGTCGGCCAACGCCTGGTCGACGTCGGCGGCCGCGTCCGCGGCGTTGGCGGCGGCCTGCGCGCGGACCTGGTCGACCGCGGCCTGCGCGTCGGCCAGGAGGCGGTCGCGGTCGGCGGCCGCCGTGGTGATGATGGTGTCTGCCTCGCCGCGCGCCGCCTCGAGCAGCTGCTCGGCGCGGGCCTGGCCGTCGGCGAGGATGCGCTGCGCGTCGGCGGCGGCCTGCTCGCGCAAGGCCTCGGCGAGGTCGGCGGCGCGGTCGTTGGCGTCGGCCACGGCCGGGTCGGCCTCGAGCCGGACCGGGGGGTCGGCGACGGCTGGCTTGTCGGTGGTCTCGGGAAGCGCCGGCGGCGCGGTCGCGCGGCGCTGGCGCGGCGGCGCGGCCGCGGCCTTCCGGCGGCGGTTGGCGGTGGCGGACTTGGTCACCGGATGTCCTTCCTGGAACGCGCAGCGCCCCCGGCGAGTCGGCCGGGGGCGCTGGTGACGGGGGTCGGGTCGGGGTGGCACGCTGAGCGGTGCGCCCGGCCTCGGCACCTCAATTGCCGAGGGCGGGCGTTCCCGCGTCAGTCCGTGACGGGGAGTTGCGGCTGGCCGGTGTCGGTCCGCAGTACCTGGCGCAGCCAGGCGACGGCGGCCGGGGACATCGCCCCGGCGTCGGGGTCGCTCAGCGGCGCGGTGTCGATGTCGTGCATCGCGTCGACGGCCGGGAGCAGCCGCATGTAGTCGGGGTGGGCGGACAGGTAGCGCTTGGTCGCCACCTCCACCAGGTCGTACATCTTCTCGTTGGAGTTGACGTTGACCCAGCCGCGCTCCACCTTGCAGATGGTGGTGTGGCCCGGCTTGCCGGTCCAGAACTTCTCCGCGTCGCGGTACAGGACGTAGTCGCCCGCCTTGTAGCGGGTGCTGCGCGGGGCGGTGTCGGCGGTGCGCTGCTGGCGCGACTGGTCGGCCACGGCGCCTCCTTCGTATGTGGTGGTCCGGGCTGTCCGGCTCCCCTCTGCCCCGTCCGTCCCCGCGGGTGGCGGGACGGGCGGGGGAGGCAACCGACAGACGGTGCGGGTCAGTTGGCGGGGCTGTGCAGCGGCTCGGTGGCCGGCCGCGTGCGGCGGCCGGTCCGGCCGTGAGCGCTGCGCAGTGCGGCGCGCACCGCCCGGCGTACCGGGCGGGAGGCGCGGGCGCGGGAGACACGGGCCGCCGGGCGGCGGACTCCGGCGGCGACCAGGACCTCGAAGGAGTCGTAGTCGGCGGCGGTCCAGTCCTTGTACGGGGAGCTGCGGCGAAGGCTGATCCTCATACCGACACCTCCGTGTTCTTCGCGCGGTTGGCGGCGCGGTTGCGGGCGGCGCGGCGCCGCATGCTGCGGCGTTCGTCCTCCGACAGGCCGCCCCACACGCCGTGCTCCTGGCCCGACTCCAGCGCCCACTGCAGGCAGTGGTCCATCACCGGGCAGCGTCGGCACACGCTCTTGGCCTCCTCGATCTGCAGCAGCGCGGGGCCCGCGTTGCCGACCGGGAAGAACAGCTCGGGGTCTTCGTCCGTGCACTGTGCCTGGTGTCGCCAATCCATGGCGTCTCCTCAGTCGTGATCGTGCGTCAAGGGGTGTTCAGCAGGTCGGGGCGGCGGTGATCGCGGCTCTCCGGCGCGGCGTGCACGCCATCAACGGGCTGACCTCCCGGCCGCCCCGGCCGGTGCGCTGCTACTTCGTGTCCGCGACCAGGCGGCAGCGGATCTGCTTGCCGATCGGGCTGCGGTCGACGGTCCAGCCGGGGGCGAGCAGGTCCAGCAGGACCAGGCCGCGCCCGGACTCCGCCAGGCCGTCGCCCGCGGTGCGGTGCGGCAGCAGGTCCGGGGCCGGGTCGTGCACGGCCACCGTGATGCCGTCGCGGTTGCGGTAGACGTCGACGACCAGCGGGACGTGGTCGCCGCAGGCGCGCACCGCGTTGCCGATCAGCTCGGACAGCACCAGCTGCGCGGCGCCGGCCGACTCGAGGTCGGCGCCGTAGGCCTGGAGGACGTCCGCGGTCAGGTGCCGGACGGCGGTCAGGCTGTGCTCGCTGGCGGTGATGTGCGCGGTGAATCCGCCGGGCCGGCGGCGCAGGTACAGGCCGGGGACCGAGGCCGGAAGCGCCGGCCCCTGCTCGGTCATCGTGCCGGTGCCGTACGTCGTGGCGGCGGCCGGCGCGGTCACCGCGCTCCGCCCTTGTTGTCCTGCCGGACGCGGCGCAGTGCTTCGTCCATGTCCGGGTCGCTGTCCCCGCGCACGATCGGCGAGGGGGATGTCATGATGTACGTCAAGGTCGCACTCCTACTCGACTCTCTGGTGATGAGCTGGGGTGGAGCGACCGACGACGAAAGGCCCCGGGTAGCCGCCCGGGGCCTTCGCATGTTGCGTGTCGGTCCTGCATCCCCCGCCAGCGCCGCCCCGTGTGGTGCGGGCGGCGAAGACGGGCAGCACAGGAACGCTGCTTGAGTGGCGCGTCTTCTTCCTCGCGCCTGGCCACCTTTCGTCTGGGAGGTGGCGTGTCCCACGGCGGCGGTTCACCTTCCCCACCGTGCGATGTTGTTGACCGGTCACCGGCTGGAGAGCGTCTAAGGTCGCGCGGCCGCGCACCGAGGTGCGGGGGCGGGTGTATCGCTCGGCTCTCCGTGGCGCAGAACAGGGTCACTCTCGCTCCCCCGACCTGCACCGCCGTTAGCGGTGGCTGGGTTGTCTGGCCCCAGCCGGCCCTTCTGACGCGGATCAACCAGCCCCACAAGGACTGGCGCGCCGGTTACCTTCCCGCTCACCTCACCAGTCGCCTGGTCAGGGTCGGGTGTCGTCACCCAGCGATCCGCATCTTCAGTTCTTAAGGAACGAGCGCTGCCTTTCCCCGCCCACGAAGGGGAGGTCCGGGCGCCACATCTCGAAGGTAGTAGCACTGTGAGTGCGAGTCAACACCTCAAGTTCTATCTAGCACTCTCGCGCCTAGTGTGAGAATGTGTCCGTGACGACGCGACAGAGAGAGGGAGGCAGCACCGTGCCCAGCGGATACGCACTGGTAGTGCGCTTCACCCTGCGAGACACCACCGCTGCCCAGCAGTTCGATGAGCTGGTCGCCCAGACTGCGGTGGGCATCCGCACCGAGCCCGGCACGCTCGTCTACGCCGTGCACGAGCCGGTCGATGAACCGCTGGTGCGGGTCTTCTACGAGCTGTACGCCGACCGGGATGCCTTCCAAGCCCACGAGGACCAGCCGCACACCAAGCGTTTCCTCGCCGCCCGTAGCCAGTTCCTGGCTGGGACCGAGGTGACGTTCCTCAACGAGGTGGCCGGCCTCAGCAAGCGCCCCGGATCGGAGGGGTGATGAAGCCGACCGGAAGAGACGTCGACCCGGCAGACCGCGCCTTCGGGCAGCGGGTGCAGAAGTTCCGCAAGGAGCGGGGTCGCACTCAGGCTGAACTCGCAGCGGCACTCGGCAAGACGAGTAGCTGGATGTCGCAGGTAGAGCGTGGGGTGCAGCCGGTCCAGCGAGTCGATCTGCTCCAGCAGCTGGCCGACGAACTGGCCGTGTCTGTCCAGCAGTTGCTGCCCGACGCATCGACGGACCTTGGCGGGCCGTCATCGGCTCCCGCCCCGCTCTCCTTGTCGAACGACCTGGACGAGACGCGCCGGCTGATCTCCGGCCACCCGGCCCTTCGCACCCTGCTGTCCGGCCTCGGTGACGACGCCGACCGGCCGCTGGACGCACTTCGAGGCGACGTCGACGACCTGTGGGAGCTCACCCATGCGGGGCAGCTCGCTCAGGTCAGCGCCCTCGCGGTGGACCTGCTCCCGGAGCTCGAGCGGGTAGCCCGCACGATCGCGGAGCAGCACCAAGCCGACCTGCACCTGCTGCTGTCCCGCGCCTACCAGGCTCTGTCCGCCGCGTTCGTCCGACAGGGCGAAGCCGACGCTGCCTGGGTCGCGGCCGACCGCGCCGTCTTCGCCGCGGAGCGCTCCGGTGATCCGCTCCATGTCTGTGCCAGCGTCTTCCGCATGGTCCAGGCGTTCGTTCGCCTGCGCAGCCTTGGCCAGGCCGAACACGCCGCGCGCACCGCAATCGAGGCTCTGGAAGGCCGGGGCGTCGACGCACCGCCGGCGCTGTCCGTGCTCGGCTCCCTGCATTTGGCCCTGGCCCTGGTACACGCACGTGCTGGCGCCCGCGCCGAAGCCAAGGAAGAGATCGCACAGGCCCGGGTGATCGCCGATCGCCTGGGCGAGAACCGGAACGACTTCAACCTCGAGTTCGGCCCGGTCAACGTCGAAATCCAGGCGGTCAGCACGGCCGTCGATCTCGGCGACGCAGGCGAAGCCCTCGATATCGGCTTGGCCATCAACGCCGACGACCTCTCGCCTGAGCGCCAGGGGCGGTTGCTGATGGACCTGGGGCGAGCTCACGCGCAGCGGCGCCACGGGGGCGAAGCCCTCGACTGCCTGCTGCGCGCGGAAGCCGTAGCTCCCGAGACGATCCAGACTCACCAGGCCTCGCGCGCAACCATCCGTGAGCTGGTGCTGATCGCCGGTCCCAACGCACCGCGCGAGCTGCTCGAGCTGGCCGAACGGGCGGACGCTCTTGACTAAGCGGCAGCCGATCATTGTGAGCACCTCCTCCGTCGCATCCGCGGGGACTGGCGCTCACCGTGCTCTGTCGTTTCCGCTACGGAAAGTGACATGTGGGGGTGACATCTGAGATGTCACCAGCTCTTGTCACCTCCGCACCGTCAGGGCTGCGTGCCATGCTCGGCACCGGAAGGGCCGGCCAGCTCTGCGCGGGCGTTCCCGCGTCGCCGGGCTGGTCGCGCCGCACGACGTGCCCGGGGAAGAGGAGCCATGGCTGCTGACGAACGGCCCGACTGGGCACGCCGGATGGTTGAGGAGCGGGCAGCGCGCGACTGGTCCCAGACCGACGCGGTGCGCGCGCTGATGGCCCGCCTCCCCGATGACCAGGTGGTCGGAGAGCACGACCTGCTGCGGCAGTGGAAGCGCTGGGAGGCCGGGGACGCGCAGCCGGTCAAGTACCGATCGGCCATCGCTCAGACCTTCGGCACCACCACGGGTGCGTTCTTCCCCGAGCGCAGCCGCCGCGACGGCCGAGCGGAAGTGTTGCAGGTCAGCGGCATGGACACCGTGGACATCATCGCTCGGCTGCGAGCATCCGACGTCGACACCGCGACGCTGGACGCGCTGCGGATCACCGCAGACCGCCTGTGCTGCGAGTACGCCTACTTGCCCGCCGACCAGCTGCTCCTGGAGGGCAAGGCTTGGCTCGCGCGGGTCGTCGGGCTCCAGCACCAGCGGGTGAGCCTGGCGCAGCACCGCGAGATCATCGCGCTCGCCGGCAAGCTGTCGCTGCTGGTGGGCTGCGTGGAGTACGACTCCGGGCGGCCGCGGGACGCGGAGGCGACCCGGCAGGCCGCACTGATGCTCGGGCAGGAAGCTGGGGAGCTGAGCGTGCAGGGGTGGGCGCACGAGATGCGCGCCTGGTTCGCGCTGACCCGGGGTGACTACCGCGGCGTCATCGCGGCCTCGGAGGCCGGCGTCGCCGTGGCGCCGAACGAGTCCGTGGCCGCGCAGCTGTACGCGCAGCAGGCGAAGGCGTGGGCCCGACTCGGAGACCGGACGCAGACTGAGGTGGCGCTCGACAAGGGCCGCCAGTTGCTGGAGCGGTTGCCGTACCCGGAGAACATCGAGGACCACTTCGTCGTGGACCCCGGCAAGTACGACTTCTACCGGATGGACGCCCTGCGCAAGGTCGGCGAGAACCGGCTCGCGGAGCAGCTGGCGACCGAGGTGATCCGGGCGGGCACGGATTTCGACGGGGTGGAGCGCTCACCCATGCGGATCGCTGAGGCCCGCGTGACGTTGGGCGTGGTCGCGGCCCGCGAAGGCGACTTGGACACGGCGCTGGCGTACGGAGAGCAGGCGCTCAGTGGCACCCGCCGCTCGCTGCCGTCGCTGGCGATGGTCGCAGCCGACCTTGGACAGGTCCTCCAAGCCCAGTACGGACATGCTGACGAGGCTCGCGAGTTCGTCGCCCACCTGCGAGAACTGCGAGGTGGCCAGTGACACCAGCTCGCACGACGTCTTGCCTAGGCGGGCGGAGAGGAGGGATGGATGGCAAAGCACTACAGGTGCGCAGAGCCGATCACTCTGTCCGAACGGGAGCTGCGGTTCCTCTCGGAGATTCCGCACGCCGACGATTTGGTCGAGGCGGAGTTGTCGTGCGAGCTGGAGACTGCTCACCCAGGACCGCACCATGCGCTGGGGGACTGTTCGAAGCCGATTGGGGCCGGCCGTTTGGCCAACGGGGAAGCAGTGTCCTGGTGGGTCCGGTGGGAGGACCAGGATGGTCGTCGCGACGTAGTCCCAACAGCGAACTGCCCGGCGGAGACCATGCCGGGAGCAGTCATGTCCGAGGTGTGCTGCCTCTTCCTCGGTCATCCAGGACGCCACGAGTACGAACTAGAAATGCCGACTTGATCGTGCCTGGTCAGAGCGTTTTCACCCGGGGTTTGCAAAGTAAATGCTTTGTAGGCAGGGCCGCTTGGGTGGGCTACGGTCCGGGCCTGCCGTTGGATACACCCCTTGAGGTGTGTAGTCGAGCCGGTGTCCAGCGACGTACGGTCGCGATCTCGAAGGTCGGAAGGGAGGTAGCGGGCATGTTCGCCAACGTCGTCCCGTCACGCGGGACCTGGCGGAAGGTCAGCGCGCGCCTGGCGGGACCAGGGGAGGTCGTTCGGCGTGTTTGGCCCATCGGGCTGAATGCGGCACCGAGGATGGTGGGCATGACCACGCCCGTGGTGACGACACGTCACGACCCCGTGCACTCGCCGTGGCTGCGGAACGGTACAGTGACCACCGACGTTGATCAAAACGTGAGTGTGGCCCCGTCGATCGCCCTTGAGCAAGGCGAGCGGGGCCACGGGGCCGAGGACCTTGTGATGGGGGTCCGGTCGGCCGGCCGCACACCCTTGCAACGAAGGGATGGCGACGTGATCAGGGTACCCGCCCATTCGCGTTCCAAGACCGAACCCCGCCGTGGGGTCAGCAGCCATGGGTTGCTGGACCTTCGCCGGGCTGTTCGTGCTGCCCAAACGCACGTCATCCCGGTCCGCACCTCTGCTGAGGGGGCCGGGATGACGTAGGTCGGTGGCGGCAGAGCCGCCGGGGTTCTGGTCCACGGAGACGATCCCCATCGTCTCGGGCTGAGCACCCCACATGTCACCGGAGAGCTTGGCGGCTCTCCCGTGGTTCGCCGGTTGGCGCCGGTCGAACTATCCGATCTCTGGCCGAGATCAACAAAGCACCCGAGGGGCTTCGTCATGCCCTCATCCGTACGGAAGGAGGCGTCTGCCATTTTGCACGCGCACCGGTGGGTGCGCCAGTTCTGGCGTGCCCGCGTATCCCTGATTCAGCCATCCGAGCGGCCCCGCCGCGGTTACGCCGTGGCGGACATCACACGATGTGGTGTCCCCGGACCGGCCTGCGGAGCTGATCGAAAGTCGTTGCTCGCGGCCGTCACACGGTCAGCGATTCCGACACCTGTAGAAGACGTGAGCACCCCTTCGTCCACAGGCGGCCGCCTCGCGGCCCGCGTTCTCTGTCCTCTATCCACAGGCGATCTGTTCCACGGTCGCCGGATGACTTCTGTCCCGACGCCGGCCCGGGTGGGCCGATGAGCACCGCGGCGGCAACGGCCGCTGTGCGGGTTCCGTCGCCGCGCCGTCCCGGCCTGCCAGGCGACGACGCGGTCGACGTGCTGGCGGAGCTCCCGGAGCTGTTCGTGCCGGAGGCCTCGCACTGGCTGTCGACGTCGGCGAGCCGACTGGCGATGGACGGCTACAGCTGGATGCAGGCGGTGCACTGGGTGGCGGGCAGCGGCCTGTACGAGCCGCGTCGGCACCACAAGTCCGGGCCGCGCTCGTTCGGTCCCACGACGGTGCGCGTTGCCCAGGAGCTGGCGAAGTTCGTCCAGTGCCGTCCCGGGATCGAGCTGCTGATGGCGCGCACGGGTCTGTGCAAGCGGTCGGTGGAGAACCACCTGCGGATGCTGCGGGAGACGGGCCTGCTGGTGTGGGTGTTCCAGGGGACCCGGGCCAAGGGCGGGGACCGGAAGGCGAGCGAGTTCGTGCTGATGGTCCCGCCGGAGTTCGACGCTGCGCTGGGGATCCGCACGGTGCAGCGGTATGAGGCGGCGCCGGACTACACGCGGGCGGTGGCCGGGATGGGCGAGGCGGGCCGGGAGGCGATGGCGAAGCTGGCGAAGAAGGCGGCCCGGAAGGTCCGCAAGCCGAAGAAGAAGGCGGCCTCGAGGCGGTCGGCGAAGGTCTCGCCGGCGGCGTCGGCGCAGGGTGCAGCGGAGAGCGGGCAGCACGGCCAGGAGCCGGTTTCCGGGCCGGATTTGGGCGAGGGCCGTTGCACCCCAATGCAGGGTGGTACCTCAACTGTCTCCACTGCCGGTAGTACCCCTGATCCCTCTGAGGACAAGCTCGCAAGCGGGCAGCACGAGTCGTCTCACCCGAGGAAGGCCAAGCGCGGGCCGCGGAAGCTCAACCAGGTTGGGCAGCGGTTCTCCCTGGCAGGGGAGCTGATGCGGCGGGTGCCGTGGCTGCGTCCTGCCGACAAGGCGCGGATCGCGTGGGCGGTCAACGAGGTCTCCGACGCGGGCTGGACGGCCGATGAGGTCCTGGCTGTCCTGGACCTGCGCCAGGAGCCGCCCGGCGGCGTACGGCGGGCTTCCGGGTTCCTCGCGGCCCGGATGCGCGGCATGGCGACCATGCCCGGCTGGACCACCCGCCAGCAGCGCGCCGCGCAGGTCGACCACCGCAACGCCGCCGTCGATGCCGCCCGCAAGGACCGCATTCAGCAGGTCCGCAACAGCCAAGAACGCAGCGAGGGCGCCTGGCAGGCGCCGCGCAGCGCCGCCGTGCGAAGCGAGGTCGACCAGCTGCTCGGGCAGGCCTTCGCGCCCAAGCCGCGGGCAGCCGACGCCGAAGGGCTGCCGGAGCTTTCGGGCCCGCAGGATCTCACCGCGACCGAGATCGCGGAGATGCGCCGGGCGGCGGCCGCGGAGCTGATGAGGGGTGAGACGTCGCTGATCAGCATGGCCGTGGAGTGGTGGGGACCGGCGGCCGCGGAGCGCATCTACGGCACCGGCCTGGTCCACCGCGCCCGGCAGCTGGCCTCCATGACGTCGCTCAGCGAGTTCGGCATCGACAGGGGGCAGCAGTGACCAGCACCGACCCCAGCAGCGCCCCGCGGCCGCCAGAGTCCGCGGCGTCGACGGCACCGTCCGGTGTGGACCTGGCCCGGGTCGCGTTGCAGGCCGCCAAGGCCACCGCCCGCAAGCGCGGCGAGCAGCCCGGGGCGGGCAAGCCCCGCCGCGTCCGGGTCGGTCGGTCCGTACGCGGCGACGGCCGCGAACCGGTCGGCCTGGCGGCGGCGTTCCAGCAGCTCGTCACCGAGCGGGCGTGGGAGGTCCCGGCCGCCGGCGGGACCGTGCTGCAGCAGTGGCCGGCCATCGCGCCCGACCTCGCCCCGCACGTGAAGGCAGTCGCCTTCGACGCCGACACCGGCCGCCTGGACCTGCTGCCGGACTCGCCCGCCTACGCCACCCAACTGCGGATGAGCACCGCCCGCCTGGTCGCCATGGCCAACCAGGTCGCTGGCCGTGAAGCGGTGCGCAGCATCCGCGTCCTGCCGCCCGGCACCCGGACCTCCGCTCCGGCCGCCGAGGTGTCTCCGGCTGCCGCGCCGGAGCCGGCCGGGCCGGTGCGCACTCGCGAGGACGCCTCCGCCGGCTACCGCCAGGCGCTCACCGCCCTCCAGGCCGGCAAGGTGGAGCAGGGCGACAAGCTCGCCCCATCTGTCCGCGCCGCGATCGAGCGGCAGAACCAGGCGCTACGGGAACGCCGCGAGGCCGAAGAGGCGTTCGGCGACGGCCAGGCCGCGCTTGAGGAACTGCGCGCCAAAGCAAAAGGCCGTGGGTTCGAGTTTTCCGAAGTGGCCTCGTAGCCGAACTCACGGGTCGTGCGTTCAGAACGGTACCGGAGCAGGCTCGGGTTTCTCCGAGCCTGCCGAACCGAGGGGCACCGGTGTAGGGGTCGCTGGAACCTCGATGGAGCTGGCGATATTCGGCTGGAAGGGGCTGGCTGTGCACGAGGATCGGCGATTCAGGGCTGCGACTGGGGCGCGTAGCCTCATGTTCGCCCAACATGCGACGCTCCCGCTACGCGGAGGCAGTCATGGCCGCGGACAGCCCGCCGACGTGAGGAGCTGCTGGCCCCTTCCGGAGTGCACCAACTCGCCGCTTGCCCACGTCGCCCAGTCGTCGGGCACTGCTCGCTGTGTGGTCGCGTCTGGCTCAGCTCAAGAGGCCCCTGCGGTTCAGCGAGTTCATGAGTTCGATGCGCGCCTCAAGGAAAGCGTCACGAGCCTCGGACAGGTCGGCCAACATCTGCTGGTACCGCTCGGGGTCAGAGCGCTTCCACTCCGGGGGGACCTCTACGTAGGCCGGGGGGCTGGAGCCGTCATCCGGGTCGAACATGCCGTCAAGTTCGTCGATCACTCGGCGGAGGCTGTCCATGAACGTAGCGTGCGCGTCCACCAGTTCAGGATCGAGGAATTTGATGTCGTTGTCGGCGATGAGGCTATCCCAGGCCGTGTCGATCGCTCGCGTGACATCCGCCCTGACCCGGCGCATCGTTGGCCGGCCCTGGAGCATGCGGAGCCAGGGCGCGTCAAAGGGCATCGCAGCAAGGATCCGCTGCGCCTTGGACCGGTCCGCAGTGTTCCCGTGCAGTGCGACGGACCCCTCGGCCGCTCGACGCACGCCGCTGTCGTCGGTAGCCGGGGCTCCGATGGCCATCCACCCTGCGGACAGCTGGCGGTGAGTCTCCTGGCGGCTCCAGAAAACAGTCTGGTCTCCCCGTCGCACGGGGACAGCGAGACCTGCGACCGACGGCGAGTCCTTCCTGGTAGGCGGCGGAATCACGAACGGGCGCGCGCTGGCGGGCTGAGCTGGGATGTCAATGCTCAACACTCCTTTGCCGTTCCCGCACTCGACCCATTTCAGCTCCAGGCCCTCAATGTGCGGGTAGACCCGCTCGTCGATCAACTTGCGGTACGTCTCCGTGTCGACCAGCGTCCGTGGCACTGCGTTGACTTCCGAGACGGTCTCCACTCCGTTGGCCTTGATCGCCTTGAAGCCGATGATGAGCAGCCCACCGGTCGCGGTGTTGGCAAAGCCAGCGACGTCCTTGACGAGCTCTTCCTTGGGGCGAGGCCCTTCGTCGACCATGTAGGGCGCAGACTTCACGTCCATCCATCCGCACTCTTCAATGCCTATCAATGCCGCAAAGTCTCCGGCGCTGAGCGCCGCACGCACGTCTTCGATGTTCACGGGGCCTAGCATGGACGGCGCTGTGAACGGCGTAAACACCGTGCCCAGCGCCCTCCCACGCGTATATGGGGGACCTCCATCAGAGGTTCAAGACCGGGGGGGGTTCTGGCTCATCTGGTAATGCCTCTTACCCAGGCTCTGGTCTCGGTGCGGGTCCCGCAGTGCGGAGGCCGTGTTCGATGAGGCCGGGTTGGTCGATGGTGCCGGTGTAGCGCAGGGCCGCGCCGACGGACAGGCCGAACAGGTCGCAGATGCGGCGGGGGTCGCCACCGGTGGCCTCGGCTTCATGGAGGAGGCGGTCTTCGCGGAGCCGGCTGGTGGGCATGCCGAGCACGTCGTTGATCCAGACGTGGCTGACCGGTTCCACGCCGCAGCCTGTGGTCTGGGAGAGGAACAGGTGGGTGTTGGCGGTGCGGGGCCAGCGGTGGTTTCGGTAGTCCAGGTAGGCAGCCAGGCGGGTACGCACGGGGTCGGCGAGTAGGACCGTTCGGTTCGGCAGGAACAGGCGGCCGGGTCCGGCACCCAGGAGCCGGCCCGGTAGCTCTCGGGTGTTGAGGAACATCGGAACGAAAACCGGCGCTAAGCCCTCTCGGACCCTGATTGGGCGTTGAACTGGGAACGGGACACATCGGCAGGCGCGTAGGATCACCTCCCATTCCAAATCGACCCCCGGGGAGGCATCGCGCGATGGCATTGGTAGAAGGCGAGTACGAGTTCGAGTGCGACGAGTGCGACGGGGACGGGTCCGTACAAGTCATCTGGGCCGAGGTCGAGGATAGCGACGAGGTCGGGCCGGCCTGGGCCAAGTGCGAGGACTGCCGCGGCGAGGGCGTGGTGTGGGTGGACGAGAAGGTGGCGGCCGAGAAGATCCTGTACGGGCAGACACCGATCCGTACGCCTGCTGGCGCGTGAAGGTCGGCTTCGGAGGGTTGAGGGAACATCGGAACCAAGACAGGCTCATAACGGCCATGCCGCAGATAACGGGGGCGCTTCACGCACTCCTAATCTGGTGTAGCTGCAGCTCACGGTGGCCGGTGCCGCAGATAACAGCGCATTATCTGCGGCAGGGCGATCACGGAGCGTACAGACGCACGATCTTGCGCCGATGTTCCTCAACCCCCCTCTCCAGCAGCACCGCCGCATCGCGGCGCAGCGCCTCGCCCAGCGCCCTCGTGGTCGTTACGCACACCCAACGACACCCGCCCGGTCCGCGGCACGCCACCCCGGTTGCAACAACGGGAGCAGCAGCGTGCAGCACTGGTGTGCAGCAACCGCAGCAACCGGCGTGTGCTGCTCCGGTTGCTGCGGTTGCAGCACTGGTGTGCAGCAACCGCAGCAACCGGCGTGTGCTGCTCCGGTTGCTGCGGAGCTTTGGGACATGCCCACGGGCCAGGTGGCACAAGGGCGCTGCTCGTGCAGCACGCGGTTGCTGCACCCCCGTTTCCCGCCGGGGGGAACGATGCAACGCCCCGGTGCTGCGTGCCTGGTCACCGTGCAGCAACCGGAGCTCCTGGCGGCGGTGAAACCAGCCCGCTGCCTGCGAGTTTCCCGCCGGGGGGAACGATGCAACGCCCCCTCCGCCTCGCGGGCATGGCAACGGCGCCGCACCTCGGGAGTGCGGCGCCGTTGCCATGCCCGCGAGGCGGGTCAGCGGTGGCCGTGCAGCTGGTGGACGACCGCGAGGGGCGCGTCGACGTCGTCGTGGCCGTCGGCGGGCTGCTGGACGGCCGGGCCGATCGCAGCGGGACCGAGACGGTAGAACTTCACGCCGACGGCCGTGTACGCGAGCTGGAGCCAGCCGTGCTCTGCGAGCCGGCCGATGCTGCGCGAGGCGCTGGTGGTGCTCAGGCCCACCGACTTGCCGATGTCGGTCGCAGTGCTGGGCACCGGCTCGCCCATCGGGACGGCGGTGGCGTAGAACCACAGCACCTTCACGTCCGCGCCCTGCTTGAGCTGCGAGCGCAGCAGCAGGGCATTGAGCTCGCCGGCCTCCATGAAGCGCGGCTCTTCGAGCTGCTCAGCGGCGGGCGACGTCATGACGCGGCCTCCTCATTCATCTCAGGCGGGCACGGAACCACAGGGCGCGGAACCTTCTCGGCAGCCCTGCGCTGCCGCAGGGAGGACCCGTCGAAGGCGGCCCGGGCGTTGAGCTTGTAGAAGACCACCCGGCCAACGGTCTCCGCCAGCACCAGGTAACCCCCGCGGTGAAGATTACCCACCGACTTGCCCACAGCATTCGCACGCAACTCCAGCTCAGCGGCGATCTCGCGGAAACTCTGCCGCAGCGGCTGGTCACCCACGGGCGCGTTGAACAGGTAGTGGCCGTAGACCAGCTTGTCATTCTTCGTATACCCGCTGTCCTTCGCCCACAGCGCGGCGCCGTTGACCTTGCTTGCGTTCACGTGCCGGCCGCCACCGCTCCAGTCGTACGGCTCCTTGTCCTCATCGGCTCCGAGCAGCTCCAGCTGGACGTACTCGCCGGTGCTGGTGTTCACCGCTGGCCTGACCCGGCCCATGCTGCTCCTCACCTCGGGGTTTCCCCTCCAGGGGAACGATGTACGCGGGCCGACCGTAGCCCGCGGTTCCCCTCCAGGGGAACCCGACACGCCGAACCAGGGGCTCCTGACGCTCGATCATTTCCCCTACAGGGGAAAGGTGCGTCCCAGAGTGACATTCGAATAGCCCGCATTGATACACCCCGACGCCATGACCAGCGGCGATGATCGTCCGCCTCTTGATCTCCATCAGGTACGCGCACCCGCGCGGGCCGGACCCCGTCGTGGCGGAGGCGGCTTCGCGTGCGGCTGTGCGGCCACCCTGCGGGCCGTGGACGGCGCCAGCGGTCCCTGAGTCTCGGGCGGTGCCGGTCGTGACGGACAAACGCCAGCAGCGGGGCCGGCCACCGTGGACGGTTCCGCCGCGCGGCCTGGCGGCCACACAGCTCCTGTACCTCCGTACGCTGAATTCCGGCAGAAAGGACGAACGGGTTTCTGTTCTTCGGCTGAGGTAATTACCGGCCGCAGTAATGGGTTTCGCAAGCACATTTCCTCAGCGTGAATAGCGGGAATTCCGGCAGCGCGTCTATCAACGCGATCGGTGGATTCAGACGCCGCGATGCGCCCTGGGCGAGTGTGCTCCGGGGGTGGTGTCTGAGTCCAGAGGTTAGCGCAGTCGCCACGTTGACGCACCACGGATCAGCCCCCACAACCGGAACTGTCCGAAACCGATCCGCCCCTGCCCCCTGACCAGTCCCGACCCCCGCCGCACCCTGACCCGACCACACCCACCCCGGTCACCCTCACCGCCCCAACCCCCCACCACCCCCGGCCGGCCAACCGTGCCCACCCCTCCCCTCCTAGCCAGCCTGCTTGTTGCCCGCCCCGTACGGGCCGCGCCGAACGGCTGTTCCCGCACCGGTTGCGGGGCGCAACGCGCACCGCCAGGACCCGAGCGGAGCGAGGGGCCAAGGCCCGCCAGGAGGCGGGCGGAGCCCGCCGCATGGCGGGCCGTCAACCCTGGAGCGAAGCGGAGGGGTTGGCCCGGCTACGCCGGGCAGACCGCGCGGAGCGCGGTCACGCAGAGCGAAGCGAGGCGTCTCGCTTGCACATCGCGCAGCGATGTGG
>NZ_CP134608.1 GCF_031844685.1 Streptomyces sp. ITFR-21
GGCCGCGGACTTCGACCTGTCGTTCGGCCTGACCAGGACCCTGCTCCAGGAGGCGGGCGTCACACTGCGCGGCCGTCGTGGTGACCGGGACAACCGGACGGCGGACGCGAAGTGAAGAACACCCGTAAGAACCTGGTCACCGCCGCCGCGTCCGGGGCATTCGCCCTCGGCCTCCTTGTGACGCTGCTCAGCGCGTGCGGCAAGTCGAGCCACCACTACGACGACTGTGACGCGCTGGCGCTCGCCGCGTACGAGGCGCCGGCCCGGCCCGCTCCGCACCCCGCGTCCCGTCCTCGGGTGTCGCTGCGCAAGCCCGCCCCGCGCCCGGCGCCGCGCCCGGTGGCGCGGCCGGCGACAACCCACCACGTGGTCGTGCACCACGCCGCCCCCAGGCCGGCGACCACGCACCACGTGGTCGTGCACCACGTAGTCCACCCGGCGCCCGTGGTCACCCATCACGTGGTCGTCCACCACGCCCACCCCACACACCACGTCGTCCACCACCACCACGACATCTGCTGACCCGCTCCACCTGATCACCGGGGGCCGGGCCACACCACGGCCCGGCCTCTCCCCGCCCCGCACGGAGAGGAAGACACCCCGATGCGCCGGACCTCGTACTGCCCGGACTGCCACCGCGAAGTGCTGTGGACCGTCACCGACGCCGGGAAACGCCTCGCCGTGAACCCCGCGCCGGACCAGGACGGGAACACCGTGGCGTTCCGCGACGGCCACGGCGTCTTCCGCTCCCGACGACCCACCGACGAACTACCGGCCGCGGCCTGGGAGAAGACGTACATGCCGCACGTCGCGACGTGCCCGAAGAAGCTCAAGCCGCCGGCCGCCGCGCCGGCCGCGCTACCGCCCGGTGTCGCCGACCTGAGCGCGTACCGCCTCAAGGGCCGGAGCCGGACGTGACGGCCGCCCCGCCGCCGGTCGGCAGTCCCCCGGCCCCCTCCTCGCCCCGCCTGCACGGAGACCTGATGAGCGTTGACCCCGCCGACCTGCCGCGGCTCTTCCACGGCGGCAGGCCCGGCCTCAACCCCGGGGCCCTACTAGTCCCCAGCCCCCCGCACGTCGTAGACGGCTGCCGGATCTGCGAAGCGCGCGCGGCCGGCGAGTCCTACACCGTGCCCGGACTCGGCGTGATCGACCCGCCGACCGGACGACCGGACCGCGTCTATGTCACCTCGGACCGCGAGTACGCCCGCTGGTACGCCTCGCGCTACTGGCTCGGCGACCTGTACGTGGTCCAGCCGGTGGGCGACGTCGAGGAGACCGACGAGGACCCGTTCCCGACCTGGTGCGCGCCGTACGCCGTGGTGCGCTCGGTCTACTCCCGGGCCGTCCGGCTCACCATGCCTGAGCGGCGCCGTCTGTACCGCCGGTGGGGCGTCGCGGACGCCGTAGCGGCGCAGCGCAGGCGCGACGAAACGGCCGCCCGGCTCTGGGACGGCCTGGAGTGAGCGGGGCGTCAGTCCTTCTTCGACTTCGCGGGCGCCGCCACCGCTGTCTCGCCGAGGGCGGTAAGCGCGCTCTCGTAGAACTCCATGGGGACGATGGCCGCCGCGCGCTTGCCCCGGCTGGTGAGCACGGTCACCTCGCCGCTGTAGCGGGCGCGGCCTACGGCGTCGGCGAACGAGTTCCGTACGTCCGCGATCCGCTCGACGTGCTCGGTCCTGGTGCTGGTGTCCGTCATGGCGCCACTGTACGTCACCGCCTCGCCTTCATGTACATAAGCGCTATAGAGGCTATGATGGCGCTCATGATCATCGAGCCCATGGGCGAACTGGTCGGGATGGACCCTGTCCACCGTCCGGCACGCCCCTTCGACCCTCACGAGGTCTGGCACAAGGTGGTGACCGCCGAGGAGCGGGCCATCGGCTGGGGCGGCCTCTACCGCTTCTACGACGCCGACCGTTCCCTGCTCTACGTCGGCAAGACCTGGGACTACCTGGGCCGCTTCACCGCGCACCGGCACAAGTCGCAGTGGTGGTACCAGGCCCGGTACGTCGCGCTGTCCTACTACCTGCGCGACTGCACCGGAGACGTACGCCTCGCGGAGATAGCGACGGTCTCGTGGGCCCGGCCCGCCTTCAACAAGAACTTCACGGCGCTGTCGCCGAAGTTCGCCGAGCGGCTACGGCCCCACGTCGCACCGGACCCGTTCGAGATCGAGTCCTGACACCCACCGTCCCCCCACCAGTAGAGAGCTGAGGCGCCCGTGAGCACCACACACTCACGCCTCACCAGCCCCCACGCCCGCGCCGGACAGCCGCCGGGGGTGGCCGGGTGAGCCTGTACCCGATCCTCTGGGCGGTTGACCACGCTCCGGTGCGCGACGCCGAAGAGCGGGCAATCCTCGTCGCCCTGGTGATCAAAGGCGACTTCGACGGGTGCAACTGCTTCCGGTCGTACAAGACGCTGGCCGAGAAGGCGCGGGTGGACCCGAAGACCGCCGGCCGCCGGTGCCGCGAGATGGAGGCCCGTGGCCTGCTCAAGCGGCAGGAAGACCACCAGTCCGAGGTGTGGTTGCGCATCCCGGAGGAGCAGCGGCCGGTGATCTGGGAGGTGATGATCCCGGCGAGTTGGTGGGGGCCGGAGCAGCTTGCCGACATCAACGACCAGCGGGCCGGGCTCGGGCGCTGTGCGCTGACCCCGGAGAACCGGCCGAAGCTCGCCCCGGCCCCGCCCAAGAAGACGCGGACGGACAAGGGGGTGAAGCGGCCGAAGGACGTAGACCAGTCGGGTGACCTGGGAACTCTCGATTTCGAGGGCACCCCCGGGACTACTAGTCCCCACCCCCCGGACTACCAGTCCGCACCCCCGGGACTTGTAGTCCCACAACCTTCTGAGACACCTTCCGAGTCACCTTCCGAGACAGATCAAGCGCCTTCGGCGCGTAGCGCTGGTGACGTCCGTAGGACTAGTTCCGGTGGTAGCGCGCGAGACGGCATCGAGAACTGCGGCTGCGCCGCGTCGGACCAGGCTGGTCCTGTTGCTGATGAGGTTGGTGAAGCGGCAGGCGCGGGCGTGCCGACCCCCCAGGAGACGGGTGGGGTCGCGGGCCAGGTTCCCGGGCAGCGCGGTGCAGGCGGGCAGCAGGGGACGGGCCGGGGCAAGGGCGCCCGGAAGTCGCCGTTCCCGTACGAGCTCCGTCAGCGGATCTACGCCGTGGAGGCCCTGCTGCCGGCGCCGTTGCGGGAGGCCCTGGCCGAAGTGCTGCCGCACGGGCACCTGCCCAACGCCAACCGGAAGGTCACCGCGCAGGCCCTGAGCAGCCGCAGCGTGGAGCAGCTCGGGGAGCGGGCGGCCCGCCGCTGGGTCTCGTACGGGTACGAGCGGGACCACTTCGACGGGCTGCTCCGGTCGCCGCTCGGGGTGGTCGAGGAGTTGCTGCGGCCGACGCCGTACTGCCCGGACCCGGAGTGCGAGGACGGGGCCAACGTCACCACCGGCCAGCCCTGCCAGCCGTGCACGGAGCGGATCGAGCAGCGGCGCCGGGCCCGGCGGGCGGGCCGGAAGGTGCCGACGCACCGGCCGCCGCGGCTGTACCGGGACCGCGAGCAGTGCGACGTGTGCGACCGCCCGTTCCCCGCGGACGAGGTGCCGGAGGACCTGGTGTGCACCGGGTGCCGGGCCGAGATGGACCGGGCGACCGCGTTCGTGACCGGCGCCGCCATCGAGGAGCCGGAGCCGCTGCCCGCCGATCACCCGGACGCCGCGTACGCCCCGAACGGGCCGACCGAGGAGTACCGCCGCCGCCGCAAGGAGCTGGCCGCCGCGAAGCACAACACCCCCAACCCCCCGCCGTTCTAGCCAGAGGAGTTCTGCGATGCCCCGTGAGAAGTCCTACCGCGTACCGGCTGGCCGCGTCGTCGGCCTCACCGACCTTCGCGCCCGCATGGCCACGGCGAACGATCTCGCGTTCCACCTGGAGCTGACCTCCGACACCGCCGACTTCAAGGCCGTCATGGACGCGCTGCACGAGGCGTACTGGATCGCCGCCGCGCTGGCCTCGGCGAACACCCGCACCGGGTGCCGCGAGCACCCCCACGGTCCGGTGGACCCGGAGGCCCCGGAGGGGTGGGGGACGTGCTTGCTGTGCAACGGCCGGCGCCGCGCCGGGCTCACCCGCCCCCGGGAGGTCACCGGCCAGCGTCCCACCGGCGCGACCGCGCAGGTCAACCGCCCGAACCGGGCGCTGGAGGCCGCACGCCGCCCGTCCCCGCCGCAGGCCGCCGCCTGGCGCGAGCCCGCCGACGTGCACACCCGGGAGGTGGACAGCCCGATCCTGGCCGCCCGCCGCGCGAGCGTGGACCGCACCCACGACGCCGCGCTTGCCCGCGCCCGCCAGGAGCGGGCCGCGCGGGCGAAGACCGGGGCCGGTGGGGCAACGTGAACCCGAACTACCTCCCCGAGATCGGCCAGTCCCTGCGGCGCCTGGCGGAGTTCGCCACCTGGCGCGAGGTGAACGACGACACCTTGACCCAGGTCGCCGCGGAGCTGGACCGCGCCCGCGCCGCCGTCGCCGCCGCGCGCGGCGTCCAGCGGGCAAACCGGTGCCTTCGCCACCTCGGCGGACCCGTGGACCCGACCGCGACGAACGGGTGTCTGCTGTGCGGCCAGGCCGAGCGGCAGCCCGCCCCGCCGGTCCCGGAGGAAGTGGTCCCGGGCGACGTCATCCGGTTCTACGAGCAGCACGGCCACCAGGCCGCCGCCGACCAGTTCGGCGGCCGGGCCCTGGCCCGCGCGCTGGCCCTCCAGGCCCACCCCGCGAACCCCCGGCCCGGCCTCCCGGCCGAGCCCCCCACCACCGAAGGAGATGCGACTCGATGACGAACACGCAGCTCAACACGGCCGCCGAGGTACGCGCGTTCCTGGCGCTCTGCCTCGATCCCGGGCCCGGCCGGGACAAGCGCACGGTGGCCCGCGTGACGGAGATCATGCCGGATTGGCTCGCCGGGCCGCTCAACCAGTACGCCCCCCACCTTGCCGGCCTGTCCGACGCCGTCCACCAGGCCGAGGCCGCTGCCGCTGCGGCGCGCGCCGCGCACGCCGAGGCGCTGGAGGCCTGGATCGCGGGGGACGACACCCCGCCGACCGGCGCGGCCGGCGCCCCGACTCCGCAGGCGGCCACCCGCCACAGCCCGGCCCCGCTCCAGCCCCGGTACCTCGAATCCTTCGCGGAGAACGCCAGCACCGAGGCGATCCACGGCCACCTCGTGGCCCGCCGCGCGGACCGGCGCGGCCTGGACCGGCACATCAGCTTCCTGGAGGCGCTGCTCGCGCACCGCTCCGGGCAGATCGCGGCCGGCACCTGGCCCGCCGCCAACCACCAGCACAACGAGGGAGTCAACCGATGACGACCAAGCAGTTCACCGTGGCCTACCTGGCCGACCTGGGCGTCCCCCCGGACGACCCGCGCGAGGTGGCGTTCAGCGAGATCCTGCTCTTGGACGAGGGGTTGGGCACCCTCAAGTACAGCCAGAACAGGCGCTGTGTGTTCCGCGACGACGACGGCACCACGTGGGCCGTGGAGTACGAGGCGGAGGTCGACGGGGGCGACTACGAGACCGGGCCGCCGCCGGACAACCACGGCTGGCACGGGGACACCGTGGAGTGCGTCCAGGTCGAGGAGCGCGCGGTCGTCGTCCGCCGCTGGGAGCCCATCACTGTCGAGCCCCCCACCGGCGGCAGCGCGCTCGACGAACTCACGGAGACCTTTGAAGCTGCCGGCGCCCCGGTGGAAGCAGCACGCCAGCAGGCCGCGGAGTGGCTGATCGAGCACGCCGAAGAGGTCGCCGAGCTGTACGACGAGTACCTGAACGGCAGCCCGGACCAGGGCGGCGCCTGATGGCGACCTGGCCCGAGCTGGACGCGATCCCGGAGGGCTATTACGCCGTCCTGGACCCGCACGCGGTGGGCACCATGACGTACTGGCGGCGGGTGCGCACCGCGAAGGCGGAGACCCTGCGGCCGTGGCCGGCGAAGGCGTGGCACGGCCCGGCGGTCCCGCGCCGCGCCGACCTGCCCGAGCTGCGCGAGGACCGGGACCTGTTCGTCGCGGCCTGGCAGGAGACCTACCTCGCCTACCTCGGCGACGTCGCCGCCCTGATCGCCGCGCGGCCCGAGGTCGCGGCGCGGTGCTTCTCGTCCCTGTGCATCCGGTGCTGGAGCTGCGGCCGGCCGCTGCTCGACAAGACGAGCAAGACGTACGGCATCGGCCCGGACTGCCGGGCCGGGACGGACCCGGTGGTCCTCGCCCGGTACTGCACCCCGGCGGTCGGCCGGGCGCACGCGGCGTGCCTCGCGGCCGGGAGGTCGGCATGAGCACCGCGTACGCCGTGGGCACCGGCACCACGTGGCGCCTTGAAGGGACGTGCCGCGACATAGACCCCGAGCTGTGGTTCCCCGAGCGCAGCAACAGCCCGGAGGCCAAGGCCGCGAAGGCCACGTGCAAGCAGTGCCCGGTGATCGAGCAGTGCCTTCGAGAGGCGGTCGAGCAGGGCATCGAGTTCGGGGTCTGGGGCGGCACCACGTACGCCGACCGGCGCCGCCTCGGGATCAGGAAGAGGCAGGGCGGCGCCCGCGAGCTCAAGGGCTGCGGCACGTCGGCCGCGTACGACCGGCACGTCAAGAAGAAGGAACCGATCGACGACGACTGCCGGGAGGCCAACCGGCTCCGGCAGGCCGAGATCCGCAAGCGCGCGAAGGCCAAGAAGGCCGCGGCCCTGGAAGCGGCCGGGAAGGCCGACGAGGCCATCTCCGGCACAGGTCGCCGCCCGAGCGCCACGGCGGGAACGCGGTGACCGGCCAGTGCGTGACCGGCATGATGCCGCACCGCCGCCGCCCGTGCGCCGAGTGCCCGTGGCGTCGGGACGCCGAACCCGGTCAGTTCCCCGCGCACCGGTACGAGGTGCTGCGCGACACCAGCGAGCAGGCCGCCGGCCAGGAGCCCGGCTTCTTCGCGCCGCTGTTCGCCTGCCACAAGTCCCCGGAGGGCCGCGAGGAAGCGTGCGCCGGGTGGCTCGCCGCGGTCGGGCACCGGCACCTGGGCGTGCGCCTGGCCGTCGCCCAGCGACGTCTCCCGCCGCACGTCCTCACCCCGGGCGAGGGCTGGCCGGCCCTGTTCGACACGTACGCGGAGATGGCCGCCGTGCAGGGCGGGGAGGACCGGTGACCGGCCGGGCGACGCCGCGCGGCGCGTACACCGCCAGCCCGTGCCGGGCCTGCCGCACGCCCAAGCCGTCCCGGTTCTACCTGTGCGGGAACTGCTGGGACCAGCTCACCCCGGCCACCCGCCGCGCCCTCAAGCGCCACGACGGCCAGGCCCTGGCCCGCCTCCGGCAACTCCACACCCACATCGACAGCGGGCTGCCGCTCGCAGACCTGGAGATCACCTCATGACCGCCGACTCCCGACACGCCATCACCGAAGCCCTTCAAGCCGCCGGGTGGACCGACGAGGACCCCGCCCCCGGCCTGCTCCCCAAGCTCCGCCACCCCTCCGGGCCTGTCCTGACCGTCATCAGCGGCGACGGCGGGTGCGCGCTGGAGCTGGGCGACGGCCTGTCGATGACGTTCCTCAGCGGCCTGCCGCCCGCCGTGGTGATCGCCGCGTGCCTGGCTGCGGCCGGGCAGCTCGACCAGACCCCGCCCAGCGAATCCGCCCGCCTCAGCGCGGAGTACGAGGCCCTGTCCACGGTGATGTCCCGCCTGCTGGCCGAGGCCACCACCGCCACGGAGATCAACGCCGTGAGCCGTGTGGGCCTGCGGGCCGGACTGCTGTGGCGCTGCCACCCGTGCAGGCAGGACCACTACCTCTTCCAGTCCGTGTGCTCCTGCGGCGCCCGCCGCCCGGCCAACTGACGCGGCAGCAGACCGGGCCGCTCGCCCCCGTTGGACCCGGGGGCGCGCGGCCCGGCCGGCCCACCATCCCACCAGCACGCAAGGAGGAGGACCCTGATGGCCACTCAGGCACCAGAAATCGTCCTGGAAGCACTCGCGTACGGCATCACCGGCGACCTCGACGCCGGCCTGGAACTGCTCCAGCCGCTCGTCGACGCCGGGCCCCGCTCGACGTACGCACTGCTGGCCACGCTCGCCGAGACCTGCGCGGTGCGCGCGCAGATGGTCAACGTCGACGGCACGCAGTACGGCATCGAGGTCGAGGGGCCGGACGGGCCCGCGTCCGTCGACGACCTCGCGCCGCACGTGCGGTTCGCGATCCGCTTCGTCACCGCGTGGATCAACCGGGATCGGGACACCGCGATGGCGCTGTTCTGGGCGGTCGGGCACCACGCTGACGGCTACGGCACCGACGACCTGGCGAACGCGATCCGCTGCGTCTACGAGATGGCCGTGGCCGACGCGGAAGTCGTGCTGATCGCGAAGCGCCGCCGGGCAGAGTCCCAGTGACGGCGCCCCGCAGGCTGCTGATCGCGGCCTACATCTCGGCGTACGGCGTCGCCGTCTACGCGGGCGCCACGGCCGTCGAGGCCGGAGACGCCCTGTACGCCACGGGCCTGTTCGGCACGTCCGCCGGACTGCTCCTCGGCGTGCGCCGCGAGTACGCCGCGGCGGCTGCGATCAGGCGCACGACCGCCCTGCCGCCCGGCTGCCTCTGCGAGATGTGGTGGATCACCCTCGGCGTCCACCACGACGCGCAGTGCCCCGCCCTGACCAGCGAGGAAAGCCGGTGAATCCGTACAGCGACGCCGACCTCGGGCGGTTCCTGGCGCCCGTCTGCGCGCAGGACCGTGACGAGGACCCGTTCTCGTGGTCCGAGGCTTCCGGCGTGGCCGGCCCCCGTTACGGCGACCCCCGGCGGTGGCAGTCGCCGCCGCCTGCCCTCACCGCGGCCGTCGCGTGCGCCGTCGCCGCTGGCGGCTGGCCCCTCGCCCGGCCCACCGAGCACGGCATCGTCGTGCCGCTCGACGACCGCGCCGTGGGCCTGACCGCCCCGGCCGGCCGGGGCGAGCACCTGCACGTGCTGTGGAACTGCGCCCTGCCCGAATGGTCCTGGGGCACCGGCCCCCCGGACGCGCCCACCAGCGGGCACTGCGACCCGCTCCTCACCCCGCCCGACCACGAACCGACGATCACCGCGCAGATCCTCCGCGTCCTGCGCACCGGCCGCACCCTTCCCTGAACGGAGACCCCCGCACCGTGAGCACCCTCCCGATCCGGTCGACCGGCCCCGAGGCCGCCGCTGACCTGCACTTCACCGATCCCCGGATCATCGCCCTGTCGAAGACCGCGCACGCGGCGTCCCTCGACGGCCGGGCTTGGCACGAGTTGTCCTGGGAGGAGCAGCACGTCTGGCGCACCGCGGCCCGTGACTTCCTCCGCGCCGCCGTCGCTGTCGGACTGCTGCCCCTCGTGGTCCCGTCGACCGGCGCCGCCCTCGCGGCCGTGACGCTCGACGTGCAGCCCGGCGACGGCCGGCCCCGCTCCGGCAGCCGGGGCCGCGCCGCCACGTTCCGCGCCGCCGCATACGCGGTGCGGCCGGACGCCTTCGGCGGGGGCGGCCCCGACCACTACGACGCCTGGACCGAGGCGCAGACGCGTCTGCTGGAGATCGCCGACGACGAGCAGAACAGCGTCGGCGACACCCGCAGCCCCGAGCACCTGGCCGCCGCGCTGGCCCGCGTGGAGGCGTGGGCCGACCAGCTCGACGACGCCGCGCGCGAGAACGGGCCGCTGACCGCGACCGACCCCGTCGCCGACACCGTCCGCGCGCTCCTCGACGGCTCCCGGCACGGCGAGGACCCGCTGTGAGCCTGCTCCTGGCCGCCGCCGTCACCGGCGCCGCCGGCTACGCGGCCGGGCGGACCCGGCCCGGCCGGCGCTCCGTCGAGTGGGCCAGCGAGCAGGTCGAGACCGGCACATCGCGCTCGGTGCGGTTCTGGATCGCCGGAGCCCTGGTGACCGCCGCGCTCGTCACGCTGTGGATCCGCCACCCCCGCCGCTCGGCCGCCAACACCCGCTCCTGGGCCGACACCCCGGCACCCGCACCGGCGCCCGCACCGGCGCCCGCCCTCGATCCCACCTGGGCGGTCAACCGCGCCGCCCCCGCCGAAACGCGGTCGGCCGACAAGTGCGGGCCGGCCTGCGCCCAGCAACACAGCTACGTCCTCGGCGCGTGCGCACTGTCCTGCGCCCGGATCGCGGACGGCGTTGCCGACATGTCGTGGACCGTCGCCTGCCCGAACTGCGCCGGGCCACGAGACCAGCCCTGCCGCCGCGGCGACGGCACCGCCGCCGCCGTGTCGTGCGGGGCCCGCTGGAGCGCCTACGAACGCGCCCAGTCCGCCACCGACAGCACCCCACGAACCGGAGAGAGCACCTGATGGGCCAGAACACGGACGGCATCCTCGCCTACGGCTACAACCTGGGCGGCCCCGACGAAGGCTGGGAGGTCCAGGAGACAGGCCGGTACGGCGAACTCCTGCCGGTCGACTGGTACGACGAGGCCGGAGACGGCGGCGACTTCGTCACCGCGGCCGAACTCCATCTCCGCACCACCGTGGGCGGCTTCACCGAGCAGTGGACGAAGGGCGCGGGCGCAGGCGGCTACTACGAACGCGCGGAGGCCGCGCAGGCCCGCGTCGGCGTCAAGGTCGTGCGGCACTGCTCGAACGTCGCGCCGCAATTCGTCCTCGCCACGCACGTCACCGCCGCCGCCCGAGGCCGCGTCGTGCCGCTCGACTTCGACGACCTCACGCGCTCCCGGCTCGCCGGCGACTGGGACGACCAGCTCGCCCGCGCGCTCGCCGCCCTCGGCCTGACCGCTCTCCAGGACGCCCCCGCGTGGCTGCTGCTGTCCTACGGCGAGTTCTGACCCCTCGCACCGGCGGGCCGCCGCACCGGCGGCCCGCCCCCACTCGAACGAGAGAGACCGCTGTGACCGACGACCTCACGAAGTGGCCGCGCCTCCTCGTCACCGGAACCCCGGTGACCCGGGAGCAGGCCGACGAGATCCTGATCCGCACGACGAACCTGTACTTGCTCGACGTCAACGACAAGGCGTGGGTGAGCGTCGTGTACCGCGCGTTCGGCCTGGCCCCGGGCCGGTACGGCAACGCCACGATCGACAGCATCCGGGCCGTCAGCGCCGAGCTGGACACCGTGCCGCTCACGCTGCTCTACAACTCCCGGGTCGCGTCGTCGTGGATCGGCGGCCCGCACGGCTGGTGCAACTGGAACGGGCAGATCGGCTGCTCGACGTACAACCTCGGGAAGTGGCCCGACCGGGAGACGGTCATCTCGGAGTGGCAGTCGATCGCCGTGGCGTTCCCGTTCTTGGACCTGACCGCGCAGCTCCTCGCCGACGAGGGCCAGGGCCCGGTCCTCGGCCAGTGGCGCGTCGTCAACGGCCGCGCCACCGAAGAGCCGATCGGGCTGCCGGTCACCCCGCCGGTCGAACTCGACGAGTGGGACGTCATCGGCCGCGTGATGTTCGTCGGCGGAGAGCAGGGCGTGCCCCTGGCGCGGCTGACCGCTGCCGTCCAGCGGGTACGCGCCGCCCGCGCCGCCCTGCACTGAGGGTCTACCATCCCCCGGCCGCGCGAGGACACGGGTTCCTCGCGCGGCCCCTGCACGTCCCCTGCACGTCCCGAACAGCGAAGGACCCGCCGATGACCTCGACCGGCAACGCCGCGACCGTCACCCTGCCGGAGCAGTCCGGCGAACTGCTTCCGCCGTACACCGGCGAGATGTCGCCCTGCGCGAAGTGCGCGAACCCCGAAGCGTTCACCCGGTACCGGCCCGCCCTCGGCCACGGCCTGCTGGAGGTCAACGGCGTCATGACCCGCGGCCCCCTGCCCGAACGGCTGGAGCGCACCTGCCAGCGCTGCGACTACCAGTGGGACGAAGCGCTCGCGCCCGCGCCCGGCACCCGGCCGGCCGCCGCGGAGGAATTCGCCCGCGCGCTGGAGCAGTCCCACGCAGGATGGGCGCTCGACCTCTCCCCGGAGTGCGCCGAGCACATGGCGGCCCGCCTGCTGGAGGTGATGGCCGTGAGGGTGCCGCTGGACTTCCCCGCGGGCTGGGGGGCCGGTCCCCGGCCGCTGTTCGCGGCGCCGCCGCCGGCGGCACCGGCCGCCATCGAGCCGGGCGCCGAGTCGTGACCACGTCCGGACAGCGTCCGGACAAGTCCCCGGACACGTCGCCCGCCCCCGTCCGGGATGTCCGGACAACCGGCGGCCCCACCGCTCCGACCAGGCCGGACCTTGTCCGGACACCCTCGGACAACCCCCGTCCGGACAACCCCGGCGGCGTCCGGATCGAGTACCGCGCCCGCGTGCCCCGCCACCTGCTCGGCGTGGCCATGGCCGAGGCGTTCGGCATCATCGCGCGCGAGACCGGACAGCCCGACCTCACGGCGGACACCGTCCGGACAGATCCGGCGGACACGTCCGGACGTCGCGCCGAGGTGTCCGCAGCGATCGGCGCGGCCTTCGACCTCCCCCCGGACCTCCTGCGAACGGACCCGCGCCTGTGACCTCCCGCGAAGAACTCGGCGGCCTCCTCGGGGAGTGGGTGACCGCCACCAGCAGCAGCACCGGCACCGTGTGGCAGGGCCGCCTTGTCGGCCTCGCCGACCTGCCGACCCTCGTCCTGCTCTCACCCGGCGGCGGGCAGGTCTCCCTCCCGCAGTCCTTCGACGTCCAGCGCGCCGCCCCGCCCGCCGCCGGCACCCCGCCGCCCGGCGCCGCGTTCCGGCCCTTCGCGGAGCTGCGCGACACCGGCCTGCTGTGGCTGATCAACCGCGTGGTGCTCCACCCCCGCGGCCTGGCCCTGGCGCTGCACACCGACGATGCCGGCGACGTCCTCGGCTGGAGCCTGCTCACCAGCGAGGACGGCGACCCGTGGACGTTCGACGTGGCCACCGACAGCGACGGCCACACCCGCGCGGAGGCCACCATCGCCTCCGCCCTCACCGAGATGAGCTGACCCATGACCCCCGAACAGGCCCACGCCCGCGCCGCGGTCGTGATGGTCGGCCGCCTGGTCCGGCACCGCGGCCTCACCGTGACCGAAGCCCTCACCGCCGTGGACCAGCGGCGCCGCCGGGAGCCCGGCCCGCACACCGACCTGGTGACCGCCGAAGCCGAGGCGTACGTCCAGGAGTTCCGCGCCTCGCTGCGTGCCCTGGGCAAGGCGCTGCAGCCGATTGCCCAGCAGATCGCCGAGCACGCCGCGGCGTCGAGCACCCCGGCCCGCCGCCGGGACCGCCCCGCGTGGGCCAGCACGTACGGGCCGCCGCCCCGCCGCCGGAGCAGCCGGTGACGATCACCCGGACGCACACCCGGACCCACACCGAGGTCGGCTTCGCGAACCCGCACCTTCGGTGCGACGAGTGCGGCCGGCCCGTCCCGGCCTGGCACGACAACACCGCGTGCGGCTGTACCGAACCCGCCTGGAACAACCCCTGCGAGCACACCGCCGGGGTGACCAGCGCGTGCCCCTCCTGGGGGCCGGTCGACGGCTGCACCTGCCAGCCCGCCCACGACCGTCCGGCCCGGCTGCTGTCCTGCGGCTGGTGCTTCGAGGAGGACGGCCAGGAGGTCCACCCCCACCCGGAATGCCCGCTCCCGTGACCGACGCCTCGGCCCGGACGCACAGCACTGTGCACTCCCGGGCCGGGGCCACGACCAGCATGAACACCGACGCAAGGAGCCCAGCCGTGTTGTACGACGACACCGAGACCAGCACCTCCGACTACGCCCCGTGCACTGGGGTCACCCTCACGCCGGTGGGAGCGGACGGCCTGCCGGACCACGACCGCGCCACCACCCACACCTTCGACCCGCCGATCACCCTGGCCTACGCCCTCCAGGACGAGCACATGCCCCCGCTGGTCGGGCTCACCGCCGCCGCGGACCACCCGGACCCGGCCGCCCTGGACCGGCTCGGCCGCGACTTCCGCCAGCTCGACACGCTCGCCGTCGTGGAGATCCGCACCCCCCAGCAGGACGAGGACGCCCCGGACCTCTTCATGCTGTTCGTCCGCTGGCAGCCCGCCGCGGAGGACTCCTGGCCGGAGACCGACCCGGACGCCCCGTCCGTCCTCCTCGCGGTCGGCAACGCGCTGCCGGCGACCACTTCCCACCCCTGGCCCGGCTTGGACGGCCTGGTCCAGGTGGGCAACACCGCACTCCTCTTCCGCTACGTCGAAGCACCTGCCGACCAAGGAGCAGCATGACCACCCACCCCGGAATCAAGGCCGCCGCGGCGTACGCCGCTCTCCTCGCCGGGCACGACCTCGGCGACTACTTCATCCAGCGGGACACCGACGCCAAGGCCAAGGGCAAGGCCGGCCTGGAAGGGGCCGCGGCCTGCGCGCGACACGTCGCCTCCTACACAGCCGTCCAGGCCGCCGCGCTCTACGCGGCCGACCGGTACCTCGGCCTCGGGCTCCGCTGGCGCCGCGCGGCCGCCGGCCTCGCGCTGTCCGCCGCAACGCACTACCTCGCGGACCGCTGCGCCGGCCACTGGGCCGACACCGGCCCGGCCGCCCCGCTCCTGGTCCGCGCCCTCCACGCGGCGGGCAAGCAGGATTGGTTGACGCGCGACCCCTCGGCCGGCCCGCTCGTGGACCAGGCTTGGCACCGGGTGTGGATCGCCGGGGCCGCCGCCGTCGCGGCCGGCGGCCGGACCACCTGAGCAGCACGGACACCGTCCGGACAGTGTCCGGACACGGCAACGGCCCCCTCCACGCTGGATGGAGGGGGCCGCCGTGCGTCGGGGCCCGGTCAGGCCACGTCGAGGGCGCCGGCCGCGTCGAAGAGCCGCCAGAGGGCCGCGTCGTCGGCGCCCCCGGGGTGAGCGATCGTCCCCCCGACCGCTGGACTAGCCGCCGTTTCCGGCCTTGTCCTCACCTGCATTTTTTGCCTTCCCCGTCGTCCTTGGGCGGCTGCGTCCTGATCCGGAGTAGCCGCGCTCGATGTCCTGGATGGTGGCGAGCGACACGCCCAGCTCGGCGGCGAGAGTGCGGTGAGGCACTTTCAGGGCTCGTTGAGCGAGGACGTACTCGCGGCGCAACTCGCTGAGCACCTTGATGCGCTTCTGCTGCTGCCGCAGAAAGGCGCTGATCGCCCTGGCCCGCGCTGACGGGTCCTCCATGGCTGCCAACGCGTCCAGTGCGTCGAACACGCGCCGCGCCTCCTCCTCGCCACCTGGTTCCTCCTCGGCCATTCGGTTCCTTATCTGCCGTGGCCGCTTGCAGAACTGTATGGGACTCCCATACAGTCGTGCAAGCAACACCGAGTTGCACAGCGGCCCCCGGTCGGGGCCTCGAAAACGCCGACCGGGGGCCACGCCAGACCTGCTACAGACAGGAGCTGACGCATGGCACAGATTACTGATCTGAACGCCGTGAACCGAGAGGACGTTGACCGAGTCCTCCTCGCGGTCGCCGATCACTTCACGAACGTCCACCCCACCGAGGTCCTGGACCCCGGCGCGCTGGTGGTCACCATCGGCGCCGAGGCGTACAACGCCTCCGGTCGCAGCCTCAACGGAGGCACCGGCGAGCTGTCCCGCGCCGCGCTGGCCGCCGCGCCCGAGGTCACCGACGACATCACCCGTGGTGAGTACGCGCTGCGCCTGCGCCGCACGCTCACCACGGCCGGCGTCGAGTGGTCCGAGGACGACAACCAGCGGGTCATCCCGAGCATCCCCGGCCCGCGCCCCGCGCCCACCCCCGGCCCGCGGCCGGTCATCCCCCGCCAGCCTGAGGGGTCCGACACCCCCACCTGCTGCGGTCGGCCGATGACCCGCGACGGCCAGCAGTGGGTGTGCGGCAAGTGCAAGGGCTGGCACGACCTGGGTGGTGGCCGATGAGCGCCGCCGACGAGCAGGACAAGGCCCGCGACGACTACCGCAACGGGGCCGCCCAGCGCGACCCCCAAGCCGTCAAGGACGCGGACGCCGACGCCCGCGCGGGGGGCAGCAACGCCGCCGGATCGGAGCGGTCCTGATGACCACCACCACGCACCCGGGCGACTCCGACCCCGACGCGGACGAGCTCCTTCGCCGCGCGCCGGAGCGGAAAGCGGGGGCCGGGCGATGAGCGACACGACCCCCGTGGACAAGGACCTGACCGCCTCGCCCGTCGAGCTGATGGAGCGGGCGCAGGCGGACCGGGAGCAGCACCGGCCGGTCGAGGCCCAGCAGGCCGACAACCGGGCGGTCCTGAGCGGACTGCGCAGGTGAGCGCCGTGATGAGGCGGCTTCGCCGCCTGGCCGTGCTGATGGCCGGCGACTGGCAGTGCGAGCTGTGCAGCCGCCGGTTCGAGGGACCGCCCTCGCAGCGCTGCCCCGCCTGTTCCTGACGCTCCCGCTTTGCGGCCGGGCCCCGCGCGGGCCCGGCCGCTCTCCCCGAAGGACCAATCCCCATGGCACGTCACGAGGTCACCACCGGCTGGGGGTCGCCCCCCACGCCCGAACAGGTGGAGCAGCGCAACAAGCGCGCGAAGGCCCACCGCCGCAGCACCCCGGCCGTCGCACGCGATGGCCAGGAGTGGACGGACCGATTCCCCTGGAGCTGGCGCCGCCGCTAGCTCCACGTCCGCCGCCCCTTCCTCGTCGACCGGGCCGGGCCCGGCCCGGCCCCTGACCAGTTCCACCGAGTGCGAAGGGCGCACCAGATGAGCACAGAGACCCCCGAGCAGGAGCCCCGCATCCCGGGCGTGAAGTACCGCAAGGTGACCCGTCACCGCCAGGTGACGACCGTGCTGGAAGGCATCCCCTCCACGCGCGAGGTCCCGTACGACGCGTGGGAGCCGGTCCCTCCGAAGGAGTGGGACGAGTTGATCCTCCGCGGCATCACCACCGTGGCGGTCGCCTTCACCGTGATCGCCGTCGTGGCCACCACCGCCAGCGTTGGCGGCCTGCTGTCCCGGATGCTCGTGTCGCCCGTGGCGTACGGCATGGGCGTGGTCTTCACCCTGTCCTGGGTGTGCTGCCTCGGGATCGAGTGGCTCAACCGCATCAGCCCGGAGCGCGCCCGCCCCGCCCGTACCGCCGGGTGGGCCACCCTGCTGCTGAGCATGGGCGCCGTCGCCCTCTACGGCCACACGATGGGCCAGCCGGAGGCCGGCGTCGTCGGGGCCTGCATCGACATGGTGACCAAGGGCTCGTGGTGGCTGCTCATCCGCCACCACGCCGTGCCGCTGGACGAGGGCATCGCCCACTGGGTCACCGAGCGGGAGCAGGAGCTTGCCAGTCGGGAGCTGCTGAGTGCCCGCCTGCTGCGCCTCAACCGCCGCTCGGCCTATCAGCGCGCGGTCGGCGGCCCGGAGGTCCAGGCCGCTGCCTCGATCCTCAGCAACGCGCAGGCCAACCGCAGGCTGCACGCCACGCCCCCGGAGGCGACGACATTGGCGCCCGCCGCTCCGGCGGCTCCTGCTCACCCGACCGCCCCGCCGGTCGTCCCTCCTGCTACGGCCCCGGCCGAGACCCCGGCCGCCCCGGCAGACGCGGAGCACCAGGCCCCGGTACCGCCGGTCGCCGAGATCACCCGCCCGTCAATCGCCGTGATCGTCCGCAATGGGATCAAGGCCGACGCAACGGTCAGCGACGCGGATCTGCACGCCGCCGTCCTGGCGGCTGGCCACCCCGACCGCTCCAGCCTGGCCGACACCGTTCGGCGCTCCGCCCAGCGTGAAGACCCGAGCCGAAAGAACCGGAAGACCTCATGACCCATGACCTCCCGAATGAGGCTGAGGCTCTGGCCGCCGCAGCCGAGCAAGGTACTCACGACCTGTCCCAGGTTTTGAAGCTAATCGCCACGCTTTCCACGGCCGATCTGGCTGACGCTCTGACCGCTGTGGCCGAGAAAGGCGAGCGGGATCTGAAGGACGTCCTGAGCCATCCCGCCGAGAAACCCTACGAAGATGTCACCGGGATCATCACCTCGGCGATCGCGCAGGGCGATCTTCTACTGGTCGAGATCCTTAGTGCCCTAGCGGACGAGAAGCCGAGCCAAGCGGGGCCATCATGACCCTCGCGCTCGTCCTCGCCGTGGCCGGCGCCGTTTTCTGGTACCGCCACAACCGGAACGGGCGTCGGCCCGGTGCCGGCGCCTCCGGCATTGCCCGTGCCCGCAAGCTCCGCACCCCGCTCGTCCGGCTCGCCTCGCTGCTGGGCATCAGCACCGCGCGCGGACGTCTGGCCGACCGATCTGACATCGGCGCGGCAGGAGAACAGGCCACCGCCCTCCTCCTGGACCCGCTCCGCACCCTCGGCTGGACCGTCCTCCACGACCGCGCGCTGCCGACCGGCCGCGCCAACGTGGATCACCTGGTCGTCAGCCGCAGCGGCGTTGTGTTCGTCGTGGACAGCAAGCAGTGGGACCGGCGGTTCCGCGTGCGCGTCGTCGGCGGCCGACTCCTCCACGGCAACCGGGACGTGACGGGCCGTCTGCGCGGCCTGCGCCACGAGGCCGACACCGTCGCCCGCGTCCTGGACTGCGCCGTCGTGCGGGTCGTCGCCATGCACGGCGCCCCCGTCGAGGGCGGGGAGCTGCTGGTCGAGGGCGTGCGCATCGTCCCTGCCAGCCGCGTCTCCGCGGTGCTGCGCAGCATCGGCCGCCGCCGCGCCGCCGCCGGCACGCACCAGGGCGACCGCGCCACCGCCCTGTTCCCGCCGCACGGAAGGCGCTGACCCGATGGACCTGCGACCGTCCAGGCTGCTCCAGCGCCTCCAGGACGCCGCGCGGCCCGCCGAGGACGAAGACCCCTCCGGCGAGGCCCCGGCGGAGGACCGTGCGTTCCGCGTGCGCGACGTCTTCCAGGTCCGGCGACCGGCCGACCCCGAGCCGGAGCCGGAGGCCGCCGCCCCGGCCGTGCCCCCTGTGCCGGCTGAGCCGCCGGCCGTCCCGCCCGCCCGGAAGGGCCGAGAGGTCACCGGAGGCGGGCACCACGTCCCGAACTGGTGGGACCAGGACAAGACGCTGCGGGTCTCCACGGATCCGGCCGGGACCGACAAGGTGAAGTGGATCAACGGCGTCCCGCACTACACCGTGTGCGCGCACCCCGCCCCGCACGAGGTGCGGAACAGCGTCACGGGTCAGCTCCTCGCCTTCTGGTGCGCCGCCTGTGAGACACAGCTTCCCGTCCCGGACGACTACGACGAGCTCCAGGACGTCACCGAGGAGGACGCGGAGGAAGGCGAGGAGGACGCGGAGGGGGACGACACCGTCCCGCCGGCCATCCGCCGCCGCTGGTCCGTCAAGGGCTCCGGCAAGACGACGTATGGGCGTCCGGTCTACGCCAAGTCGTCCGACGAGCGGAAGAAGTCCCTGCACGAGGCGTGGACCGGCCGATCGAAGAAGCAGCGGCACCTGTTCTACAACGGGGCGGCCCTGGGTCTCGGCTTCGCGGTGGGTGCGCCCCAGTTCTTCACGGCCGAGGTCGCCCACCTGGTGACCACCTACCACTCCTGGACCGCGCCCTACGTCTTCGTCTGGTACTTCGCAGCCGGCTCCATCTGGGCCCTGGACTACAAGGCGCGCGACTGGCTCCCCCCGCTGGCCTTCCTCGCCCGCGTCCCCCTCGTCTCGATGATCATCGGCGCGCTGCTGTACGGCACTCCCACCATCTGACGGCCCCTGACCCACCAGAACGGAAGCAGACGCAGCTATGAACAACTTCCTGGGCTCGCCCCTGGGCACAGCCGGACTCGCGGGCGCCCTGACCGTGATCATCTGGTTCGGCACGCAGCCCGGCGGCAGGCTGAAGCCGCTCGGGTGGGGGATGGCCCTGTTCCTGTCGATGGTGGCCGGGTCGGAGTACCGAAATGCCGGACCCCCGTTCAACCTGGTCTCCAGCCTCGTCAACGACGGCATCCGGATGTTCGGCCAGACCTTCCCGAACTACTCGATGGCCGGGCTCGCGCTGACGATGGCCGCGATCATGGCGTACAAGAAGTTGACGACACGGCAGGTGGCCATGTGGGGCATCGTGTTCTGGTACGTCGCGGCTGGCGCCGGGGGCGAGTGGACGGTCATCGCCGACAAGATCGCCGTTATCGCCTCGAACCTCGCGTCATGAGCGGCCACCTAGACGACAGCGACGACGCGGGCAGGTGGCCGATCCCCGTCCACAGCGCCTTGCCCGTGCAGACCGCCCCCGCCCCGCTGACGCCTCCGGCCGCCCCAGCAGCCGACGACGAGACGGGGGAGGAGGAGCACCCCGCGGCCGAGGACGACGGCGCAGACGACGAGCAGCCCGCCGGGCACCACGGCTTCACCCTGCCGGACCTGCGCCCGTACTACGACATCCGCCCGCTCGCCGAACTCGGCCCGTTCGCCGTCCAGGTCACCAAGCACACCGCCCCGCCGCTGCTCCGCCTCCTCGGCCGCTTCCTCCGCAACCTCGGCCGGATGCTCGCCTGGTACGCCCGGGGGATCAGCGTGCTGCTCGCCCTCGCCGCAGCCTGGCTCAGCGGCGCTATCGGCAAGCAGGGCAGCGTCGGCGCCCGCCTGGCCGGCGCCGGGTTCGTCCTGTACTCCGCGTACAAGTTGTCCACGGAGTACCCGGCGGCCCCGTACGTGATCCTCGCCCTGGTCCTCGCCGGCGTCGTCCTGGCCGCCCGAGGCGACATCAAGGCGCCGGAGCAGAAAGCCCCAGCGAAGAAGGGCGCGAAGGACGGCAAGGCCAAGCCGAAGGGGAAGGCGGCCGGGAAGGCTTCCGCGCAGACCGAGGAGTCCCCCGTCGACGTCGAGGAGGAGGCCCCCGCCGACAAGCCGCGGCCGGGTCTGCTCGCCCGGCCCGCCGCCCGCCGCCCGACCCCCGCGGCGGCCACCTCCGCGCAATCCCCCGTCGAGTCCTCGGCGGAGGCCGGTGAAGAGGACGACGAGGAGGCCGACGAGGCCCCCGCCGAGGACCCTCTGACCGCGCTCATTCGGAAGGAAATCGGGGGTGAGAACGGGGTGCATTTGAAGGACCTCCGGCCGGCCATGCGGAGGGCGCTCCCGGCCCTCTCCGAGGCCACCGACGAGGAGCTGCGCGCCACCCTCGTCCGGGCCGGGTATGACCCCTCCAAGAAGTTCCGCGCGAGGGGGGTCGCCGGCCGCGCCGGAGTGCCCCGCACACAGCTCCCGCCACTGCCCTCCCCAGGGGATGCTCCTGGGCCCCTCGTAGACCACTCTCCGGGGGGCGGAGACCGGCTCCCACCTGCAAACTCTTCGGCAAGCGGAGAGCCGCGGAGAGGGGCCGGAGAGTGGACGGCGGAGGACCTGGCCCGCGGCTGGCGCTGGGTGCCTGACCCCAATGGGCACCCGACCGCCTGGCAAATCGAGCATCATGGGGATAAGTGATCTGAAACTGACGGAGGGTAAGGCGATGAGCCACCAGCACCCCGCAGGGCGCCAGCACCACGCCGCGGCGCCGCACAGCTGCCACGGTTGCTGTCACTGCGCCGCCCAGGACGAGCAGCCGCCGGAGCCGTTCCGGTTCAGCGACGTGCCCCCGATTCAGTGGATCGTCGGCGGCGCGCTGTTCCTGTTCTTCGCCGTAGCGATCTTGATCCGGAGCACGTAGCCCGGCTCTACCCCACCCCCGTACGCGTCACGACCGAGGGCCGCACACGAACCGTGTGCGGCCCTCGGCGCGTCCGGCGGTTGTACGCTTCCCCGCCCCGGGGGCTCGGTGAGAGGCGGCGGCATGGCAGGTACGACGGCGTTCGTGTGGGTGCTCCTCGGCGGGTGCGGGGTGGCGGTCGTCGCCGTGGTCGCGCGGGCGAAGGTGGACATCGCCCGAATCAAGTCCAAGGCGGCGGAGCGCGAGCCGGGGCAGCGCGGCTGACCGCGCCGCGATCCGGCGGGGGCGCCGGACGGCATCATGGTCACCATGACCGCACCCAGCCCGGCGCCCGTCGCGGACCCCCGCGTCGCGCCGCTCGTCTCCCTCGTGCACACCCTGATCGGCGAGTACGTCAGCATGGCCTCGACCGTCGCCGGTCACCTTCCCGAGGGGGACAAGAAGGCGTTCGGCGCCCACGTCCAGCAGGTCACCGTCGAGGTGAAAGCGGCCATCACCGAGATTGGCGCGCAGACGCCACAGGGGCGCCCCGGTGAATGACGACGACTTCGACGCCCTGACGCGCGAGCACTTCGCCCGGCCCGAGATCGCCGCGCAGATGACCGCCGACCTCCTCGCGGCCCGGCGGGCAGCGGAACGCCCGGAGCCGCCGCCGGTGACGACCATGCCCATGCCGGAGTTCCTGCGGACGCGGATCGCCGGTCAGATCGCCCGCTATCGCTGTCCGCGCGGGTGCGGCTGGTTCCACGACGAGCCGACCGACCCCGGGCCGCTGGGCCTCATCGTCGCTATCGAGCCCGGCCAGGACAGCATCGGCGAGATGATCAGCCTCAACGCGGAGGCGAGGAGCCTGGCCTACCAGGCGCGCGTCGAGGCGGCGATCGACGAGCACTACGCCGAATCCCACTGACCGCCCGTCAGTCCTCCTCTGCGGCCTGCTGACCCGGGTCAGTCGCGGATCGAGCGCACCGTCGGCTTCCGCAGCGGCGGGACGTTGAACTCCTGGGCGATCGTGCGGACGGTCACCTCTGTCCACGGGGTGTGGGCGGCGACCTTGGCCTGGGAGACGCCGGACGTGCGCAGCTCGTCGGCGACTGCCTTCCGCGCGGCCAGCATTTTCTCCCCCAAGCTGTCCTCCGCCTTCTCCCACGCGGCCAGTGCGGCAGTGAACTCCGGGCTCGGCTCGTACGGCGGTGGCGTCTTCCCGGGCGTCTTCGCCGGCACCTGGTACTCGGTGGCGATGCTGCGCACGGTCTCTTCGGTCCACGGCGTGTGCTCGGCGACCCGGGCGTGCGACTGCTCGGAGACGCGCAGCTCGTCGGCGACCGCCTTGCGGGTGGCCTGCCGCTTCTTTTTGTGGGCGATCTTCTCGGCCGCCAAGGCCGCCAAGGCGTCACGCATGTGCTTGCTCGGCTCGTACGGGGGACGCGGGGGCTTCTTGGTGGCCATAGCCGGAGTATTCCACAAGTGAAGTTTCGTAAACGCGGTAGCCGTAGCGGACTTGGGGTGCCTCTACCTGCGAAAACATTTCCCAACTTGGTTTACCAAAGTCCATTTGGGTATGATGGTGATTGAACCACTCACCACCACCCGAAGGGCCACCACATGAGCCACACGCTCCCCCTCCACGAGCTGGCCGGCGTCATCCCGGTCAAGAGCGCGGCCGGTGTCCTCCCCCACTACGCACAGGGGGAAGGCGCCCCCGCCATCTGCGCCCGCCGGACCGGCGCCCGCCTCACCGAGGCCGAGCTGGCCGACGTCGAACGGTTCTGCTCCTACTGCGTGGCCGCCGCCGAGAAGCTGGCCACCGAACGCACCGCGGCCACCGAACCGGCATCCCCCCTGATCGCCGCCGCCCTGGACAACGAGGACATCGGCGCCGGCCACGACATCGGCCGGCCGGGGGACGTCGCACGCGGCTGCGCCCCGAGGCACTGCGGCAACCCGGACGTCGGCGCCGCCTTCGGCGTCCTTGACGGCCTGGCGCACGCGACGCTGACCGACCAGCACGACATCACCGACCCCGGCGACACCGACGTCCCCGTGCGCGGCTACGTGGTCGAGCCCCGCGGTCACGGCCTGGTCGCCGCCTACTGGCTGGAGCGCGGTCTGGCCCGGCGCCACGACGACGGCGTGCACGGCACCGCGCTGGAAGTCCTCGTCGACCGGTTCACCGCCGCCGGGTGGGCCGTCGAGCCGCTGCGGCCTACGTCCCGGTGCGTCTTCGCGCACCGCCCGCAGCCGGTCGCGCCCGAGGCGGCGAACCACTGGGCGCTGGCGATGCGCCCGCACGCCTGACTCACCCCCGCCGGGGCGGGCCAGGCGGCCCGCCCCCTCACACCCGAACAGCGCGAAGGAGCACGGCATGTACGAGGTCACGATCCAGCACCCCGCCTTCCGGGAGACGACGTTCACCGCGAAGGACGGCGGCGAGTTGCGCAACCTGCTCTACGGCGTGGCCCGCGCCCAGGGCGAGCAGCCCGACGACAACAACGACCTGATCTTCGAGGCCGGAGCCGTCCGCTCCCGCGCGGATATCGAAGGCGTCGGCGTGATCGAGGTCCACCGCCTGACGGTGACGGTCGCGCCCGCCGAGAACGCCTCCGACTACACGTGCGAGGGCCACGAGAGCCTGTTCCTCGGACTCGGCCAGACCGCGTACTGCGACGGCAGGTGCCGGCCCCGGCTCCGCTTCAACCGGGACTCACTGGTCAAACTGACGCTGGCGCTGGACGACGAGGAGCTGGACGAGTCCGGCGGCTGCGGCGCCTGCGGCCTGGAGGCCGACCAGATGTGCGCCGGGTGCGGGCGCTGCAACTGCGACGAGCACAGCTCCTGCGAGCGGCCGGATACCGAGCCGGCCATGTCCGGACAGTAGTCCGGACACAGGCGACGCCCCGCTCTCCCCAGGTGGAGGGCGGGGCGTCGTGCTGTTCAGCTGGGCCGCCAGATACGCATCTGAACTGCACTTTTTGCGAACTCTTTGCCGCCCCTCATTACCCAAACCGAGTTTCCAAAGTCAACTTTGGAAAGAATGAAGTTGTCACCACAAACCACCCAGTAAGCGAGGCCAGCGATGAGCGCACCGGACACCACCCCCCACCCCGCCAGGTGCCTCAAGTGCCGCAGGATCCTCCGCAACCCCAGCCCTGACGGCCTCGGCCCCAAGTGCAGGCGGATGGTGCGCCGCACCGCCCGGCTCAACCCCCCGACCGCCTACCAGCCGTACCAGATCGCCAAGGCCGTCGAACTGCTGGAGATGGGCGCGCTCGTCCCGCTCCGCGCGAACCGGATCTTCCTCGTCGTCTCCGAGGACGGCACCGAGATCCACCGCACCGCGGCCACCGGCCAGTGCAACTGCCCGGCCGGCCTGCGAGCCACCTCCCTCTGCTACCACGGCGCGGCTGCCCACCTGCTCGCCACCGCGACCGCCGCGTGACCCACGAGAGGACCGTCGAGATGAACCAGCACATGAAGGCCGCCACCCGCGCCCGCCTCCTCGCCGGCGTCATCCGGGGCCGCGCCCAGACCCACCCGCAGGGCAAGCAACTGCGCCTGACCGCCCGCCAGCTCAGCCAGGCCGCCACGGTCCTCCTCGGCCTGGGCGGCAGTCACGACATCGCCGAGCGCGCCGAGACGATCCTGTGGCGTGCCCGCACGACCGCCCCCGAGGGCTTCCCGGCCGACGTCCTCGACTACGTCTCCGCCCCGCTGACCGGCTACAACCCGGGCATGCCCGACCTGATGCCCGCCGACCCGCAGCACGCCCGCCGTGAACGCGCCCTACGCGCCCGCCTCCTGGCCGTCACCGAGGCCCGCCACCTCGACAGCGGCGACGAGGACGTGGTGCGCGCCGCGCTGACCGCCCTGCTCGACATCCACGCCGACCACGCCGAACTGGCCGCCGAAGTGGAGCTCCACGGCCGGATCGACGCGAACCCCACCGTCTACCGGCCGCACCGGGGCGCGCGCACCGCCCAGCACCTTCCCGGTCGGCTCGCGGTGTTCGACGGCGGCCAGTTGCTCGCTGAGCTGCCCGTCCCGTACGGCATCACCCCCGTGGAGATCTGGCGGCTCATCGACACCGCCCAGCCCGCCGCCGACCTCATCGCCGCCTGACCCACCACAGAACGGACTCCCCATGCGCACCTTCGCCACCGCCCAGGCCACCGGCCTCCGCTCTTTCCAGTGCGACGCCACGGCCGTCCGCACCGCGCCCAGCGGCGCCCGCGCCTTCGCCCTGCTCGACGGCATCGGCGACAGGGAATCCGTCCGCGACTGGACGCGCACCGCGGCCCGCCGCCTGGCCCGCGCCGCCTCGCGCCGGGCCGACGCGGAGGCCGGCCTGCGCCACATCTACGCCGACTACGCGGCCGACCCCGACCGGCACGACCCGGAGGTGGCCCGGTGGATGCCCTCGGCCGCCGCGGTCGTCGCCGTCCACGTGCCAGGTGAGCCGCTGCGGGTCGCCTGGTGCGGGGATGCCCGCGCGTACCTCCTCCGCCGGGGCATCGTCAGGCGGCTGACCGAGGACCACAACGCGCGCCGGGTCTACCCGCCCAACGCGCAGTACCCGCAGGGCGGCAACCGCAACAGGATCACCTCCTACCTCGGCCGCGTACTCACCGACGAGGAGGCGGTGGCGGCGTACGACCACCCGGCGATCGAGACCGCGAGCGTCACGCTGGACGGTCCTTGCCGCCTCGCCCTGCTCTCCGACGGCGCGTACGAGCCGCACCTGGAGGACGGGAACGACCTGTACGTCGAGCTGGAGCACGACCCGATCCGCCAGGTCGCCACCGAGTTCGTGGACCTCGCGGTCGAGACGTCGATCCGGCAGTCGAAGGCCGAGGACCCCGCGTGGCCCTACGCCGACAACGCGACCGTCCTGCTGGCCGACTTCGGCTGAGCCGGACACGTCCCCGGACGTGTCCGGGCGGTTGTCCGGACACCGGCCAGACAGATGACGGACAGCGCTCCGACCTGCGGATTTCTTGTCCGGACACCGGTACCTCAGCCTGTCCCCAGCATTATTCATAGTGTCCACCCACTAACCACCCGACCGGGAGACGCCATGCGCACCACCACCCCACCCAAGACCCCCACCGTGGCCATCGCGCGCATCCTGCGCAGCCTCGGCCTCGCCCAGGGCGACGACTTCCGCATCACCGGCGGCTACCGCAACTGCGAGCGGATCGGCACCTACGTCCTCGCCCTCACCCGCCACGCGGACGAGACGATCGCCGCCAACGCCGACGAGATCGAGCGCCTGGCCGACCAGGGCACGTACCCGTTCCGCGTCTCTGTGCGCTACCCGAACGGTGACCGCCCAATGACCACCGTCGCCAACTACGGCTCCCGGGTCCGCGAGGCGCCGCCCGCCCCGGCCGCCCCGTCGGCACCCGTCGAGCCCGAGCCCGCCCCCGCCGAGCCGGACGAGCTGCCGACCGGGTCCGTCGCGGAGCGCGTACTCGAGGTGGCCCGCGAGCGGGCGTGGGGCCGGAGGCGGGCCGAAGCGCTCGGCTGGTCGGCTCACCAGGCCGACCTGATGGCCGCCGCGGCGGCCGTCCAGCTCCAGTACCGCGCGGACGGCGTGCTGCGCTTCTTCCCCCAGCCCGGCTACGCGGGTCGGCGCGTCGAGCCCGGCCGGCTGCGGCCACTGGTCGACGCCGGATTCCTCGTCATCTCCGATCCGTTGGGCCCCGGGTCCAAGCGGGTCAGCGTCACCGCGGACGGCCGCGAGGCGCTGCACCTGTGGAGGACCTACCGGCCCGCCCCGGTCCCGAAGGGCCCTGCCGACCGGGAGCCGCTGCACCCGCTCCTCGGCGGGGAGCTGTCTACCAACCAGAACGCGTCCGCCCGCGAGCAGCAGCGGCTGCGCCAGGCCGAGCGCGAAGCGATGTACGCCGCCATGGACGAGGTGCACGCCTGGGAGGAGCGGGAGGAGCAGCTGTGGAACGTGTGGGCGCGGGTGCAGGGCATCACGCACCGCCTCTTCCGCAGCCGCCCCGCGGGCTGGGTGCCCACCGAGGAGGAGATCGAGCAGCACCGGATCGCGCCCGAGCTGGTCGACGAGCTGCGCGCCGAGGCCGGGTGCCCAACGCCGCGGCCGGACCTGCCGAAGCCGTCCCGGCTGAGCCCGGCCGGCACCCCGATGCCCGAGCTGACCACCGCGCCCGACGACGCCGAGCAGCTCGGCCTCTTCGGCGCCTCGTGCTGAATCGCGCGGAAGGAGCCCCTACCCTGATGAGTGACCTGAATGGAGCCCGAAATGAGTGGACCGACCCGGCTGGACATGGCCCGCAGGATGAGCGGCGGGTACGGGACCGGCGAGGGGCACGTGGGCCTCGTCGAACGGAGCGGGGAGCCCGACAAGGGCGTGGCTGGGTGCGGGATGTGCCCGGCGGACGCGGTGCTGTACTTCGTGGACTCGGCCGAGGAGAACATGCACTACGCGTGCCTGGCGCACTCCGGGGCGGTGGCCTACTCGGTGGCGGTCGCCTCGACGGCCGGCCTGGACGTGCCCGACTCGGAGCGGGGAGCCGACGACCGCCGCTGGCGGAAGTAGCCCAGCCCGACCAGCGCCCGCCTGCCGCCCGGACCGGGCAGCAGGCGGGCGCTCCTCGTTCCCCCCGGGGATCAGCCGATGGCCGCCCTGGCGGCTGCCCGGCGCCTGTTCTCGGGGGCGCGGTGACCGGCGGCGACGTCGCGGACCCGCTGCGGGGTCACCCCTAGCGGGCCGGACAGGGTCGCGGCGCTGTGCTGCGGCATGTCGAGCAGCGCGCGGACGCTGCGCTGCCTGCGGGAGCGAATCCAGGCCGTGAGACCGGGTGCGGCCTTGACCGCTTCGCCCAGGCTCCGCGCGCGCTCGACGCTCGGCTCACCGGCCAGGCCCGCGAGGTCGGCGAAGACGGCGGGAAGTTCGGGTGCAGCGACCTCGGAGGCGCGGTGGCCGCCGGCGATGTCGTGGACCCGCTGCGGGATCACCCCCAGTGGGCCGGACAGGGTCTTGGCGCTGTGCTCGGGCATGTCGAGCAGCGCCCGGACGGTGAGCCGCCTCTGCTCGCGGATCCAGGCGGCCAGGTCCGGCACGGCCTTGAGGGCGCGGCCGAGGGACTGCGCCCGCTCGACGGTGGGCTCACCGGCCAGTTCCGCGAGGGCGGCAAAGGGTGCGGGGAGTTCGGGTTGATCCATGCCACCACCGTAGTGCCCGCCCACTATGGCGCGCGTCACCCACGGCCCGGCAGTTGACCTCAAAGAACTCTGACCTGCGAAAACTTCCCCGATTTCCTCGCGTCACCCCGGTACCCCTCGGGGGATACAGCGTTAGTCATAGTGTCCACCCAATAACACCATCACCCACGGGAGAGCGACATGAACATCAAGGCCCTGATCGAGGAAATCACCCTGGTCGCCGAAGCCGGAGACGCGGAGGACGCGTTGGACCTCTCCCGTCAGCTGATCCGCCAGGGCGACGTCAAGCGCGGGATCGACGTCCGCCGGTCCGTCAGCAAGGGCGCGCTCGACCGCGACTTCCTGCGCCGGCTCGCGGTGACCGTCGCCGAGGAGGCCGTCGCACACCAGGTGTGGATGCAGCAGGAGTTCCGGTGGCTGGTCAGCGAGGGTCGCGCGCTCGGCGCACCGGCTGGCCTCATGGATGAGCTTGAGCGCCTGACGGTAGGCATCTGACCTGCAACTTTCTCCGATTTCCTGCGGTACACCCGGTACCCCAGGGGCGTTCGAAAGTTAGTCATAGTGTCCACCCAATAAGTCACAGTCCACAGGGAGCCAGCCATGGAAGCCGCCACGATCTCCGCCGTCCTCACCGCAGCAGCCGCCTCGACCTACTGGAAGCTCGTGAACCGCTCCGCGTGGACCACCGAAGTGAGCCACGGCGGCTACACCTACTACGTCGAGCTGCCCAAGAGCGATGACCTGCCCGGCCAGGCCGCCATCACCGGCCGCCTCGGCTACGGCGGCACCGAGTTCCTGTCGGTGACCGCCACGTGGGGCCAGACCTTCCCGATCGTGGACGCCGTCTTGGCGGCCAACCGCGTCCACTGACCCCCCCCGGGGCGGCGCCGACCGGCGTCGCCCCCACTCCCACTTCTGGAGGTGCGCCGCATGGCGCTCATCGACATCACCCACACCCGCGCGCAGGGCACGATCCTCACCGGCTCGCGCAAGGGAGACGGCATCTTCGAGATCGTGAGAAATCACGGCTTCTGGTTCTCGCGGAACGTCGACGGCCTCTACATCAAGCGATCGCAGGACCAGGAAGCGCAGATGTGGCGGATCAACGGCGCGGCCGAGGACCTGCGCGCGGCTGGCCACGAAGTGACGATCGAGATCAAGGAGGAGGTGCGGCGGTCCTTCGCGGACGCCGAAGCCGCCCGCGAGGAACGCGCCGAGGAGCGGGTCGAGCGGTTCGGCGACCGCGCGGGCCGGGCCGTCGCCTCAGCTGACGCCCGGCGCGGCCGGGCGGACGAGATCTCGCGGCGGTTCGAGTTCGGCCAGCCGATCCTCGTCGGGCACCACAGCGAAGGCCGCGCCCGCCGTGACCAGGAGCGGATCCACACCAACATGCGGAAGTCGTTCGAGGAGCGCGACCGCGGGAGGTACTGGGCGGACCGGGCCGCGGCCTCCGAGAACTACGCGGAGCACCGCAACAACCCGCACCTCACCCTGCGGCGCCTGGAACGGCTGCGCGCCGACCTGCGGAAGCTGGAGCGCCACCACGCGGAAGCAGTGGAGAAGGGCTGGAACTCCGTCGACCGGCACGCGCGGACCATCCTGGACCTGACCGAGGAGATCACCCACTGGGAGGGGATCGTCGAGAAGGCCAAGGCCGAAGGCGTGAAGGTGTGGGAGCCGGACGACTTCGCGCCCGGTGACTTCGTGCTCTACCTCAACTCCTGGTATCAGGTGGCCCGGGTCAACCCGAAGACGCTGAGCGTCGCGTGGAACCTGCGGCTGGCCCCGAAGCAGGTGATGAGCCTGGAGGACGCCACTTTCGACGGCGGTCGGGTCGGGACGCACAGCGCGGACTACACCAAGGTGCAGGCCCGTTGCCCCGAGGCGGCGATGACCGCGTTCCTCGCGGACGGGAAGGTGCCCGGTACCAAGTCGGCTCACACGGCCTCGGAGGAACAGCCGGCCAGCGCGGTGCGCGAGGCCAAGGCCGCGAAGCCGAAGCCGAAGAAGTCGGCCAGCGACGCGAAGGTGGCAAAGCGGATCCACGTCATCTGCCCGATCGGCGGCACCGAGGCGACGCTGACGTGGCTGAACGGCAACAGCCGACCCCACAAGGACTTCGAGTCCGTGACGCTCACGGTGGAGGAGGAGTTCGGCCGGGCGGTGTGGTCGAAGCCGCTCCAGGCCGAGATCACGCGCGTGCTGGACGAGCGCGGCTACGTGCTCGGCAAGGACGACTGGACGGTGTCCCGGGAGCGCGGCGGCTTCCTGCGGGCCGTCGAGCCGAAGGCGCAAGAGCCCGCAGTGGTGGTCGACGAGCAGCCGGCGCCGGAGCCCCCGGCGGAGGAGGTGCCCATCGAGGAGGAGCCCCCCGCGGCCGACCCGGCACCGGAGCGGGAGCCCGAGGCCGCGAAGGTCTGGGGCCGGTCCGACTTCAAGAAGGGCGACTACGTACAGGCCGGAGGCCGTTGGCACCAGGTGCTCCGGTCGAACCCGAGGAGCGTGTCCGTGCCCGGACCGGACCCCTACCTCGTCCAGTGGGACATGGTGACCGGCCGCAGGAGCGCGGCCGAGATGGCGGAGGCCCTGGCTGCGGAGACCGGCGACGACCAAGCGCCGGTCGACGTGCCCCCGGCGGAGGTCGAGGCGCAGCCGGAGGGGGCCGAAAAAAACCCCTCTGACCTGCGACTTTCTTCGTCCAACCCGGTACCCCAGGGGTCTCCCGAAGTTAGTCATAGTGTCCACCCACTAAGCCCCACACCGCACAGCGAGAGGCCGGAGACCATGACCGACACCGCCACCACCGCCAGCACCGAGGTCACCGAGACGGCCCCCGCGAAGAAGGCCACCCGCACCAAGGCCGTCGCGAAGAAGGCCCCGGCCGCGAAGAAGGTGATCGAGCCCACCAAGGTCAGCAAGCGCCAGGAAGTCCTCGCCGAGACCGTTGCCGACACCAAGGCCAAGGCGCCGACGCAGAAGACGATCCCGATCGACCGGATCGACCGCGACCCGAACCAGCCGCGCGAGCTGTTCGACCAGGCGAAGCTGGAGGAACTGGCGGGCTCGATGCGCGAGCTGGGCCAGCTCCAGCCGATCAGCGTCCGGTACGACACGGGCACCCGGCGGTACACGATCATCATGGGCGAGCGCCGGTGGCGCGCGGCGAAGATGGCCGGCCTCACCGAGATGACCGCGCTCGTCCTGCACGGCGCGGTCGGCGGCTCCCGCGAACTCCTCGCCAAACAGGTCGCCGAGAACGTCGGCCGCGCGGACATGACGCCCATGGAAGAGGCGAAGTCTTTCAAGGACCTGGAGACCGCCGGGTACGAGATCGAGGAGATCGGCCGGATGTGCGGCAAGTCCCCGGCGTACGTCGGGTGGCGCATTGACCTCCTCAAGCTGTGCGACTCGGCGCAGGACGCCATGTCCAAGGGCCTGCTCGGCGTCAACCTCGCCTGGTACGCGGCGCAGCTCAGCGAGCGGAACCAGATCCGGTTCCTCAGCCGGTACACCCAGGGCGGATTCGCCAACGACCGGGACGCCGAGGCGTTCGTCAAGGCGTGCCGCACCGAGGAGGAGCGCCGCGAGTCCCAGGGCTCGTTCTTCGTCCTCAGCGAGGAGACCCCGGCAAAGAAGGGCGACGTCCAGGAGTCGATCCTCGGCGACCACGACGTCCCCGAGGAGGAGCGCGAGCGGATCATCTCCGAGCGGGCGAAGCTGACGAAGAAGATCGAGCGCCTGTCGGCAGCGGGCGAGATCCTGGCCGAGCTGGCCACCGCGGACCCGGAGGAGCTGGCCCTCCTCCTGGCTGGAGGCGCCGGAGGCGTCGACGTCCACAGCAAGCGCATCGGCCACCTGCGGAAGCTGGCCGGGCAGGTCATCGGCAACCTGACCAAGGCGCAGGCGATCGCCTCGGTGCGAGCCGGTGGGATCGAGATCAACCCGGCCGCCGTCGCCGAGACCGACGCCGCCTGACCCGACTCCCCTCTCTCATGCCCGCCGCATAGTGTCCAGACACTATGCGGCGGGCGCCCCACCCCATCCCGAAAGGACCGCCCCATGCGCTTCCCGACCGACGTCCTCGCCGTCCTGACCGACCCCCGCACCGTCATCTCCGGCGACCTGGTGCGCGTCCCCTTCGAGCTCGACCGCGTGGTCTACGAGCAGTTGAACACCGTCCTCAAGGAGATGGGCGGCCGGTGGGACGGCCGCAAGGCGGTCCGCGCGCACGTCTTCCCGCACCGGATCGAGGAGGACTTCCGCCAGTTTCTGACGGCCGGCGAGTACCCCACCCGGTACGAGCAGGGCTGGTTCCCGACGCCCCACCAGCTCGTCATGCAGGTCTGCGATCTGGCCGGGATCTGCGCCGGGATGACCGTCCTGGAGCCCTCGGCCGGGGCGGGCGCACTGACCGCCGAACTCGCCCGGCGCGGGGGCGTGGTCGACAGCGTCGAACTCGACGCGAACCGCGCGGCCCTGCTGCGCAAGCAGGGCGACTCGCGGAGGGTCATCGCCGGCGACTTCTTGAGCCTCGACCCGCTCGACTACGCCGAAGGCTTCGACCGGATCGTGATGAACCCGCCGTTCACCGGCGGCCTGGACCACATCAGGCACGCGATCGGGTTCATGAAGGACGACGGCATCCTCGTCTCCGTCATGTCCGCCGGGCTGATGTGGTGGAGCGACAAGGCCAGCGCCGAGTTCCGCGCCGCGGTCGAAGAGGTCGGCGGCGAGATCGAGCCCCTGCCCGAGGGCAGCTTCGCCGCGGTCGGGACGGACGCCCGGACCTGCCTCGTCTACGTCCCCGGATACGCGGGCGGCCCGCTCCGCACCCACGACTGGCTCCAGCGGCAGCCGAAGCAGCTCGACCTCTTCGACATGGTCGCTTAGGCCGCTGACCTGCAACTTTCCCCGATTTCCCCGGTCGTACCCGGTACCCCAGGTGGGCTCAGAAGTTGGTCATAGTGTCCACCCACTATCAACCACGACCGGGGGTCACGCCACCACCACCGCTACCTTCCCTGCCCCACAACACGCGAAAGGACAAACCAGGATGAGCGATCTGCGCCTCGCGACCTGCACGTACCAGGAGTTCGCCCCGCACATGGGCACCCCGGTCCGGACCACGGTCGGCATGCCGCGCTTCTCCCTCGGCTACCAGCTCGGCGGCCACGCCCGGCTCATCACCCCCACCCGACAGCTCCTCAAGATCAACGCGCAGGACGCCTACGAGTTCAGCTACCGGCGGCTGCTCGCCGGCAACGGGCTGGAGAACATCCGGCACGAGCTGACGGCCATCGCGGGCGTCAACGACCTGGACAGCCCGCTGGTCCTCCTGTGCTTCGACCGGCTGGACCGCCTCACCCCGCCCGACGACTGGTGCCACCGGCTCCACTTCGCGAAGTGGTGGACCGAGCAGACCGGCGACGAGGTGCCCGAGCTGGGCGCGCACCGCAAGCAGGCGCCGCCCACCCTCTTCGACTTCTGATCCCTCAGCCCGGCGGGCGGGGGCGGGAATCCCCGCCCGCCGGGCCAACCGACAGCCTCACAGAGCAAGGACCGCGAGATGATCAACACCCGCGTGTGCATTGACGACATGCTCGGCCCGTTCGACTGCCAGCTCGACCCCGGCAACCGGTGGAACGGATGGCTGAGCCCCCACTTCACCCTCGCCGCCACCCGCGAGCTGTCCGCCCAGACGCTCCGCATGGCCGACGAGTACGGCTACGACAGCGTCGACACGATCCACGTGATCGAGGGCCGCGCCGACAGCCAGGACACCGTCCACCTGATCGAGAGCGACCTGACCCGCGAGGTGAACGAGGACGGCGTCCGCGAGCCCATCGCGCTCGCCGTGCGCGTCCCCTGGCGTTCCCTGGACCGCGGCGCGACCGCCACGCTCTCCGGCATCACCCCGGCCGTCCGCAAGGCGGCCCGCAAGAGCAAGGTGACCGGCCGGGGCGCGGCCCGCGCGGTCGTCGTCCACGTCCGCTGGCAGTGGATGGACGAGGAGAGCGACACGGCCGCCAACGTCGTCCAGTCCGGCCAGGACGGCCGCTACAGCATCGGCGGCTGGGAGTGGACGTGGGGCTACGCGATCTGGTGGTGCGCGTGCGGCTCGGCCATGGTCTGGCACGAGACCGACTGCACCGGCTGCCTGCTTCGCCGTGACAACCAGCCGGTGAAGAAGCCGTGCGACTGCGGCTGCGACCCCGCCCAGGGCACCTGGGGTGAGTACGACCTCGAATCCGTCGCGAGCCGCGCCCACTTCATTGGCACCGGGCGGTTCCTGCGCTGGTCGGAGTCCGCCGCCCAGCCGAACTACTCCCTGGAGGTGGCCACAGAGATGGTCGGAGTCCTCCTCCGGCGCCTGGCGCCCGGCGCGACGTCGGCTCTCGTCGACCTGACCGGGCCGCCCTCGCTGATCGCGGTGTTCGCCGGCGACGCCGAGATCGACACGGCCGACGACACCGGCCCCTTCGATTCCGAGACCCTCGGCGGTGCCGACGAGATCCTGCGCCACGCGATGGACCAGGCCGGACCCGACGCCGCCGCGGCCGGCTGGCAGCTCGTCCCCGACGAGAAGTCGCAGCGGCTGTACCGGATCACCTTCCCGGCCGACCGGCCGTAGCCGCCCGGCCCGGGACGCGGCGCCTCAAGCGCCCTCCCCGGCTCGACCCCTCCACCCCAGTCGACCTCTCCGAGGAGTTCCTGTGACCGACCACACCCCCACAACCCGCGCCTACCAGCTCCCCGACAGCGCCGCCCTGTCCGTCGCGTCCGGCCAGGCGCTCGAAGCCAGCGAGAAGGCTCTCGACCGGCTCGGCCGCGTGATGGCCGTCGTCACCGCGGCCGGCTTCCGCGATGTGCTCGCCGACTACGACCACGACGCCCCGTTCGACGCGGCTCACGCCGAACTCTCCGAGGGGGCGGGCGGCGACCTGTCGGTCACCGGCCGGTACTGGACGGTCGCGGGCGAGGAACGGACGCTGGCCGACGCCATCGGCAAGTTCGACGCCGACCACGCGGTCTTCGGGATCAACGAGTGGACGAACTACCTGGACGCCTCGACGTGGGACGTGTGGCACCCGCTCGTGACCGACCTGCCCGACATCGACGGCAGGCCCGCCTACCGCCTCGACCTCGTCAAAGCGGCGGCGCTGCCGCTCGACTGACCGCGCTTCACCTGGCCCCGGGGCGGGCGAGGGCGGGAATCCCGCCCGCCCCGGGGTCGCCGCATGTGCACCAACCGAAACGACCTCACGGAGAGCGCCATGATCGAAGTCCTCGTGTCCTGCAACGACACCCAGCGGTACACGGCCCTGATCGACCCCGACGAGCAGCGTGACGGCTACTGCCGCCCCTGGTTCGACCTGGAGACCGTCCAGCGGATCGCCGACGACACCCAGGCCGACGCGGCCCGGTTCAGCCACGGATCGGTGGACACCGTGCACGTCCTCACCGGCCAGGTCGACGGCACCGAGCACGCGGTGGTGCTGAACATCTGCTGGATGTTCCTCGGCGGCGACAAGCACCAGCAGGCGGTCGAGGTCTGCCAGCCCAACGAGGACGGCCGGTACGCCATCGGCGGGTTCGACTGGTGCTGGTACCAGCTCGACGAGCACCTGAACCCGGTGATCCCGTCGCAGGCGACGGCCGAGCGGAAGTGGGGGCGCGTTCCTCGGCAGGGAGGGCGCTGACCTGCGGTTTTCTCCGAAATCTCCGGCGTTACCCCGGTACCTCACGGAGAGTCCGGCGTTAGTCATAGTGTCCACCCACTAAGCAACCCCCGGGAGTGCCAGATGGCCAAGAAGCAGCAGTTGCGGAACGAGCGGCGCAAGGACCACCGGCGGGCGCCGCGGCGCGAGATCGGCCGCCGCCCCACCTGGGTCTACCAGGAGCTGCGCGACCAGCTCCGCGCCGAGAGCGAGTAGCCCCGGCCGTCCAGCACCACCCGCCGGGCGAGCGGGGGCGGGAATCCCCGCTCGCCCGGCCACCAACCGACAGCCTCACGAGGAGATCCCCCATGGCCTTCTTCGCTCCCGCTTCACCCGGCTGGTCAACCGGGTCGGCGTCCGCCTACAAGCACGACGGCTCCGAGCTGACCGTCATGAGCTGGTTCTGCGGAGCCGGCGGCGACACGCAGGGCGCGGACGCGGTGCCCAACGTGCGCGTCACCCGGGCCGCGAACCACTGGGACGTGGCCCTGGCCACGCACGCCTGGAACAACCCGCGCTGCGAGGTCTGGAAGGGCGACATCCGCCGGGCCCCCGTCGAGAAGTGGCCGGTGTGCGACATCTTCTGGGCCTCGCCCGAGTGCCCGAAGTGGTCGGCGGCCCGGGGCGTGAAGCGCGACTTCGACAAGACGCTCCAGGGCCAGATCGACTTCGACGAGCCCGAGTTCAAGAGCGACAAGGAGCGCCGGGCGGCCGAGGAGCGCTCGCGCGCCCTGATGGAAGAAGTCCCGATGTACCTGCGCGGCGTGATCGCCAGGGGTGGTCTCGTCCTCGCCGGAGTCGTGGAGAACGTCACGGACTGCCGCGACTGGGACGACTGGGACCGGTGGATGGCCGAGTTCGACAAGATGGGCTACGAGACCAAGGTCTGCGCGATCAACTCGATGCACGTCGACCCGCGCAGCCTCGACCACATCCCGCAGAGCCGCGACCGTCTGTACGTCGCGTACTGGCACAGGAGCCTGGGCCGCACCCCGCAGTGGGACAAGTGGGTGCTGCGCCCCGAGGCGTACTGCTTCGACTGCGACGAGAAGGTGGAGGCCGTCCAGGTCTTCCGCAAGGCCGGTAAGGACATGGGCCGGTATCGCCAGAGCTACGACTACCGGTGCCCGCGCAAGACCTGCCGCGCGGTCGTGGAGCCCATGGCGCTCCCCGCGGCTGCCGCGATCGACTGGTCGCTGCCCGGCACGCCGATCGGCGACCGCCAGAAGACCGACGACTGCCCCGAGGGCCTGGCCCCGGCGACGATCGCCCGCACCCGGGCCGGGTTCGCGCAGTACTGGGGATGGGGCGCCCCGGCTGCCGACGACAGCCAGGACTCGCTGTTCGGCGGGTTCGGCGACGCCGCACCGACCGCCCCCGGCCCGCTCCTCGTCCCGACCGGCGGCACGTGGCGGGACAAGGCCGTCACGCTCGACCGGCCGATGTCGACCCGTACGACCGTCGAGACCGACGGCATCGTGGTCCCGCCCATCCTCGTGCCCTGCGAGGGCCGCGACGGCAAGAAGCCGATGAGCGTGGACGACCCGCTGCGCACCCAGACGGCCCGCCTGGAGACCGCGCTCGCCTACCTCCCGCCGTTCGTGATCCCGATGCGCGGCGGCGGCGACAAGGAGAAGGCCCGGCACATCAGTGCCCCGCTCCACACGGTCTCGGCCGGCGGCAACCACCACGGCCTGGTGACCGCGCCGGATCACCTGCTCGTGCCGTACTACGGCAACGGCCGCGCCCGGGAGTTGAGCGAGCCGATCGGGGCCCTGCCGACGCGCGACCGGTACGCGCTGGTCAAGGCGGCGGCCGACTTCAACATTGACGACGTGCTGTTCCGGATGCTCCAGCCGCACGAGATCGCGCGGGCGATGGCCTTCCGGACGGGCTACAAGATCATGGGCTCGAAGCGGCACCAGGTCCGCCAGCTCGGCAACGCCGTCACCCCGGGCGTCGCGGAGAACCTGTACTGCGCGCTGTACGAGGCGATCACCGGTGAGGAGCTGTCCCGGTTCGCCGAAGGGCGCGGCCCACTCTCGATGACCCTGGCGGCCTGACCTGCGCGAACATTACCCAAATTCATTTCCCAAACTGGATTAGCCAAAGCTGGTTTGGGAAATGATGAAAGTAGATCCACTCAAGGGAGCCAGCCATGCGCGCAACGATTCGACGGACCGACCTCGACACCACCGAGCGTGACGTGAACACCGCCCTGCCCCACCTGGTGATCGAGGACAACGCCTCGTACTACGTGCTGCGGGTCACCAAGGCCCCCGGCCAGCCCGAGGCGGTTCACGAGGACCTGCTGTCCGGCTACCAGGTGCGCGCGGAGATCCGCGCTGAGCTGCTGACCGGCATGGACGTGGTCGAGCAGAAGAAGACGGCCGAGATCAGCATCCACTGGTGCGGCCACTGCAAGCGCCGCGGCTACACCGCGCAGAGCTGCACCTACTCGAAGGTCAGCTAGCTGGCGGCGGCCGGTGGGGCGCGTAAGCGATGGGAATCCCACCGGCCGCCAGACGGCCCGGAACCGACAGGGCCTCACAAGCCCAGACCAGGCACGTGAGGCCACCGTACCGCCCTTTCAGATCACAGGAGGCACGCGTGAGCACCAACACCACCACCGAGACCCGCGAGTTCATCATCGTCGGCCAGGACCGCGGCACGAGCTACTGCCTGTGGGACGTCGCCCCCGCCCCGACCGACGACACGAAGCGAGCCATCGCGCTCGAAGAGATCGGGATTGACGCGTTCGACGCGTTCGGCTCGGTCCACACCGAGCACGCCACCAGCGCCCGCGCGGCCGTCGACCAGCTCGTGAACGACCTGCGCGAGCAGTCCGGGATCGGCTCGTACGGCCTAGCCGACGACAGCCAGCTCGACAACTACAAGGGCGAGCTCGCCCCGGCCGCCGGCGAGCCCGAGCCGTTCGGCCGCGCGCACACCCTGTCCGCGACCCGGGACAGCGGCTACCGCATCCAGGCGAGCGCGACGCCCGGCCTGCCGCACTTCAACGTGGACGGCCTGCCCGTGCGCTCCCCGAACGAGACGAGGGATCGCGTACGCGCCGGGATCATCAACAGCGGCCTCGACTGGCCCGCCGCGAACGTCCTGGTCCGCCTCACCCCGCTCACCAAGGACGGCAGCAGCGTCGGCACCAGCGGCCTTGACCTGGCCATCGCCTGCTCGGTCCTCGCGGCGGCCGGCCACATCCCCGCCGACTGCCTGGCCGGTGCCGCTCTCGTCGGCGAACTCGGCCTCGACGGCTCCCTGCGCGTCCCGTACGACCTGACCAACGTGGTCCGCACCGCGGCCTCCGGCGGCAGCACCACGGTCATCGTCCCGACCCGGGCCGTGGACGACGCGGCCACCGCCGGGGTCCGCGTGATCGGAGCCGCCTCCCTGGACGAGGCGCTGGCCGTGCTCACCGGCCACTGGCACCACCCGGAGGGCTGCGCCCACTGCGTCACCGACGGGGACGCCGACCCGCACCAGCCGTGCACCCCGACTCCCGGCGGCCTGTGCCCGGCCTGCGAGGCCAACGCCCCGTTCTGACCGGCGGGCGCCGGGCGGACCCCGCACTGGTCCGCCCGGCGCCTCCCCTCCTCCACCACCACCCGAGTTGCAACGGAAGGGCAGCCCCACCATGAGCGCCACCACTGATCAGGTCCAGTACGACGCGTACGGCCCGGACCGCTTCGCCTCCCACCTGCCGTTCGGACCGAACGGCTACCTGTTCACCGTCCCCGGCGACTTCCCGGAGGACACCCCCTCGCACACCAACGTCACCGACTGGGAGATGGCCGTCTACCGCACCGGCGAGCCCGGCCCCGACGGCTGGGAGGTCCGCGACGTCAACGGCCAGCGCAGGGTGTGGGCCGTGGCCGCGAGCCGCCGTGAAGCGGTCGGCATGGCGTTCCTGGAGATCGCCCGGGTCCGCCGAGACCAGGCCGAAGAGATCGCCGAGAAGCGGGTCGCGTGCGGCCTGGAGATCGTCCCGCCGTACAAGGTCGAGACGACCGACGGCGTGACCCTCGTCCTCACCGCGCAGGGCATCGCCCGCCTGGTCCGGATCGAGGGCACCGAGACCGGGTTCCCGGCCCGGTACCACGTGACCGCCACGGACGGCGGTGAGGCGTACGTGATCGAAGCCGGTGAGGGCGTCGAGCTGCGGACCCTGGAGGTCGGCGTCCTGCACATCCGGTGCGGCTGCGACCCGGACGCGGCGTGCTTCGAGAACGAGACCGACGCCCTGAACCACGTGCGCGAGGAACTGACCGCGTGGTGGCTGTGCCCGAAGTCGCCCGGCGCCCCGGCCGCCGAGGACCAGCAGCCCGAAGACGACGACGAGGACCAGGCGCCCGCCGCCGAGTAGCCTCCGCCGTCCCCGTGGGGCCGCAGCCGACACCCGGCCGCGGCCCCACCTGCGGTTCTAAGCGGTCCACGAGCCCCAGCTCACTACCCCTCAAGCGGCGGAAACGAGGCGACCACAGGCCCGGCCACGGCCCGACAGCCGCCTGATCCTCTGCTCCCCCCACCCCACCAGAAAGGCCCCGCATGGTCAGCAGCGGACAGCTCGAAATCGCCCTGCCGGGCCTCGGGCCCGACGTGCCCGACCTGACCTCGTACCGGTGGATCGTCGCCAACGTCAGCGCGGGCAAGGACAGCATGGCGATGCTCGCCGAGCTGATGCTTCACGCGACGGCGGCCGGCGTCGTGGACCGCATCGTCGTCGTCCACGCCGACCTCGGCGACGCCGAATGGGACGGCACCCGCGACCTGGCCGCCGAGCACGCCGCCGCGTACGGCCTGCGGTTCGAGATCGTGGCCCGCACCGGCTCCGGCCTCCTCGACCGCATCGAAGAACGCGGCATGTTCCCGTCAGCGGATAACAGGTGGTGTACCTCGGATTTCAAGCGAGGCCCGGTCCGGCGCCTGATCACCGCCCTGGTCCGCGAGGCCGAAGCAGCCGGCCACGTCGGGCCGGTGCGCATCCTCAACGTCATGGGCCTGCGCGCCGAGGAGTCCCCGGCCCGCCGCAAGCTCCTCGCGTTCACCCACGACGGCTCGTGGACGTGCCCGTGCGCCGAGTGCCAGCGCCGCCAGCGCAAGGCGAAGTGGTACAAGGCCCGGAAGCTGCCGGTCCCCAAGCACGCCAACCCCGGCTGGGGTGCGTCGAACACGCTGCGGTACGTCGACACGTGGCTGCCGGTGCACTCCTGGTCGACCACCGAAGTGTGGACGGCGGTGTGGGCGTCCGGCCTGCGCGTCCACCCGGCCTATGCGGCCGGGATGCCGCGCCTGTCGTGCGTGTTCTGCGTCCTGGCGTCCCGGTCGGCGCTCGTGCGCGCCGCCCAGCTCCAGCCCGAGCTGGCCGCCCGCTACGCCCTGGTGGAGGCCAAGACCGGGCACCGGTTCCGGCTCGACGTGTCGATGGCCGAGATCATCGCCGAGGCGGAGGCGTCGCCCGAGGTCGCCGCGGTCGCCTGCTGGGAGGGGTGACCACCGTGCGTGCCTGTATCATCCCGTTCCGTGGTCGGCTGTCCTGAGCAGCGGCGCAGTCGACCGTTGCGCCAGTAGTGCAACAGCAGCACGCCCACCTTCCAGGTGGGAGGTCCTGGTTCAAATCCAGGCTGGCGCTCCACCTCGAAGCCCCCGACCGGCACCCGCCCGGCCGGGGGCTTCGCCGTACCGCCCTGGCCTGCGCCGATACCCCAGGGCAGGGGTCTGCCGGTCGGCTACCATCGCCGCCCCTTCACAGCAGGACCCCCAAGGAGCGGCCCATGTTCCACGGCTCGATTCCCGCGCCCCTCCGGTCGATCATCTACGAGCACGCCGGTGCCTGGCCCGAGGGCGACATCTACGTCGGCTGCTCCGGGAACTTCACGATCGAGAGGGTGCTGCACGCCCGGTTCGGGAACTCCCGGCCGGTCCACGGCAACGACATCCAGGCGTACTCGTGCGCCCTGGGCTGGTTCCTCGCCGGTGACCCGCTGCCGTACGTGCTGCGCCCCGAGTACGAAGACGAACTCGGGTGGCTCCAGCCGTACACCGAGGACCGCGCCGACCTGATGGCGACGCTGATGCTCGGCACCCGCTTCCTTCAGTGGGTCGGGAAGGACGGCGCGTACTTCCAGCGGATGATGCAGGCCACCCAGGACCAGTGGCCTCGGATGCACGACAAGACCGCGACGAAGCTCCGCGGCCTGGAGACCCGCCTCGGCTCGTTCTTCGCCGGCGACGTCCGTGACTACCTCGACCAGGTCCCGCCCGACGACCCCGTGGTGATGTTCCCGCCCTTCTACGCCAAGGACTATCAGTCCCAGTTCGCCTCGATCGGCGCGGCCTTCGACTGGCCGGAGCCGTCGTTCGATGAGCTGACCGAGGACGGCAAGGAACGCATCATCGAGCAGGTGCAGGACCGGCCCAACTGGGTCCTCGGGCTGCACATCGAGCGGCCGGACCTGCGTCACCGGCTCGCCGGCGTCGTGCAGACCGCGAACCGCGGCCTGCCGATCTACGTGTACGCCGCGTCCGGGCCGCGCCGCATCGTGCGGCCCCGGCAGCCCGTCGAGCCGATCCGTATGCCGAAGATCGGCCAGGACGAGGCCCTGGGCGACCGCATGAGCCTCCACGTCCTGACGGGCGGCCAGTTCGCCGCTGTGCGATCACAGTTCATGTCCAAGTCGATCAAGCCCGGCAGCCCGCTCATCGCATGCGGTGTCGCCGTCGACGGGAAGCTGATCGGCGCGTTCGCCTACCTGCCGCCGAAGTTCGACCCGAACACGGCCTACCTGATGTCGGACTTCCCGGTGTCGTGGACGAAGTACCGGCGCCTGGCCAAGCTGATCGTGATGGCGGCCTCCACGAAGGAGGCGCAGCTCCTCGTCCAGCGGTCCCTGTCGAAGCGGATCACCGGCTGGGCGACGACCGCGTTCACGGACCGGCCCAACAGCGCGAAGTACGGGCGCGGCATCCCCGGCGTGAAGCTCCAGAAGCGCACCGAGGCGTCCGCGAAGGACCCGGGCGACGGCATTCACCGCTACCAGCTCCAGTACGGCGGCCCCCTCGGCGCGTACACCCTCGCCGAGGCCCTGGACCTGTGGAAGCGCAAGCACGGCAGCGACATGAAGAAGGAAGACGAGCGATGACCGACACCACCCCGCACGCGCGCCCGATCCGGCCCCGCCTCGTCCGCCGAGACCCGCGGCTCCTCACCCCCCTGCCGATGAACGCGCGCTACATGCGCAAGGAGGAGTGGGACCGGCTCGTCGCCAACGTGAAGGCGGACGGCTGCCTCACCTCCGTGCCGCTGATCTACGGCGCCGGTGAGTACGAAGAGGGCCGCGAGCTGATCCTGTCCGGCAACCACCGCACGGGCGCCGCCGTCGAAGCGGGCCTGGACGAGATCGACTGCATGCTGATTGACGACAAGCAACAGAAGGACGAGCTGATCGCCCGGCAGCTCTCGCACAACAGCATCGCCGGCCAGGACGACGCCGCCACGCTCAAGCAGCTCTACGACCAGATCGAGGACGTCGACTGGCGCGCGTACTCCGGCCTGGACGACGAGACGCTGAACCTCCTCGCCGAGGTGAGCCCCGAGGGCCTGTCGGAAGCGAACCTGGACTTCGCCACCGTCTCGCTGATCTTCCTGCCGCCCGAGCTCGAAGCCGCCCGCGAAGCGTTCGAGCAGGCCCGCATCGGCCAGAACGCCTCCTGGCTCGCCGCCCGCGCGGACTACGAGCAGACCCTCGACACGCTCGCGTCCACCCACGCCGCCCACAAGGTCGGCAACGTCGCCACCGCGCTGCACGCCATCCTCACCATCGTCGAGAACCACCTCGAAGACCTCCAGGCCGGCTACACCTCCCCAGACGGCGAACCCCTGCACCGGGGCCGCGTCGGCCTGGAGACCGTCTTCGGCGACCGCACCCTCCCGGCACCCGCGGCCGTCACGATCAACAAGGCCATCGCCGCCGCAGTAGGACGGAGCGAGATCGAGCAAGGGGAGGGCTGGCGACTCCTGGACCGCCTGTGCGGCGAGTACCTGTCCGGCCCGAACTACACCGCCACCCCCACGGACGACCAGCCGTGAGCACACACCCGGCCATCCCCCTCAGCCCAACCCTCGACCCGTGGGAGCGCCAACCCAAGGAGTCAGCCCTCAAGTATGGGCAATTCATGACATTCCGCGACCTCGGCCGCGCCCGAACGCTGACGAAAGCTGCCGAAAAGCTGACACTCGCGCACGGGCACGTGAGGAACGTCGCCGCCGAGTTCCGGTGGCGGGAACGCGTCGAGGCGTACGACCGGCACCTGGACCGGCTGTATGAGGCCACCTGGCTGGAGGAGCGCCGCAAGGCCGCCGAGACCGACGCGAAGATCCTCGGTGCGGTGACTGGAAAGCTGGCGCAGCGCCTGATGACGCTGCGCGCCGAGGACCTGTCGGTCGGCGACTTTATCCGGTTGACGGACGTGACCATGCGGCACCGGCGTGTTCTGTTCGGTGACCCCACGGAGACGATCGCGATCACCGGTCAGGGCGGGAACCCGCTCGCAGTGCAGATCGCCGAGTTCGCGCAGATGCCCGCCGAGCAGCGACGTGTGCGGATCGAGGAGTTGGCTGCGGCGGTGCAGCGTCGGACCAGGGCGCTGGATGGCGCTGACGACGAGGACGACGACGGCCTGCCCGGCGACGACGACACCGAAGGGTGAGCACGACGCTGTCACCAGACGAGCTGGCCCACATTCCCGACGCCGAGGTGTTCCAGCGGCTCCAGGCTGCGAAGAAGGCGATGGCCCGCGACTTGCTATCGGACCCGGTGACGCTCGCTCGCGGCCTGGAGCGGGTGTATCGGATGCGCCCGCACCTGCGGGTTATCGCTGACGCCCTGGTCGGTCTGGAGCGCGGCGACTACGACCGGCTGATGGTGTGGACGCCATCGCAGGTCGGCAAGTCCAGCCTGGTCGCCGAGTGGTTCCCGTTCTGGTGGCTGTGCCTGCACGGTGAGGACCGGGTCGCGGTTACTTCGTACTCCGACGACCTGGCGATGCGGCGCGGTAAGGCGATCCGCCGCTACATCACCGAGTACGGCGGCGAGTACGACCTGGCGCTGCTGGCCGGCTCGTCTGCCGCGCAGGACTACGACACCACCGAGGGCGGCGGCGTCCGCTCGGTGTCGATCGGGTCGGGCCTGACCGGATTCGACGTGAACGTCCTCGTCGTCGACGACCCGCACAAGGACCGCGCCGACGCGGAGTCCAAGGCGTCGCGGGAGCATGTCCAGGACTGGTGGTCGTCCGCCGCGCTCAAGCGCCTCCAGCCGGACCGGAACGCGGTGGCGGTCGTGCAGACCCGCTGGCACCCCGACGACTTCTCAGGGCGGCGACTGGAGGAGGAAGGCAGGCTGGAGGAAGGCGGCCGGTGGAAGGTCGTGCACCTCCCGGCGATCGCCAATCCGTCGAAGTTCGGCCCGGACCCGCTCGGCCGCGAGGACGGCGACCCGCTGCCGCACCCGAAGATCCGCACCAAGAACCGGCGTGCGCTGCTGGCTTGGTGGGCAGATGTGAAGGCCACTTCCAGCGTCCGCGACTGGCACTCGATGGCGCAGGGCGACCCGCAGCCGACCGAAGGGGCGTTGGCCTCCCGCGACCTGCTGCGCATGATCCGCGACCCCGGGGGCAGCGTCGAGCCGCAGAAGATCGCCGTCGCCATCGACCCGTCCGGTGGCGGCCGGGACGTCGCCGGCGTGATCGGCGGATTCCTCGGAGACGACGGCCGCGTGTGGGTCAGCCACGATGTGTCGGCGGCGATGTCGTCGGCCGACTGGTCCACTGCGGCGTGCCTCCTGGCGTTCGAGACGAACGCCAGCGTGATCTACGTCGAGTGGAACTTCGGCCGGGATATGGCCGTCCTGGCGTTGGAGACGTCGTGGGAGGCGCTACAGCGCGGCGGGGTAATCCCCAAGACGCACCTGATGCCGCTGGTCGACCCGGTGCGCGCCAGGCAGGGCAAGTTGCTGCGTGCGGCGCCCGTCGCCCAGCAGATGGTTCAGGACAAGGTGCGGCTGCGTGGCGCTTTCGTGGACCTCGAAAACGAGTGGGCGACGTGGCAGGACACCGACCCTGACAGCCCTGGCCGGATCGACGCCTCGTGCGTCCTCGTCTACGGCCTGATCCCTGAGGCCAACAAGGGTGCCATCGTGCACGCGCCGTTGCCGACTGCGCCGCGGCCGCCAAGTCAACCCCGTGCGGCCAGCGTGTACGGGCGGCGCATTTCGCAGTAGCAAAGCGACCGGCCATGCGCTGTGGGGGCGAGCGGCAGGCCACCACGGAGCCGGGGCAGCGGCGATCACCTGTCACCGCAGGAAACGGTGAGCTCCCGAACTGGGTGCCGGTGGAGATACAGCAGATGAGAGACCCGGACCGGGGCGACGCGGTCGCCATGGCGCTACACGGAGCACCTGGCGTCCACGGTGGTCCGGTCCCCGGCCAAGCGCACCAGCCGGCCCCTGAGCCCGGCCGCGGCCCGGTACGCGCGCAGCATCGGCGGCAGCAGCGGGGGGCGAACAGGCCGCTAGCCCTCCTGGGCCAGGATCTCCACCGGCACGAACAGCACGTCCAGCACCTCGGACTGGGGGCCGGGGCCGTACGCGATGCCGGTCTGTCCGTTCCATAGGTCGAGCAGTACCTGATTCAGCGGGGCGTCGCCCCCGGCCGGTATCGCACCGTGATCGCTCATGTGTCCACGGTAAGGGGCGTACGCCCGGCCATGAGGCCATTTCCGGGGGCGCACGGCAGTGATCGACTCCACCGGGCGTGCGCGGGGGGACTTGGGGGACCGGTGGCCACCGAGAGCGGATCGACCTCGGCGCTTCCCATGGGCACTGGCGTCAAGCCGACCACCGGCCTCCCCGAGCCGGGAATCCTAGACCACCGCGCTCCCTACCCCTCCGCGCGCTCCTCCTCGTCCAGGGCGAGCAGGTCGCTGCGCGGGCGGGCACCGCATCAGCACGCAGCTGGAGGTTCCTCACTCCTGACGAGAGCCCGCTCAAGGGCGCCGGCCTGTGCAACGTCTTCCTAGTCCGCGAACCAATCACGCAACCTCGTCATCCCGGCGCGGTCCAGGCCGATCGTTGCGCGGCCGGCGGAGTCGGTCACGGCGTGAGTGTCGATACCGAGGCGCACCAGCATCGCCTTAACCGCCTCACGGTCGCGAATGCCCTCAACGGGGATGTAGAGCTGCGACTGAGGGCTGCCGTCTGCACCTGGCAGGTGATGTGGCTCGGTCATGAGGCGACAGTACGGGGCACGCCGCAACCAACCCGTAGGGGCGGCGCATCGGGAAGTGAACCTCGGCTCCGCCACACTGAAAGGGTGAAGAACCCCCGTATCCCCTGTGCGCGCTGCGGCCGACCCACCGCGGCCGGGCCGGTCGCTGGCCGCTCCGCGAAGGGTCGTATGTGGCGCCACGATGCCCCCGGCCAGACCCGCACCCCGGGCGAACCGCTGGAGTCCTGCATCGGGTCGCTGGACATCATCGACCTGCCGCCGATCCCCGGACGACAGATGGAGCTGGACATGCCCGCCCTCGACGCCCCGACCGCCGACCCGGTGGGCACCATGGTCATGTTCTGAGCCGGGTCGCAGGCGCGCGTATCTGCGACCGGCCACCGCGCGTGATCTGAAGCCGCGCCCTGACCTGCGAGTTCACCCCCGGAGGGGTGGTCGCTACGTGCCCTATGATGCTCCGCCGGTAACCGGAGGATCACATTCCGCACAAGGGGCGACGACCTTGATCAATCCCGCTGAACTGGGCCTGCTCGGCCTCGGCGCCTACCGGGGAACCCAGCTCGCCGTACACGACAGCATCCTGGACCCGGCACGGGACCGGATCTTCGCCTGGCGCGACCAGCAACCGGAGTCCGCCCCCCGTACGTGGGTGGTGACGCTGATCTCCTGCGTCTACTGCATGGGCTGGTGGGTGTCCGGTGCGATCCTCGCCACCTACCTGCTGGCCGCCGGCCACTGGGACAACGCGCCCCTGGTCGTCCACGGCGTCGAATGGCTGGCCGTCGCCGGAGGCCAGGCCCTGCTGAACCGGTGGGACGACTCCCGCAAGGACGGCAGCTGATGGGCGACAACCTCGCCGCCGTCCTCATCGGGCTGATCGGTTTCACCTGGTGGGGCTGGGTCAAGTGGCTGGACTACCGCCGTGACCGGTGGATGCACACCCCCTCGGACCGGGTGCCGCGCTCCCAGGACACCGTTCCTGGCCAGCGCAGGCCCCCGGGAGCGCCCGAGTGAGCAGGGAGCTCGTCGGGTCGGCCGCGCGCTACACCACGACCACCGCGAAGACCACCGCCAAAACCAGCAGCCTCGGCCGACAGCGCCAGGCATGGGACTACTACCGCGCCGTCCCCGAGGTCCGCTCCTTCGCGAACTGGGTGGGCAACGCCATGTCCCACACCATCCTGCGGGCCGGACGTGCCCGCGCTGACGGCACGATCGCCGGTGCCCCCGTCTCGCATCCGGCCAGCGAGTACGTCGCGGCGATCGCTGGCGGGCCAGACGGGCGCCGCCAGCACCTGCGGGAGTACGGCCGCCACCTGGCCGTGGCCGGCGAGGGCTGGACGATCATCGAGCCCCGCGGCACAGCCCTGGTGTGGCACGTGCGGTCCGTACTGGAGGTCTCCAACCGGGGCGGAGGAGCCCTGGAGGCCAAGGTCGAGGGCGACAGCCTCATGATCCCCGCCGCCACGGACGGGCAGGGCGACCCGCGCGCGCCCGTTGCGATCCGCGTCTGGGACCCCGACCCTGCCGACCACCTCCAAGCCGACTCGCCCATGCTCGGCTGCCTCGACATCCTGGAGGAGCTGCGGCTGCTGTCCGCGGCCGTCCGTGCCGTCGCGACCTCCAGGCTGACCGGCCGCGGGCTGCTGTTCGTACCCAAGGGCGTCCGGTTCCCCACCAAAGGCGGCGCGGAGGGGTCCGCTGAGGATGACCTCCTGGACGTGCTGATGGAGGTGGCCTCCACCGCGATCCGCGATCCCGAGTCCGCCGCCGCGACCGTCCCGATCATCGTGGAGCTACCGGCCGAGGCGATCGCCGCGATCGAGCACGTCAAGATGGACTCCGAATTCGACGAGTTCCTCCTCAAGCTCCGGCAGGAGGCCATCGGCCGGGTCGCGGTCGGCGCGGACATCCCCGCCGAGATCCTCCTCGGCCAGGGCGACGTCAACCACTGGACGACCTGGAGTCTCCAGGAAGAGGCGATCAAGCTCGGTGTCGAGCCGCGCCTGGACGTCGTCACCCACGCCTACACCACCCAATGGCTCCAGCCCCTCCTGGAGGCAGACCGTCTGCCCGACGCGGAGGAATGGGTGGTGTGGGCCGACACCTCCCCGCTGCGCGTCCGCACCAACCGCGCCCAAACCGCCGTCGAGGTCTTCCAGGCCGGAGGCATCAGCGGGAAGGCACTCCGCCGCGAGACCGGCTTCAGCGAGGACGACGCCCCCGACGCCGACGAGACCCGCACCCGCCGCGCACCAGCCCCCGCCGACGACGACCAGGAGCAGGAGGACACCATGCCGACCCCGCGCACACCGCTGCCCGTCGACGAGACCCACAACCCGCCCGCCCAGCCCACCGACCCGGACCCCGGTATCACCGCCGCCGCGGCCCCGACTGACGCACTGGTCGCCGCCGTCGACGGGCTGCTCTGGTACGCCCTGTCCAGCGCCGGTGAGAAACTGCGCCGCACCCCGGCGTGCCCCCGCGACCGCCGCGCCGAAGCACGCACCATCACCCCGGCTACACGGCACACCGTGTACTCCGTCACCCGTGAGGACATCGACAGCCTCCACCTCCTCGACGGCGTCCTGGACCGCACCCCCGACATCGCCACCCGCTACGGCGCGAGCCCAGAGTGCCTGCACGCCACCCTTCACGCATACCTGCGTGAACTCATGGCCGCCGGAGTGGCGTACGACCCCGTGCACGTCCGCCCCGTCATCGCCGGATGCACCACCGCAGGCGCGGCGTGAACCCCTACCGGGAGCCGATCCCGCCCACCGCCTGCACCGTCCCGGCGACGGCCACCGCGAGCACGGACGCCATCCCGTCCTGGTGCCCCAACTGCAAAGCCGACAGCCGCCTCACCGGCGTCACCCTCCTGCTCACCTCACAGGGCGTATCCACCGTGGACACCTGGTCATGGTGCGAGATCTGCGGTGACGACGACCCGACCGACACCGCTCGGAGGCCGCTGTATGCCCGCTGACGACCTGGAAGACGCCCTCAGTGCGGCCGAGGACGACATTGCGGCCGCCGTCGCCGATCTCCTCGACCAGGTCGCCGACGAGTTCGCCGCGGCCCTCGCGGACGCCACGGAGATCGTCGCGGCCCGCTTCTCCGTATCCCGCATCGCCCGCATGTGGGCCGCGGGGGTGCCCGCCTTGGTCCGGCGTCTCCTCGGTACAGCGGAGACCGCAGCCGGGCAGGCCGCCGACCAGGTCGACGCGGAACTGCCGGACGGGTGGGACGACCTGCCCGGCCGGTACGACGACGACCGCGAACTCCCGGACGGGATCAGTCAGTACGTCACCACCACCGAGCACCTGCTGCGCGCCGTCGGTGACCGCTTGTCAGCCGCCGCGGTGGCCGCTCTCAGTGAGGGCGTCGACGCGGGTGAGGACATCGAGCAGCTACGCACCCGTCTCCGTGGGGTGTTCGCCCGCGACGGGGCGCAGCTCGGCGAAGTGCGGGAGGACCGCGTCGCCCGTACCGAGGCAGGAAGGGCGTGGAACACCGCGACTCTCGCGGCCGGTCAGGCACTCACCGGCCCGGAACGGCCGCTGGTCAAGCAGTGGCGAACGCGCGATGACTCAGTAGTGCGTGACGCGCACGCCGAGGTGAACGGGCAGCTGCGGCTCCTCGATGAGCCGTTCACCGTCAGCGGCGTGTCGATGTCCACTCCCGGCGACCCGGCCGCGCCGCCCGAACTCACCGTGAACTGCCGATGCCGCCTGGCATTGGCCCACGCTGACCGCACTGCCGCCTTCGAATCTCAAGAAGCCTCCGAGGCTGAACTTTCTGATGCAAGGAGGAACCCCTCAATGGTTTCCATGACGGCCGACACGGACGGCAGCCACCTCAGCGGCGGCATGATCGCGCTCATCCCCACCGAGGAGGATGCCGCCCGCCTGGCGATCGAGGGTGGGGAGGACGCAGCCGAGCTGCACCTCACACTGTTCTTCCTCGATGACGACGGCAGCGTGTGGACCGACGAGCAGCGCCGGGAGCTGACCGCGAACCTCCAGGACGCCGCCGCCCAGCTCGGCGGCCCCATCACCGCGAACGCGTTCGGCGCGGCCCAGTGGAACCCGAGCAGCGACAGCCCCTCGTGGGTGTGGTCCGTAGGCGACAACCCCGGCCGGGATGCCGACGCCCCGACCCTCGTCCTCGCCCAGGCCGCCGCCACGGGCGCCCTGGAGAACATGCACGACCAGCCCGCCCTGCCCGCCCAGCACTCCCCTTGGGCCGCCCATGTCTGCGCCGCGTACAGCGACGACCCCGCCCTCCTGGAACAACTGCTCGCCCGGGTCGGCCCGATCACGTTCGACCGCATCCGCCTGGCCCTGGCAGGCGACCACACCGATATCCCGCTCAGCCCCGAGGAGGAACCGCCCATGGCTGAACCGACCGCCGCGGCGATCACCGCCGCGCTCCCCGCACGATCCTGGTCCACCCCCGGAGACACCGCCATCGCCTTCGAGAACCAGGAGACGGGCGACGGCCGCGTGTTCGCCCCCGAGTCCCTGTACTGGGACCAGCCGGGACCGTGGCCGCTCCAGTACGCCGACGAAATGCTGATGGGCCACGAGGGCGCCGAACTGGCCGGAGCGATCGAGACCGTGGACCGTGACGGGGACCGCATCACCGCCTCCGGCGTCCTCTACGCGGGCCGCTCCGCCGCCGACGAGGCCATCGATCTACTGGAGGAAGAGGCCCCGCTCGGTGTGAGCGTCGATCTGGACGACGTCAGCATGGAGTTCGTCGACCGGACCCTGGCCACAGGCGACGACGGCGAGATCGTCCTCGCCGCGTCCCTGGCCTCCGTCAGCGTGCTGCGCCTGGCCGACGACTCATGGGTGGTCACCGCCAGCACCGCGGCCGAGTGGACCGCCTCGGGCACGGCCCTTACCCGGACCCGCCACGACGTCCAGTTCATCACCGGCCCCGGCGGCCTCATCCCCGCCACCGCGCTCCGCAACGCGTTCACCAACACCGGCGTCCTCACCGCGGCGGCAGGCGACGCGGACAACCCCGAAGACGGGGTGGTCGTCTGGGCGGAGAACTCCGGCGACTTCCTCATGCGGATCACCCGGGCCCGCCTCAGGGGCGCCACCCTCGTGTCCATGCCCGCGTACTCGCAGGCCCGCATCGTCCTCGACCCGATCACAGCCGACGGCGAGCAAGAGGCGACCGCGACCGGCCTGGCGGCAGCCAACGTTTCCGACACCCACCTCGCGGTCGTGGCATTCGTGTCGTCCTCCTCGGCGCCGGTCGGACCGAGGGAGGTCGCAACAGCACTCGGCATCAGCACAGAGAGCGCCCGCGGCTACCTCAAGCGCGCGGCAGAGGCCGGCCGGATCATCCGCCTCGCCCGCGGCCAGTACGTCGGCACGACGTTCTCCGAGGCCCCCGACGTGGCCGCCTCCGGCGACGACGACCAAAGCATGCGAGACCTGGTGGCCTCCGCGTGGACCGCGATGCAAGACTCCGACCCGATGCCCGCCGCCTGGTTCGCCGAGCCCACCGCCGACGACCTGCCCCCGGGATCGGGCGGGGTCCACCACAAAGACGGGCGGATCTTCGGGTGGGTCGCCCAGGCCGGCGAGCCGCACGCCGGAATGCCCGGCCGCAATTTGACGATCGAGTCCCTCGGCGACATCGACCTGACGCATTTCCTCCGCGCCCGCTTCAAGCTCGACAACGGCCAGTTCGTCCGGGCCGGAGCGATGACGATGAACGTCGGCCACCACCGCGACGGCGCCGAATGCGAAACGTCAGCGTGCCAGTTCGACGATTCGCGAACCGTCGCCGGGATCGTGACCGTCGGCATGAACTCGCGCGGAATGTGGTTCTCCGGCGCCGCCGCCCCATGGCTGTCGGAGTGGGACCGCACCGTTTTCGCCGCATGCCAACCGAGCTACCACATGCGACAGGACACGTCCGGACAGTGGCAACTGCGCGCGGTCCTGTCCGTCCCGGTGCCCGGACACTCCTCCCCGCTGCTGGCGTCCGTCACCGAACGCTCCAACCTCGCGCTCGCCGCGTCCGCCGCGTCCGCGCTCCTGACCAGCCCGGACACCGCGTCCGGACGCGATGCCCGCCCACAGGACACGTCCGGACAGCCGGTGCCCGGACCCGCAGCGGACATGTCCGGACAGGCGTCCTCGATCGCCGACGCGGTCACCGCGGCACTCACCTCCCCCCGGGTCCTCGACGGCCTCCTGGCCGCCCTGGAGCGACGGGAGACAGAGCGCGCCGAGGAAGCCCGCGCCGAGGTCGCCCGGCTCATCGCCAGCGTCGCCCCCGCCCGGGGAGAACTCGCCGCCAGCGCAGCTGGCACCACACGGAAGGAAGTCGCCTGATGGCCTGCTCCTGCGGCAAGAACAAGAAGCAGTTCGAGGTCGTGATCGACGGAGGGAAAGTCGTCTACACGTCCTCCGTGAAGTCCACCGCCGAGAGCGTCGCCAAGCGCTACGCCAACTCCACGGTCCGGGAGAAGGGCGCGGCACCTGCCGCCAGCACCACCAAGACGGCGCCCGCGACCCCCGCGCCGTGACCCATGGCGGCGGCCCGGCCGTAACAGCACACCGGGCCGCCACCAGCTAACATTCCGTTAGATCCCCACCGACTGTCTGGTTTCGGGCCGAGTCTCCTACGCAGCATCAGGAGACTCGCGTGGCCGACGAGCCCGAGTTCACCCTTCCCGAAGACCTCGCCGCGCTCTCGGCTGAGGAACTGGCGTCCACTCTCGATTCAGCGGTCCGCGCCTTCGACGCGCTCAGCAATTCCGAGACCTTCGCCAGCGACGACCTCGCGACCCTCCGTACCCTCGCCGCAGGCGTCGACGCCATTCGTGCCGAGCAGGCCACGCGCGTCGAGGCCGCCGAGCAGGCCGCCGCCGAGATCGACGCCCTGGCCGCCCAGGTCCGCGGCGACGCACCCGCTGAGGCGGAGCCCGCCACCGAGCAAGAGCCCGCCCCGGAGCCGGAGGCCGCCCAGGCAGACACCACCGCCTCGGCTGCGCAGCCGCGCCGCACCATCGACCTGTCCGGCGTCCGCCGCCGCCAGCCCTCCGTACTGCCCCGCGACCCGAACCCGCGCCCGGAGATCACCGCCTCGGTCGACGTACCCGGCTACTCCCCGGGTCAGGCCCTCGACATGGAGGGCGTCACCGAGGGCATCATTCGCCGCGCGAACGCGCTCAAGACCGCTGGTGGGGGTGTCGGTCTCACGGCGTCGTACCGGCTGCCGTTCGACCCGAAGCTGATCGTCAACGACTCCAGTTCGGGCACCGAGGGCACCCGGGCCGTGCTCCTGGCCGGTGACCAGTCCCGCCTGGAGGGCGGTGACCTGGTGGCGTCCGGCGGCTGGTGCGCCCCGTCCGAAACCGTCTACACGCTCACCGGGATGGCCTGCCCGGAGATGCTGTGGGACCTGCCGGAGATCCAGCTCGCCCGCGGCGGCCTGCGTTATTTCCCGATGCCGTCCCTCGACGTCAGCACGATGACGTTCGTCCACACCGAGGCCGACGACATCGCCGGGGCGCCCAAGCCGTGCTTCCGGATTCCGTGCCCGGACCCGGTCGAGGTCCGGTGCGAAGCCATCGGGGCGTGCCTGGAAAGTGGAATTCTGACCCAGCGTCACTTCCCGGAGCTGGTCGCGTTCTACCAGTCGCAGGCGATGATCGCCCACGAGATCCGCATCAAGCAGGAGCTGTTCACCGCCGCCCTCGCCGCGTCGACTCCGGTCACGATCGCGCAGACCTTCGGCGCATTCTCCGCGCTGTTCGCCGCCGTAGCCCTCCAGGCAGCCGACATCACGGAGAAGCTGTCGCTCTGCCAGAACATCAACATCGAGGTCGTCTTCCCCTGGTGGAGCAAAAACCTCTTCCTCGCGGACATCGCCCGGCAGAACGGCGTCTCGGTCAGCGACATCAAGACGCAGTCGATCCTCGACGCGTTCGCGCAGATCGGCATCAGCATCCAGTGGGCCCGCGGCCTCAACCCGGCCGTCCCGGCTGAGATCGGCAGCCCGGACCCGGCCACCGTGTGGCCCTCCACCGTGCCGTTCCTGATCTACCCGGCCGGCACCTTCGAGGCCGGTCGCGGCGGTGAGATCTCGCTGGGCGTGATCCACGACAGCGCGAAGTTCCAGACCAACGACTACACGGCCCTCTTCACCGAGGAATGCAGCGCGCTGATCGCCCGGAACGACGAGGCCCGCATCGTGACCGTCCCCGTGTGTGCCGACGGCCGAACCGGCGAGCAGCTCGGCATCGACTGCCCGATCGCCTGACCCGACCTCTTCCGCTGGATGCCGGGCCCCTATCGAGGAGCCCGGCCCCGGCACCCGAATACGTGAGGAGGTCGGCCCATGCCGTCAGCCGGACTGCGCAGCCGTGTCGAAGCCATCCCGGGCAGACCCCTGCCTCACGGGATCCTCGGCGGCTGCGCCGACATCATCGACGTCACCGACGAGCAGATCCACGAACTGATGGGCGTGGAGTGGATGTCGCTCGGGTGCTGCCCGGTCCGGGACACCGACTGGTGCGCGGACGAGTCTCCGGGTGAGGAGTCGCCCGGCCTGCCCGGCTCGTCGCCGCCCAAGGAATTCTGCTCCCCGGAGACCGAGCACGCGTCCCCGCACACGATCTACGCCGGTGCGAAGTGCTCGACCATGGGCTGGTCGTACGCCGAGGCCGTCGAGCAGGTCCGAGCGACGCTGGAACTGGGCGAACAGCGGGCGATCGAGGCCGCGTTCTGGCGCGACAACCTCGCCGCCAACGCCCTCGACCTGACCCCGGCGGGCGGGCCGGTGAACATCGCGGCCGGTGTCGCGGCGCTGGAAGGCTGCCTCGCCGAAACGTACGGCGGCATCGGCGTCCTACACGTCCCCGCAGGCGCCGCCGCCCTGCTGGGCTGCTGCAACATCCTCTCGCTGGCCGGCGGGACGCCGCAGACCCTCACCGGCAACTGCGCGATCATCGGCGCCGGTTACTCGTACGAGAACTCCGGACCGGGCGGAATCCCCGCCGATCCGGGTACCGCCTGGCTCTACATCTCGGGGCCGGTCGTCGTCCGGCGCGGTCCGGTGGACATCATCCCGGACCGCGCCGGCCCATCCATCGACACCCGCTTCAACGACCAGCGGGTCCTGGCCGAGCGGACCGTCGTCGTCGGCACAACCTGCTCGATCTGCGCCATCAACGTCGAGCTGTGCCCGTGACCGTGACCACCTTGGGAGGGGCCGTGCGCCCGATGATCCATGTCCAGCCCGCCCAAGAGATGCGGGTCGACTTCGCGGTGTGGGCGGTGGCGCAGACGCCGAAGATCCGCACCGTCTCGACGAACTCCTTCGCCGTCCCGCCCCGTCTGTTCGTCGAGGTGCCGGAAGAGATCCTGATCGGCGCCCTGGTGAACGGCCACCGGTACGTGAGCCCGGACGAGGACGCCGCCACCGGCCAGCCGCCACCGGGCACCCCGCCCGCGCCTGCTCCCGGCAGCCCGGAGGCCGACGCCGCCGCGATGGTCGCGGCCACGTCGCCCGAAACCGTGCAGGCCGCCATGGACGCCGCGCTCCTGGCCGTCGACCTGGCCGCGCTCAACGCGGGCGGCGACGAGCCCGGCAGCGAACTGCCCGCAGGCGGCGACAACCCGGCGACGCCAGAGGAGCAGCCTGACGGCGTGTTCCTCTGCCCCGGCTGCCCCAAGGAGTTCACGACTGCCCGGGGCCGGGACACCCACGCCCGGCAGGTCCATCCCACGGGCCGGGAGTAAGCGATGCCCGTACAGCCCTTGCCTTGCAGCCCCGGGGGCGGCAGCAACCCGCCCGGCGAGTCCTGCTGCTCGCCGTCCATCACCTCGACGTCGCTGTGCCAGGCCGACGGGTCCCCGGTGCTGCTGATGGTGCGCTCACCCTGCGTCTGCGGCACCGACCCGGCCGGGGCCCCCGAGGTCATCGGTTGGATCGACCCGACGACCGGCCAGTTCACCGCGGGGCCGCTGCCGGCCGGGGCCGGGCCGTGCCCCGATGCCGGGGACTGCGACCCGGTACCGATGTGCCCTCAACTCCTGGGTATCACCGGCCCGGAGACGTGGACCATCCCGGACGGTACCGAGTCCGTGTCGGTGACCGTGGCGTGCGGGCCGGTGACCGTGACGGACTGCGCGGGCAACTCGACCGTCATCACCGAATGCGGCGCTGCCTTCAGCTGGGCCGCGCCCGGCACACCGTGCTCGCCCGGTGTGCTGTGCGGGGCCCTCGCCGTCGACATCCCGGACGGTGCCACCGCCTACATCCAGTGGTCCGCACCATGCGAAGGTGACGAGTCGTGACCGGCGCGCACCGCAAACATTTTCCGTCGTCGCTGGCCGACGGTGGCGCGGCGGCCAACGGGCCGCCCGCTGGTGCTCGGCCGTCTGACCTTGACCCCCTCGCAGGTATGGCTCCGGGACTGGGCCGCGAGGCACCCAACTGACCTACGGAGACACATGAGTGGCACCAGCGGTTCATGGTCGCAGCCCGCGCAGACCGAGGCCCAGATCATCGTGCTATGCGACACCGCCCCAGACGGCACGGTGACCGGGTTCCTGCGGCAGGTGAGCTACCGAGGCGGGCTGCTCGTCTCGACGGCGGATACCGGTCTGGACGGGTCCAGCCCGTACACCGTGGCTGGGGTCGTCAGTTTGTGCGGCACGGGCTCGGGCGGCCGGTACTCGGTGGAGCAGCAGGTCCTGTGCGATCAGGACATCGCTGACGGTGAGGTCATGGCCTCGGTGTCCTTCCTGCGGCGGTACATCATCGACAGCCGGACCGGTGCACAGGTCGGGCTACCGCAGGATGTGCAGTTGAACGGGATCACGCCGTACGAGACGACCGGGTCGGTGGTCGCGGACTGCTCCTCCATCTCGGCTATCGTGCCCCCGGACCCCTGCTCGTCCATCACCCCGGGCACGCTGGCACCGACCTGGGCCGCGAACCACACCCCGTTCCCGGACTCGTCCACGGTCAGCCGCACCGTCCCACTGCTGGTGACGTTCCCTCAGCCGGTGTCGGTGTCCGCGTCAGTCGCCACCGTCAACGGGCAGCCGGCATCGCTGGTGCTGGTGTCCGGCACCACGTACAGCGTGGTCACCACGGCGAAGATCAGCCCGTGCACCGCGGTGTCGGCGACGGTGCAGCCGGTCACTACGGGGGGCTGCCCGGAAGGCGCGTACACCTCTCCGGCGGAGACGACGCATCCGCTATCGCCGGCCTATGCGTGGGGCTGGAACCCCAGCGGACGTCTCGGGGACGGCACCACCACGCAGCGCCAGACCCCAGTGCCCCAGGCATCCGGGGACGACACCCACTTCGTCACGATCGACGGCGGCGCCCAGGGCTTCTCTCTCGCGATCGACGACACCGGGAGGGTGTGGGGCTGGGGCGTCGGCGGGTACGGGCAGCTCGCCGGCGGGCAGACCGTGGACGCCCTGTCGCCCGCGCTGTCGCTGATGCCGTCCGGGGTCGGTGCGGCCGGCATCGCCGCGGCGGCCAACACGGCCGCTTTCCTCAGCACCGAGGGCCGGGTCTACACGGCCGGATACGGCGCCCTGGGCCAGCTCGGGACAGGCGGGACAGCCAGCCGGTCCACGTGGTCCGCGGTCACCTTCCCCGGCGCGGCGACGATCTCGAAGATCACGGCCGGTGTCGACCACCTGCTGGCCCTGTCGGACACGGGCGACGTGTATGGCTGGGGCTACGACGGGTACGGCAACGCGAGCGGCACCACCGCCCTCACGAACGTGCTCTCCCCGGCCCGGGTCGCGTTTCCTGCGGGCACGGTCATCACGGACATCGCCGCAGGCTCCTACTTCAACGTGGCCGTCGACACGGACGGCCAGGTGTGGACCTGGGGCCTGGACAACTACCAGCAGCTCGGCGACGGCGACCCCGACACGGCCACCAGCTTCGCGCCCGCCCAAATCACGCTGCCCGCCGGAGTGACCGCGGCCACGGTGTACGCCGGCTACTACAACGCGTCCCTGATCACCCCCGACGGGCAGCTGTACGTGTGGGGTAGCAACGTATGGGGCAGCGCCGGACAGGGCACCACCACACCGGTCACGGCGGCCTCCCCCACGCTGGTCACGCTGCCTGACTCCACGGTCGGTATGGCGTGGGGCACGGACTCCGCGATCGCGCTCACCTCCGCCGGTGAGGTCTACACCTGGGGCTACGGCGGGTCCGGACAGATGGCGAACGGCTCCGTGGATGCCGTGAACCCCGCGCCGCTCCTGGTCACCGCACTACCTGACGGCGTCGCCCCGACCTCGGTGGCGGCCTGCGACTACGGCAACTTCGTCACGGTCGGCACGCAGTGCTGACTCTCCTCCCGCCGCTGCGCCCGGCCCACGGCCGCTCGAACCGTGGGCCAGGCGCACGCCCCACCTCCACCCTCACCTTGATCGGAGACCTCTTGTGCCTGTAGGCGGAGCTTTCAGCTGCGGGTGCGGCGGCGGATCGGACTGCCCATCGCGCACCCAGCCCATGACCACCACGGGGCTGTGCCTGCCCGGCGGCGTCCCTATCGCCGTGGTGGCTGAGCGGGACTGCGTCGGCACCGTCGCCCAGACCGGATGGCTCAACCTCACGACCGGCGCGTACACCACCGGCGTGCCCCCGGCTGGTGCGGCGGCGTGCGGGGATTCCCGCAGCATCCAGGTCTCCGGGGTGCTGTGCGACCTCGCGGCGGACGGCACGACCGTCCTGGGCCTGGTCCTGACGGAGTACCACTACGCGGACGACGGTTCGATCGAGTCCGTGCGCCTGGTGTCCGCGGCGACCGGTGAGACGTACACGCTCCAGGGCACCCTCACGATCTGCCCCGGCGCGGACGACGAGGAATCCCCCGGCGAACCCGCATGTGACCGCCAGATCGTCGTCCAGCACCTGTGCGACGACGCGGACGGCGACGGCCTGCCGGACACCCGGTACGTCGAGCTGTGGTCGGTGGACCCGTGCACGGGCACCGCCCCGGTGCTGGTCGGCACCTACCGGCCGACCGACTACACCACCCCCTACACCCCGCTCGCACCGGTCGAGTGCGATCTCCTGGCGGGCGAGGAGTCACCGGGAGACCCGGAGCCGGTGTGCGCCCCGCAGATCGTGGAGCGCCAGCGATGTGACGACACCACCGGCGACGGCACCGGAGATGTGCAATTCACGGAGTTGTGGGCGGTCGACCCCTGCGGCGCGGCGGCTCCGGCGCTGCTGGGCACGTACCGGGACGGGGACCTGACCCAGCCGTACACCCCTGTGGCCCCGGTGGACTGCCCGAGCGCGGCGGAGCTGTGCCACAGCGCGGCCACGCTGGTGCTGTGCGACACCGCACCCGCCCCGGTGGCGATGCCGGTGAGCCCTCCGGCCGGGACACAGGGGACGCTCAGCAACGGGGTGTCCTGGGTGCGTTCGGGTCTGTCTCCGGGGTTCGGCGTGCCGACGTGGCTCACCGGCCTGCCCGGCAGCGAGGGCGGCTGGACCTTCGACCAGGAGGTGACGGCCGCTTTCGGGATCACCTTCGGCGGACCAGGCGTCTGTGTCGTCCTCCCGGCCGGCAGCGTCCCGCAGACCGTCCACGCCAACCACCTGTGGGACGAGGCCAGCGGCATCCTGTGCGCGTCCGACCAGGCATCCCCCACCGACCTGTCGACAGTCACTCACCCCGGCAGCACAGCGCTGGTCTTCACTCCGTCTGCCAGCGGGACCTCCGGGCGGGTCACCATCCATGACCTGACGGTCGGCCAGGCCGCGCACACCTTCCTGCGGTCGGTGTGCCGGGACGCGGCCGGGCAGGTCACCACAGTCACGGACACCGAACTCGACAACCAGACCCCCTACGCGCCGACCGGCAGCGTCGGCGTCTGCCGAACGGGGCCGGTCTGCGACCAGTGCGCAGGCGCCCCCGGCGGCATGAGCGTCCTGCCGCTGTGCGACACCGCCCCGGACGGCACGGTGACCGTATTCCTGCGGCACATCACCTCCACAGCCGACAGCGTCACGGTCACCGACACCGCCCTGGACGGGACCACCCCGTACACGGTCACCGGCACAGTCGGCGTCTGCGCCAGCGCAGATGACGAGGAGTCTCCTGGCGAGCCCGCGCCGTGCCACGACAGCGCCACGGTGCTGCTGTGCGACGACCCGGCCCCTGACGGTGTCCCGCCACTGCCGGTCACGTCCACTACGACCGACACGGACCCGACGCCGTACTTCTTCACCTTCCACAACGCGGCCCTGGCCGGCGGCGCCCAGTCCCTGTGGGGCGGCGGCACGGTCACCTTCCCGGCCGAGACGAGCAACGCGGCGACCGGCGCGAAGCAAGTCCACCGCTGCGCCGCCGGCATCATCACCAGCGCCCGGCCCGCATGTGACGACGGCACCGCCACCGTCACCGCCGCCGTTGAGGTCCGCAACCTCGGCCCCAACCCCGGCATCCTGACGAACGGCCGGATTCGCCTACTCACCCCTGACGGGGCCACGCTGGCGACATCGCCGATCATCAGCTCTGTCGGAGTCGGCTCCACCCGGCACATGACCGTGTCCGCCCCGGTCGATGCCGCCACCGCCAGCAGCGGAGTTGTTGTCTGGATCGACCTGGAGACCTGGGACGAAGCCGGGAGCGGCGGCGTACCTGCCGCCCCGAAATCGTGGCAGGCCAGCGCCTACACCGCGACGGTGGAATACGGGCAGAGCGGCTGCATCCAGGCCGTGCAGTTCTTGCGGACGATCGTCACGGACTGCGAGACCGGCCAGACCCTGACCACGACGGACACCACCCTGGACGGCCAGCCCTACACAGTCACTGGCCAGGTGGGGCAGTGCCGGCCCGCACAGGACTGCTGCCCGGTCCCGCCGCCCGAGACCCGCGTGGACGTCGAGTCCGACCTGATGTGCGCGGTGGACCCAGTCACCGGCACCGTGACCGCCCAAATTCTGGTCGAGCGCGTCTACGACAACCAGACCGGCGACCGCACCCTCCAGCGCCTCACCGACCCGACCACCGGCGAGCCGGTCGAGCTGCCGGACGGCGCCGAGCTGGTCCTGTGCCAGGACCCGCCCTGCCCCTCCGCGTTCTCCACCGAGTGCGTCGGAGCGGTCACCCGCACCGAGGCCGGATACGACAACACGAGCCTGATCGAGGGTGTGCCGGGGCAGTGCGGCAGCGTCCAGGGCCCGAACGGGGCGTTCCCGTGCCAGCCGGCCAGCGGCGGCTACACGATCACCAGCTGGATCGTGAACGGGCAGGAGGTGATCGGCGACGGCGGCGGCCGGGCCTTCAACGGCGGCCCCTGCGGCGAAGGCACCGCCGCCACCCCGGGCATGCACCTGAACTGGGCGCAGGCCCTCACCAACCTGGACCCGTCCGGTGCGACCTGGGCGGCGCAGACCGCGCCTGGCTGTGCCTGGTACGTCGGCTCCACCGGCGGCACCCGGACCGTGTACGGGCCGATGACCATCGTGGACGCGGCCGGACAGCAGTGGATTCTCGGCCCGGCCCAGGAATGCGAAGAGATCCAGTACACGAAGGTGTACTCCCAGGAATGCGACGGCACGGTCAGTGTGTCGTGGCTGGACGCCCAGGGCATCGCCACGGACCCGCCCGAGGGCGACCTCGTGCCGTGCGGCACGGGCTGCGGTGCGGGCGCAGGCAGCGGCCTGGACGTCGAGGTCCTGACTCTGTGCGACATCGCCCCGGACGGCAGCAGCAGCCCGTTCCTGCGGCACATCACCTACGGCAGCGGCGGGCAGCCCGCCGCCGTCACCGACACCGCGCTCGACGGATTCGCGCCGTACACACCGTCCGGCACAGTCGGGATCTGCGGCCCGGGGTCCGAGCCGTGCCGCGACACCGCCTCGGTGCTGCTGTGCGACGCCCCGGCCGACTCCACCGTCACCGTGTCCCCGGACATCACGGATGCCACGGGCGCCGACATCGGCCTGGCCCCGGCGCAGTTCCCGGACCTGCCCGGCCCGTACACCCCGCTGTGGACCGGCGGCACCCTCACCTGGCCGGCCGGCACCGGCCCCGGCCAGGTGAACCCCGTAGCCACCGGCCGCATCACCGCCGCCCCGGCCGGCTGCGACGCCGCGTCCGGCACACTCACCGTCTCCGTACGCGTCACCCAGAACGGGCCCGGCGCCGGACAGTTGTGGGACGGCGCGCTGCGCCTGTACCAGGGCACGGCGCTGCTGGCCGCGCAGGACGTGACCACGTACGCGCCGGTCGGGCACGTGCAGACCCTCACCGTCACGGTGCCGGTCACCGCAGCCGACCTCGCCGCCGGCACCCTGTTCGCCGCGGTGATTCTGGAGACGTTCCACGGCACCGCGAAGGGCTGGACCGCCGACCAGTTCACCGCGTCCGTGGCCCTGGACGGCTGCGAGGCCACCACCGCCGTCCAGTTCCTCCGGTCGGTGGTCACCGACTGCGAGACCGGACAGGTGGTGGCCACGTCCGACAGCACCCTGGACGGCCAGCCCTACACCGTCACCGGCACCGTCGGCCAGTGCGTCCCGGCCGATAACAGCGGTGGGGACTGCTGCCCGACCGCCGAGACACTGCCCTTGTGCGATACCGCCGCGGACGGGACGGTCACCGGCTTCCTGCGGCACCTGGTCTACGCACCCGGGATCGCCACGGCGGTATCGGTCATCGACACCGCCCTGGACGGCGCCACCCCGTACACCGCGTCCGGGACGGTCGGCGTCTGCGGACCCGCCCCGGACGAGGAGTCCCCCGGCGAGGACTGCACGACATTCCTGCGCGAGGAGTGCCGCTGGGACGACACCACCGGCGATGGTGTGGGCGATACCCGGTACGTCGAGCTGATCAGCGTGGACGGCTGCACCGGCGCCCTCACTACTGTGGGCACCTACGAGCCGGGGCTGACCGGCCCGTACGTCCCTGTCGCGCCGGTCGCCGAGGGCCCGGTGAGCGGGGCCCCGGCCGCCCGGGGTGTCCAGGCCCACCGCCTGGTCCTCGCGGCAGGCGCGAGCTGGGACGCGGCGACGGTGCCGCTGCTCCAGGCCGTGACCGTCATCGCTCGCGGCACCGCCACGGTGACCACCGCGGACGGCCCGAGCGACCTCGTCGCCGGTGAGTCGATCGGCTGGTCCGTCGCCCGCGACACCGATGCGGCCCTCACCGGCCCGCTGACCGTGACCGCCGGAGACGGCCCGGTAGCCGTCGCCTGGACCGCGAGCGTGACGCTGTGAGCGGCACCGCCGGAAGCCTGGCCATCCCCGGCCCACCCGGAACGCCGGGCCCTCCGGGCGGCCCCGGTATCCGTATCGAGCGGGCCGCCGTCGTCACCGACAGCGCCGGACAGGCCACCGTCACCTGGGACCCGCCGTTCCCGGCGCCCCCGGTCCTGGCCCTGGCAGTGGAGGCCGGCGGCGGGTTCCGGTCGGTGCGCCTCACCGCCAGCACGGCCGCCTCGGCCACGGTGCGTGCCGACGGCGCCGCCGTCATCGAGGTCCTGGGCCTGTCCGTCCTGGCCGCTGCCCTGCCCGCGGCCGGGGTCACCGTCCACGTGATCGCCACCGAACCCCAGGAGGTAGCACCGTGAGCTGCTGCGATGAACGCCACTGCGAATGCGTCGTCATTGCCGGGCCCGGGGCGACGGTCGACGGCGACGGATCGACCACCGACCCGTACGTCATCGGCGCCACCGGCGGGCAGCCTGCCTTCGAGCACGGGTCCGCGGCCCTGGCCGGATCGCTGAATCTGACCCCGACCGCGTCGGGAGCCTGGACCAGCACCACCCTTCAGATCACCCTCCCGGCCGCCGGTACCTACCAGCTCGACGCGGCGGTACGCGCGTCACTGCTGACCGGATCGCCCGCCGACCATTTCATCAGCGCCCGCCTGTACGACGAGACCGCCGGGACCCCAGTGCCGCACAGCACCGTCATGGTGCTCCAGCTGAGCCCGCCCAACGCCGCGGCCAACGGCAACACCCACACCACCGGCACCGCACCGATCGCTGTCGAGTACAGCGTCACCGGGCCCGCCACGATCCGGCTCCAGGGAGCCCGGACCGTCGTCGCCGGTACCGGGACCCAGAGCGCGTCGATCACCACCGACGCCAACGGCGGCACCACCCTCCGCTACCGGCGTATCGCCTGATGCCCGGCGTCACCCATCTCCAGGAGGTAGCACCATGAGCTGCTGCGACGAGCGTCACTGCGAATGCGTCGTGCTCGCCGGGCCCGGCGCGACGGTCGACGGCGACGGATCCACCACCGCCCCGTACGTCATCGGTGCCACCGGCGGAGGCGGCGTCCCGACCGCGCTCGCCGTCACCGACTCCCCGACCATCGACCTCACACTCACCGGCACCGGTACCACGGCCGACCCGTACGACGTGACCGCCGAGGTGATCCTCGACCCGGCGCCGCCGGGCGGCGGTGACCAGCTCCTCCAGTCCGGCCCCGAGGGCCTGTCGCTGGAGTGCGCCGACGTCCGCGGCTGCATCAGCGCGGAGGGGCCGGCGACGTACGACCCGGTCACCGGCGAGATCGGCGTGACGCTGTCCGCGGACGCGGGCAACACCACGGTGCTCGGGACCGATGGTGGGATCTACACTCCGGCCGGGGTGGCCACCGTGCTCCAGGGCGGGGACACGAACACCGTGGACACCACCGCCACCGGCAGCGGTACGGCCGGCGACCCGTACGTGGTCGAGGCCGACGTCATCGTGGCGCCGGAGCCGAACGGCCTGGAGGCAGGGCCGGACGGTCTGCTCGTCGCACCGTCAGCGGATGCTGGCAACGAGCTGGTGATCGGCGCGGACGGGCGCCTGTTCGTGCCCGCGCCGCCGCCGTTGGAAATCGGGTGCGGTCTCCAGGGGGCCGGCACCGCGGCTTCGCCGCTCGCGGCACTGCCGATCGCCGGTGCCCGTCTGTGGGCGGACGACTGGGGCTGCGACGCGGCGGCCAACTCGACGCTGCACTGCGACCCGGACACCGGCGCGCTGTGGACGCCTCCGGACCACTACACGGCCGAGGATCACATCTACGTCGAGCACTTCAACGGAGGGTTCGCCACCCCCATCACGAACACGGGTGGCTGGGCCATCATCAACCCCGGGGCCAGCCAGTCCTTCGCGATCCCGGCCAACTTCCAGGGCAACCAGTGCCGGACCTGGGGTTTCGTCATCACCGCGTCCGGCACCTGGGACATCAACCACACGGCGGACGCGGCATTCCAGCTTGGCTACGTCGAGGTCTACGACGGCAACCCGGCGACGGTGCGCCCCCTGTGGGGTCCGATCACCGCCCTCGGCGCCGCACGCCGCACCCGGGACAACGGCACGGTCACCGACTCCGGATGGAACATCCCGGCGGCGTCGGGCCGCACGGTCACCCTGTATCCGGCGATCAACGTCACGGCCGGGTCCGTAACGATCAACTCGTGGGTCACGGACGCCACGATCATCACCACCACGAACACCCCGTAAGGAGCACGCAATGGCCACAGAGCCCGGACCCGAGTTCGGTGTCTTCTTCACCTCGCCGGACGGCACCTCCCTGATGCGGTCCCTCGGCGTGCTGCCCCCGCCGGAGGGGTGGATCCCCATCTCGGCCGAGGAGTTCAACGCGGCCATGGCCGAGCACCACCCCGAGCAGGGGCCGATCAACATGCTCGGGGTCAAGCCCGCTGGGGAGACACCGGCGAAGGCCGCGGCCAAGCAGTAGAGCCCGGCCCCGGGGGGAACGCCCCGGATACACTGCGATACGTAGCCGCTGGTTTTGGGCCGGGCCTCCAGGAGTCGTATGGAGGTTCCCGGCATGACCTGTCCCCTGATCGCCAACGCCGACGTCATGCGGCTCACCCGGGTTGACGGCTGCGGCCGGCCAATCTGCGGCGACGACAACGCCTTCGTCTTCGACTGCTTCGCCTCATTGCAGATGAACGCCAACACCGACGACGGCACAGACGTCAAGTACACGGCCGCCAACGGCAAGGTGTGCGGGTTCAAAAAGGGCTGCCCCTCGTTCAACGGATACGACGCTGAGCTGGACTTTTACAGCGTCAGCCCCGAGCTGATCGAGATCGCCACCGGCAACCCGGTCGTGTACGGGTTCGACGGCAGGCCCATCGGCTACGACGACTGCTCGATCCAGTGCAACAGCGGCTTCGCCATCGAACTGTGGGCCGAGGTCCTGAACTCGGACGCCTGCTCCGCGACCGGCACGGGTGACGGGGCGTGGATCTACTTCCTGCTGCCGTGGGTCACAAATGGCCTGCTCGGAGACCTGGAGGTCGGCAGTGAGGCCGTGACGCTGACCCTCACCGGGGCAACACGGGCTGGCGGCGGCTGGGGCGTCGGTCCGTACGACGTCCTCGCCAAGGACGCCACCGGGGCGGCCGGCCCGCTCCTCACCCCGCTCGGTTCCACCTGCCACCGCCGCACCATGGTGACGACCATCGCCCCGCCTGAGCCGACGTGCGAGTACGTGCCGGTCACGGGCGGCCTCTGCCTGGCGTCGTGACCGTGGCCGCGCCGGACCTCGTGATCCCGGTGCGGGAAGGGGCCGCCTCCGAGGAACTGCGCTACGCGCTGCGCTCGGTGGCGGCCCACCTTCCGCACGGCCGGGTGTGGCTCGTCGGCCACCGCCCCCCGTGGGCGGTCAACGTCGAGCACCTGCCGACCCGGCAGACGGGCACCAAGTACCAGAACACCACCGCGGCGGTGCGCGCCGCGTGCGAGCACCCGGGGGTCTCGGAGCAGTTCGTCCTCAGCAATGACGACTTCTTCCTGATGCACCCTCAGCCGGACGGCATGCCGGTCCTCCACCGCGGCCCCGTCCGGAACGTGGAGGCCTACTACGCCGCGCGGGCCTCGGGCCTTTATCTGCGCGGGATGCGGGACACCGCCCGTCTCCTGGTGAGCCTCGGCCACCCTGACCCGATGTCGTACGAGCTGCACGTGCCGATGACCGTCGACAAGGCCGGGATGCTCGCGGCCCTGGACACCGGCCGGCACCTGGCCGTCGTCCATAAGCGCACGCTCTACGGCAACCTTGCCGGACTCGGCGGCACGCAGATCCGTGACGTGAAAGTCCTCCACCGGGCACCCCACGGGTACGGGCCGAACAGCCGATTCCTGTCAACGATGCCGGACTCCTTCGCCAACGGGCACGTCGGCCAGTTCATCCGCGACGCGTTCCGGCGACCGTCGCCCTACGAGAAGCCCGCCGGGAGGCGCTGAATGCCGATCCAGATCGGCCCGTGCGAGGCCTGGCCGGTGGAGCTGTGCTGCGACCTGCCCGAGGATCTGGACCCGGCCGTCATCACCCGGTGGCAGCTCATCGCCTCGCAAACGCTGTGGGCCATGTCCGGGCGACGGTGGGGGCCGTGCCCGGTGACGGTGCGCCCCTGCCGGCGCAGCTGCCTGGACTCCGGTCCGATCAGTTGGCAGGCCGGTATCGGCAACGGCGGGTGGGTGCCGTACATCGGCACTGACGGGGCCTGGCGCAACGCCTCGGTGGCGTGCGGGTGCGGCTCCTCGTGCTCGTGCGGGGAGCTGTGCGAGGTGAAGCTCCCCGGCCCGGTGTACGACGTGGTGTCGGTCAACGTGGACGGCGTGGACCTGGTGCCGGAGGCATACCGGGTGGACGCCCCCGGGATGCTCGTGCGCACCGACGGGGAATGCTGGCCCACCTGCCAGGACATGGCGCTGCCTGCGGGCGAGGACGGCACCTTCACCGTGACGTACCGGTGGGGCCTGCCCCTGGACGAGGCCGCCATCGCCGCCGTCAGCGACTTGACGTGTGAGCTGGTGAAGTCCTGCCTGCCCGCCGGTACGTGCGGGCCGTGCCGCCTGCCGGGCAACGTGACCAAGCTGGCCCGCCAGGGCTCCACCATGTCCACCCGTCAGGGTGTGACGGTCACGGACTACGACCCGTCGCTGCTGTTCACCGAGGGGCGTACCGGCCTGCTGCTCGTCGACCTGTGGCTCACGGCGGTCAACCCCTACCGGCTCACCTCCCCGTCCCGGGTCTACAGCCCGGACTACAAGCCCCCGAGGGTGACGACATGGCCGTGAGCCCCCTGGCCGTGCACACGATGGCCGAGACCGTGCTGGGGTGCGTGTGCGCCATGCTGGACCAGACGGCCGCGGAGGTGGAGGGCCAGCCCGGTTGTCCGTGCCGGGCCTGCGTCGTCCCCGGCCCTCCGGCATGGGACGGATGCGCTGACCCGTGCGGCCCCGCGGAGAGCGTCGGCGGGCAACTCACCGTCCACGTCGCCCGCATCTACCCGTCCTCCTCCTTCCCGGCCGAGGACCGCACGGTCCTGGGCACGCGCGGTTGCCTCGTGCCGGCGACGGCGGTCGAACTCGTCATCACCCTGTTGCGGTGTGTCCCGACCATCGACGAGCACGGGTGCCCGCCCACCTGCGAGGAGCTGGCAGCCGCGGCCCAGATCGTCCACGTGGATACCGCCAGCGTCTACAACGCGCTGCTGTGCTGCCTGCCGTCGACGGGCACCAGGCGCCGCGGCCCGCAGTTCCTGATGGGCGCGCACCGCGTCCTGGAGTCCCAAGGCGGTTGCGGGGGCATTGAGCAGCGCGTCACTGTGGCGCTGCCCGGCTGCGGCTGCCCGGCCGAGGAGGAGAGCCCGTGAGCGTAGAGGTCACCATCGACCCAGGCCGGATCGCGCGCCTCCTGCGGCTGCGCAACGGCCCCGTGGAACGCAAGCTCCGGGAGCGCACGGAGCGGGTGGAGGCCATCGCCAAGCGCGAGGCCCCCGGCCACATGGGGGACTTCATCAGCTCCGACGTGGTGGAGAGCCCGCGCGGGCTGCAAGGGGTCATCACCTGCAACCACCCGGCCGTGCAGTACGTCCTGCGCGGCACCCGCCCGCACATCATCCGCCCCCGCCGCGCTCGCGCCCTGCGCTTCGAGGTCGGCGGGCGGGTGGTGTTCTCCAAGCTGGTCCACCACCCGGGCACGGACGCCAACGACTTCCTCGGCCGGGCGCTCCGCGAAGGCCGCTGACCGGCCGTCCCGGCCCCGCGGTGCCCTGTCCGGGCACGGTTACCCTTCCCCGTACGCCGCTGGTTTTGGGCCGGGCGACCGCACCGGAGACAGGGCACCGCCGTGCAGAAGACTTTCGCGCTCCACACCGAACCCCACGTCGCCGACATCGGCGACACGCAACTGCTGTTCCAGCCCGAGGTCATGGGCGATGACTTCATGGAGGCATACACCGCGCTCCGCGAGACTCAGCAGGCCAGCGGCGTCAACCCCGATGAGCTGGACGGCCTGGACCCGGAGCAGCTCCGCAGGGTCTCGCGCGGGATGCGCGGCTTCCTCGCGTACCTGATGCTCCCGGAGTCCGCGGAGCTGTTCACCCGCCTGGACGTGATCAAGGGCGGCAAGGTCCTCAAGTCCTTCACGGACCCGGAGGAGGCCGACGCCTACGCCGCGGCGGTCAAGGGCGGCGGCGCCAAGGTGACGTATCACCTCCGGCTGCCGGACCGCGTCTTGGTGGAGCTGCTGGAGTGGACGGTCTCCCTGTTCAGCGGAGGCCAGCGCCCTCCTACGTCGTCTGGAGGCTCTGCGAAAGCATCGCCGCCTCCTGGGATTCGTGGGACGGCAGTCTCGCCCTCCAAGGCATCGACCCGCGCTCGTGGCCGCTGAGGCGGATGCTCAACGCGGCTGAGGCGGCCATGGAGTCCGCGGCCGACGACGACGCCGAGCGTGCCCGCAACCGGGCCAAGCTGTACGCCCCGCCGCGCGGCACGCGCCGTGGTGGGGGCGGCCGGCGAGTACGCCCGCCGGGGGCCGGGCTGGACATGGCGTCCGCGCAGGCCCTCGCCGCGCAGCTCGCGGCCGAGGACGCCAGACTCACCGGAGGCGCCACCAGCTAGTCTGTGCTGTACGGCAGGGCTACGCCCTCGCCGTACGCCGCTGGTTTTGGGCCGGGCAACCATCCACGCACTCGTGGGGTTGCCCGGTGGCCGGCGAAGACGACTACGGCTCAGCCCGCATCACGATCACCCTGGACGAAACCGGGGTCGTCACGGATGCGCGTGACCTGGCCATCCAGATTTCGCGGACGCTGGACCGCGGCACCCGCACCATCGGCACGACGATCCGCCGCAACATTCAGCGGGGGCTCGATGCCGCTGCCGTAAGCGTCCAGGTCGACCCGGACCTGAGCCGGTTCGACCGGCAGCTCGTCCGGGGGCTGCGGGACCTCAACGGGATCAACATCCCGGTCCTCCCGGACCTGAGCCGGTTCGAGGCCGAGCTCCTTGCCGGGCTGCGGGGGCTGGAGATCCGCGTCCCGGTCGTCCCGGACTTCACCGGGTTCGATGTCCGAATCCGGGCGCACCGCCCGCCGTCGATCGGCGTCCCGGTCACGGCCGACGTCAGTGGCTTCTCCCGGTCACTGCGCCTGCTCACCGGCACCGCGAGCACGGTCGGGAAGCTCCTGCTCAAGGGGCTCAAGTTCGCCGCGATCGGCGCGAGCGCGCTGTCCGCGGCCAGCAACCTGGCGTCCTTCGGAGCGTCGCTGGCCCCGGCGATCGGGATCGTCGCTGCGCTGCCCGCTGCGGTGCTGGGCGGGGTCGCCGCCATGGGCGCGCTCAAGCTCGCCTTGTCCGGCGTCTCCGACGCCTTCGGCGCGGCCCTCGGGGACGACGAGAAGAAGTTCGAGGAGGCCCTTAAGGGGCTGTCCCCCGCTGCCCAGTCCGTCGCTAAGGAGCTGCGGGCGGTAAAGCCGCAGCTCGACGCCCTCAAGTCCACCGTCCAGGACGCTTTTTTCAAGCCCCTGGCCGGACAGATCACGGCCGTTGCCAAGGCCCTTGCGGGGCCGCTGAAGACCGGCCTGTCCACGATCAGCGGGCAGTTCGGCCTTGCCGGGGAACGGGTGGCGAATTTCGTCACCTCGGCGACCGGGGTCCGCTCGATCAGCCAGGTCCTCACGGCGGCCGGCGCCGCCACCAAGGGCCTCGCGGTCGCTATTGGCCTCGTCGTTTCCGGGTTCGTCCAGGTCGGCGGGGCCGTCGCGGCGGCCTTCGGTACGCAGGTCGGCACCGCGATCGGCAACGCCGGGGCCAAGCTCGGGGCCTTCCTCCAGCAGGCCGCCGCCGGGGGCCAGGCCGTCGCATGGGTCAAGGGCGCGCTGACGGTCTTCGACCAGCTCGGCGACGTCCTGGGCCAGGTCGGCGGCCTGGCCGCGGACCTGTTCAAGGCGCTCAACGCCGGGGGCGGCGGCCAACTGGCCGGGCTGGCAACGATCTTCGGGGCCGTCCGTACGGCCGTCCAGCCGCTGCTGCCGCTGATCACCGAGCTGTCGCGGCTCGCGAACGCCGTTCTGGCCGGGGCCATCAAGGTCCTGTCCGCGGCCTTGACGCCGGTCATCGCGGCGTTGTCGAGCAGCCTGCTGCCGCTGCTCCCGCAGATCACCAAGGGCTTCACCGCCTTCGCCGCCGGCATCGCCCCCCTGGCGGCGCAGCTCGGCTCCGGGCTCGGGGGGGCGCTGTCCTCGCTGCTGCCGCCCCTGGTCCAGCTCGGGGCCGCGCTGCTGAACGGCGGGCTGCTGCCGCTTTTCGGCGCCCTGGTCGGCGCGGTCAATGCGCTCTTGCCGGCCGTGGCCGGCCTGGTGCCGATCCTGACCGGCGCGCTTTTGCCGGCCTTCTCGCAGCTGATCGGGATCGTCGCCCCGCTGGTCCAGACCCTGGGGGTGACCCTGGCGCCGGTCATCACCCAGGTGGGCCAGTTGCTGGCCGGGGTCTTGGTCGCCGGGCTCAAGATCGTTCTGCCGCTGATCAAGCCCTTGATCGACTTCGCGTTTGGGCTGGTCAACGCGCTGCTGCCGCTGGTGCCGGTGCTCACCCTGGTGGCCGATGCCCTGGGGGACGCGCTAGGTCAGGCCGCAAAGGATCTTGTTCCGCTGCTCGGGTCAGTCGGCGACTCGATCAACCGGACCGTGGTCGCGCTGGCGCCGCTGATCGACCTGGCGGTGAAGGCGCTGCTGCCGGTCCTGCCGCAGCTCGTCGGGGCCTTCAATGACCTGGTCCTGGCGCTGGTGCCGCTCTTGCCGGCCGTCGCTGACCTGGTGGTGGCCCTGGCCCCTTTCGAGGCCGTTGCGTTGACGCTGGACCGCTACGTCATCGCCATCGCCGCGGCCCTGGCCCGGTGGCTGATCATCGAGCCGCTGATCGGGATCGTCATCGGCCTGGTCGACGCCGTCGTCGGCCTGGCGGACGGGCTGGCCTTCCTCGTCAACGGCGTGGCCGCCCTGCCTGGCCTGATCGTCGCCGCGCTGTCGCTGCTGGGCTCGGCCATCTCCACCGCCTTCACCGCGGCGCTGTCGGCAGCGCAGACGGCGGTGAGCGTGAGCGTTCAGGCGATCATCGGTTTTTTCGTCGCGCTCCCCGGCCGGATCGTCGCGGGGCTGGTGGCGCTGCCCGGCCTGCTGCTGAGCGCCTTCACGTCCGCCATCGCCTTCGCCGTGATCGGCATCCTCACCGCGCTGGCCGCTCTGGTGTTCCTCTTCACCCGGCTGCCAACGGACATCGCCAACGGGCTGGTGTCGCTGGGCGCGATCATCGCCTCCGCCTTCGCCCGCGGCTTCTCGGCGGCGCTCTCGGCCACGCTCACCTTCATCGGTCAGGCGGCCTCGTTTTTCTCCACCCTGCCCGGCCGGATCGGCACGGCTCTGGCGGCCCTGCCTGGCCGGATCGCCACGGTGTTCCGCACGGCCACCTCCTCGGCGCTCAGCGGCGCGTCCTCGCTGTCCTCACAGGTCGTCTCGTACCTGGGGGGCCTGCCCAGCAGGATCGGGTCGGCCCTGTCCGGGATCGGGTCGAGAATCGGCAGCGCGATCAGCTCGGCCACCGGGTCCGCGACCCGGGCGGCCTCCGGCCTGATCTCGGCCGTGGTCAAGCTGTTCGCTGGCCTGCCCAGCAAGATCCTCGGCGTCATCGGCAACATCGGCAGCCAGATCGCAGCCAAGGTCCGGTCCGGCTTGCCCAGCGCCGTCCGTGGGCTCCTGCCCGGGTTCGCCAACGGCGGGATCATCACCTCCCCGATCGTGGCCGCCCTCGGCGAGGGCGGGAAGCCCGAGGTCGTGATCCCGCTGACGAAGCCTCGGCGCGCTGCGGAGTTGGCCGAGAAGTCCGGGCTGCTGGACCTCCTGGCCAGCCGTGGCGTTGGCACCAGCCCGGCCCTGGCCCCGGCAGCGAGCACGCAGACCTCCCACACCTGGAACATCACCAGCCACGCTCAGGACCCGCGGGTCTTGGCCGACCACCTGTACGGCCTGATGGCACGAGCGGCGGGGGTATGACGACGTGATCCCGGAGTATGCCGACCTCGCTTGCGGCGAGATCATCAACAGCGCCAGGGCCGCGGCCTACGCGGAGGGCCGGTGTCTGCTGTCCGCGTGTGACCCGTGCCCGGACCTGGCCACAGCGCTCAACGACATGCCGTACGTCGACCCGGTGACGGACCCGGCGCCCTGGTATGACCCGAACCTTCCGGAGAGCGGGAACTTCCTCGGCGTCATGGGGATGAGCGCCGCCGGGTTCTCCGCGTCCACCATCAGCCGCACCCCCGTGCAGTTGGTGGGCGACGGGGCCGCGCTCGGCGTCGCCCGGCGGGCGCACCGGGAGATCCTCTACACGGTGCTGCTGCTCGCGCTCGACGACTGCGCGCTGTCCTACGCGCTGGAGTGGCTGTCTGCCGCGCTGCAAGGCGGCCCGTGCAGCGGGGCGTGTGGCGGCTCCGAGCTGGGGGTGTACGCCTGCTGTCCGACCGGTGACGGCACGGGCGAGCTCCGGCACCTGTACGCGGTCGGCCTGCTCGACGGCCCGCAGATCACGACCGCCACGTACTTCCCGGACGGCATCATCGCGGAGGTCACGTTCACGTTGGCGGCCGCGGTGCCGTGGATCTACCGGGAGCCGCTGGACACCGGTTCCGATTGGGTGCAGCTATCCGCCGGCACGCCGCTGACGTTCGACCCGGATGAGGTGTACGGGGAATGCCTGGAGGCAACGCCGTGCCTGGATGACCCGACGTGTCCGCCTCCACCGCTGCCCGTGCGCGCCCCGGTGCCGGTGGATGCCTGCTACCCGACCGGGTCGGCCGCCTTCTACCGGTCCGTCGTGGCGCTGTCGCCGGTGGACCAGCCGGAGTGGCTGGAGGCCGTTCCGGTGCTGGAGCTGGAGACCGGGGCCAGTGCCCTGCGACGGGTGATCGTGAGGTTCTGGGCGAACCCCTTGGGCGGCGACTGCATGGACGTGGCGGACCCGTGCGCGGCGTGCACGGACATTCAGATCCCGTACCTGCCCGCCGGGTCGACGCTGACCGTGGACGGGCGTACGCAGACCGCGGAGGTGGATTGCCCGCAGGGGGCGCTCGGGACGGGGACGAGCACGCCGACGCTGTACGGGCCGCTCGGTGGGTCCTTCGAGTGGCCGGTGTTCAGCTGCCCGACAGGGCTGTGCATCGAGATTCTGTCCACGCAGGCGAGCACCGCGGCGGACGCGCGCGCCCGGGTACTGCTCGTGCCCCGTTCGGATGTGGGCTGATGGCCGAGTTGCTGGGGTGCCCGCAGCAGTACCGGGCGATCATCCATTGGCGGGGCGGCGCCCGGCCGTTCACCTCGCCGGACGTGTCCGCGCTTACGGCGGTGAAGTGGAACCGCACGCTGAACGACACCGCCGAGGGCACCATCACGATTGCCAAGGGCACGGCCGGGGCGGATTGCTGCGGGCTGCTCGGACAGATCGAGCCGTACGCGCACGAGCTGACGCTGTACCGGGATACCGAGCTGGTGTGGCAAGGGCCGGTCATCCGTACGCGGGAGACGCGGGCCACCTTCGTGGTCGAGGCCCACGACGTCACGGAGTGGCTGGCCAGGACGGTCAACACCACGGTGCTGCGCTACCTGAGCACCAACACGGCCGACCCGATGCACATGGGTCCGGTGCAGGAGATCGCCCACACGATCATCCGCCTCAACCTCCAGGCCGGCCTGTTCGCCTCCCAACCGGACTGGCCGGAGATGTTGCCGTACATCGTCCGCCTGGACGACCCGGTCAAAGCCTCCTTCGAGAAGGACGGCAGCGACAACGCGAGCGTGTGGATCGTGCCCATCCTCCAGATCATCAACGACGAGCTCGTGCCCCGCGGCCTCGAATACACCACCGTCGGGCGCTCCCTGCTCCTCAGCCGGCCCATGACCACCGCCGACCCGGCACAGGCCCGCCTCACGCTCAACGACATCGCCGGTGACGTGCAGATCGTCCGCGACGGCCCCACGGGCGCCAGCATCGTGTGGGTCACCAACCAGGTGGGCGATGAGATCTCGGGCACGGAGTTCGGTGTCTCCGGTGTCATCTCGCCGGAATACGGGCGGCTGGACACGCTGATTAAGACGTCGGCGGAGGGGCTGACGGCCTACGACCTGTGGCAGATCGCGCGGGCCTCGTACAACGGGCGATACCCCGTGCCCACCAGCTTGACGATCCCCGAGGGGTCCACCCTCGCGCCGACCGCGCCGGTCAGCATGCGCCAACTCGTGCCCGGCCAGCGGATCGACGTCGCGGCCACCGGCATGTGCAACGACCTGAACCAGCCCTACCGCCTCGCCGACGTCGAGGTCGAGTGGGGGGCCAGCGGCGAGCAGGTCGGCGTCGGCCTTGTCCCCATCGGCGAACCGTACACAGGAGATCCCCCATGACCGTTCCCGGACAGCGCGCGGCGCAACGCCCGCTCCGTGCCATGACCGCCGTTCAGCGCGTGCTCGGCCGCGCCGCGAGGGCTGGCGACGGCGGCCTCGTCGGTCCTATCGGCGTCGCCTTCATCGGCGGCAAGCAGTACCAGGTCGACCTCAGCGCGCCGCCCGGCGCACAGCTGTCGCCGCTCGGCCCGGACGTCCAGGGCGACAGCACGACCACCACGGAAGGGCAGGGGTAGGCGTGGCAAGGTGCGGATGCCAGGGAGGGTGCTCTTGCGCCCTGGAGGGGTCCGGGGCTGTTGTGGTCTCGGGCAACGGGTCGTCGAGCTCCCCGTTCGTCGTGAGCGTCGATCTGGCGGCGCTGCTGCAGGCCGGGCCGGGGATCACGTACGACGCGTCCAGCGGCACGATCAGCGCGAACCTGTCGCTGGACCCGGGCAACGCGACGACGTACGGGTCCGACGACGGGCTGTTCACCTTCAGCGGCGGCAGCGGCGGCCCCCTCGCGTTGTGTGACGAGTACTTCCAGACCGACGTCGACGGGAAGATCTGCCTCAAGCCCGGGTCGATGGGGCTGCGGGAGGTCGTCCGGTTCGTCACCCCGGGGACATTCCAGTTCGACCCGTCGGCGTATCCGTGGCTGGCCCGGGTGCTGGTGAAGGTCCAGGCCGGTGGTGGGGGCTCGGCGGGCGCCCGCGCGGCTGCCAACCAGTCAATCTGGCGGGCTGGCGGCGCGGGTGGCGGCTACGGCGAGGGACTTTTCCCCGTCGCGGCGCTCGGCGGCGCGGTGACCGTGACGGTGGGGGCAGGTGGCGCGGCAGGAGCCTCCGCGAACGGCGCCGGGGGCGCGGGTGGCAACAGCAGCTTCGGGACCCTTATCGCCGCCATCGGCGGCCCGGGGGGATCGGCGCCGATGGCGTCCGGCACCTCCATGACGAGTAACTCCGCAACTGATGGGCCTGCCGCAGGTACGGGCGGCTACCTCAATCTGGGCGGAGGCAGCTCCGAGGGCGCGATTCGGCTGAACGGCAGCGTCGGTCTCAGCGGTGGGGGCGGCGACTCCCATCTCGGCCACGGCGGCGGATCGCGGGCCGCCGCGGGGGTGGGCAACATCCCGCGCGGCTACGGCGGAGGTGCTGGCGGGTCGGTGTCCGTGAACGCTACGGCCCAGGCCGGCCGCGCGGGGGGCGGCGGAGCCGTGATCGTGGAGCTGTACGGATGACCGCGCTCCAAGGCCGCCGTGCCTCGCCCCCGACGTGTCCGGACACGCCTGCGGAGATGCTCCGGACCGTGTCCGCCCAGCTCACAGGCCCCGTGCCGCAGTGTCCGGACACCCCCTTGACCTGTGTCCGGACGGTGTCCGGACACGTTGACCCCGACCCGTTGGAGGCCCTAGTGACCCATCCCACGCCCGCCATCACCCGCAGCGTTCTCTACGTCAGCCAGGGCAGCCCGGTCCGCGAGGACGGCACTCAGCAATACCCCTCCGTGGACCGCGCGGCCACCATCACCGAGCTAGACCCGGACGACCAGTACCGGGTCGGCCTGGCAGTGACCAACCCCACCGGGCTGAACTTCCGGCCGCTGTCCGAGGGCGGCAGCCTGTACGACGCCAGCGGCACGACCCCGGGGTCCTGGCACTGGCCGGAGCGTGTGTGATGGCCGTACCGCTGACTGCCGATCAACTCCTGGCCGCGCTGCGGGCAGAGGGCGCCACCGTCGTGGAGGGCGCTGGCTGGCGCACCTGGAACCGCAACACGAAAGGCCCGTGGGGGCCGGCGCACGGCGTGCTGCTCCACCACAGCGTGACGCGGGGCACGGCCCGGACGATCGAGATGTGCCACGACGGGTACGAGGGGCTGCCCGGCCCGCTATGCCACGCGGTCATCGCGAAGGACGGCGTGGTCCACACCATCGGGTACGGCCGCACCAACCATGCCGGCCTAGGTGACCCGGACGTGCTGAACGCGGTGATCGCCGAGCGGCCCGCGCCCGTCGATGACCAGGCCACGGTCGATGGGAACCGGCAGCTCTACGGGTTCGAGTGCGAGAACCTGGGCGACGGTGCGGACCCGTGGCCGGACGCCCAGCTCCTGGCTGTCGAGCGCGTGTCGGCCGGGATCTGCCGGGCGCACGGCTGGGGTGCCCTGTCGGTGATCGGGCACCTGGAGTGGCAGCCGGGCAAGGTCGATCCCCGCGGCTTCTCTATGGCATGGATGCGCGACCGGGTCGCGGCCCGCCTCGGTCACAGCGCGCCCGCCCAGGTCCGCCCGCCGGCCCGACCGAAGGTGTCGCTGCGGCTGCTCGTCGCCGCCGCCCGGTCGGATCCGTCCCGCAAGGGCACCGCGGTCACGTACCCCGGTGTCATCACCGTGGAGGCCGCTCTCGTGGACGAGGGGCTGCTTTCCAAGGTGTACCAGGACGGCCACTACGGCACCACGACCGTCACGGCGATGAGCGAGTGGCAGGAGCGGTGCGGGTTCCACGGCCGGGCGCCCGGCCAGCCCGCAGACGGCATCCCTGGCCTGACCACGCTGACCCGCCTCGGTATCAAGCACGGCTTCGACGTCACCGCCTGATCGCCCCGATCCCCTGGAGGGGACCATGTCGCCATACGAATTCCTCGCCAGCCTCTGGCGCACCGTCGTGCCGATCATCGTGACCGTCCTGGCCGCGTGGCTCGCGCACGCCGGGATCCACATCAACAGCGTCGCGGTGTCGATGTGGCTCGGCAGCGCCTTCGGCTCGGTCTACTACGCCGCCCTGCGGTGGGCTGAGACCCGCCTCAGCGCGCGCTGGGGCTGGCTGCTCGGGCTCGCTTCCCCTCCCCGGTACGTACGGGCGGAAGTGACCTCCGTGACGCCGGCCGCCGTCGAGGACGGCTCGTAGTGGACGGCACCACCGGCGTGTCCTTCGTGGACCACGCGGCGATCTGGGCGACCGCGATTGCTGCGGTCCTCGCCCTGGGCGGGCTGCTGTGGCGGCTGGCGCGACCGCTACGCCGGGTGGTGCGGCGGATCGAAGAACTCGCGGACGACTGGCACGGGGTACCCGCGCGGCCGGGGGTGGAGGGGCGGCCCGGGGTGATGGAGCGGCTGAGCCGGATCGAGCACGCGATGGGGGCCGTCGTGCACGAGGTGCGGCCCAACGCGGGCGGGAGCATGAGGGACGCGATGGACCGGGTGGACCGGCGCACCGCCTCGATCCTCGGCGAGCCCCCGCCGTCCCCGCGGCTGCACGACGATGCTGCCGAGGAGGAGGGGCCGTGACCCTGCGGTGGAGGCTCAAGTACCTCGCCCACCGGACCGGCCTGGTGGCCTCCCCGACCCTGGCGTTCCGCGACGTGCCGTTCGGGTGGAGGCGCCGCTACCTGGCCGCAGAGGTCTTCGCGGCGCTCGCCGAGAACCGGGCGCCGTGCGACTGCTGCCCACCACCGGGGGGTTGAGACCGGGCGTCCCGCTCCACGTCTCCGGGAGCGGGGCGCCCGCCGCCGACCGAGCGCCTACGGCGGCCGGCACGCACGCGGAGATGGACGGCGCGCGGCGGGCGGCCCTGCGCGAGTGGCTGGACGAAGCCTTTCGGGTGCATCCGGACGACTTCCTCCGGGACGGGCTCGCCGGTACGGCAGACTGAGACCACTACCTCGCGGTAGGCCGAGCAGGCTCCTTGCGCGGCACCACCGAAGCCCGACCACGCCATCCCCCCCGGCGCGGTCGGGCTTCGTCGTGTCCGGTCCTGGTCAGGAGAGGAACGCGTCGAGCTGGTCGGCGGCGTCCTGGCCTCCGTACCGCTCAACCTCCACCAGCGGCGCCCGCTCCTCCCCAGGTACGTACCGGGTCACGAGGCGACGCCGGCCCGGGGACGGATCATCACGGTGAGCAGGGGAGAGGTCGGCGAAGGCTGGCTCTGGCCGAGGTCTTCGTACCCCCACGAGCGGTACAGCTCGTGGACCTTGCCGTCCCCGGCCGCGCGGTTGACCATCAGCGTGACGTACCGCTCGTCCCGCGCGCGGAGGAGCCCGTTATGGATGCGGAGAGCGGTGCCCGTGCCGCGCCAGGCCGGGCGCACGCCGATCTCCTTGAGGGCCGCGGTCGGCTGGCCGGTGTACTCCTCGCCGGGTTCGGGCACGGTGCGCTGCCAGTACCGGTCTCCGTGCTCGATGCGGTTGGCGTAGGTGTACCCGACCGGTTCGTCTTCCACGTACCCGAGGACGGCCAGGAACCCGGGCTCCGCACCGTGCCGGTCCAGTCGCTCGCCGAACGAGATCACCGAGTAGTTCGGCAGGTGGAGCAGAGGAGCGCGTACATCGGCGTAGACGTCGATCAGGTCGCTGCGCACCTCGTCGAGGGTGGTGAATTCTCGGAGTTCGATTGCCGGTGCTGTGGTCATGCGGTGATCCTCCAGGCGGCCGTGTGCTCGGTCCAGGTGTCCACGAACGGGCTGCGGGGCGCCTTCGCGCGCAGGGCGGCCCCGAACTCCCCAAGCATCCGGGAAACCCGTGCGTGCTGGGTAGCGGCTGCGGTGGGAACCGTCATGGCCGCCTTGGTCGCGGCGTCGGTGTCGCCCTGGGCGAGCTGGGCGTGGGCGAGGCGCGTCGTGGTGATGGCGCGAGAGCGGGCCATGTGCGGGCGGAGGGTGGACAGGCAGCGGTGAGCGTGCAGCTCGGCGGCCGGGTAGTCGCCGAGGGCCAAGTACGCGGACAAGGCCAAGGAGTTCAGTTCGGCAGGGTCGTAGAAGGCGACCAGCCACGTCGGGCGGTGAGCGGCGGGGTCGGCTCGGTCCATGGCGTCGCCGGCCTGGTCGAAGGCGCGGCGGGTGCCGGTCCGGTCCTGGGCGACGCCGAGGATGGCCGCCTGCCGGGCCAGGCCGAGCGACGCGAACATCGGGTCTCGGCGCGTGACGTGCAAGTTCCGGGCCACGTCGTTCGCGGCGAGGGCGTCGGCGGTGCGGCCCATGTGCCGGTACATGGTGCCGGCGTGGCTCCAGATGCGGAACTTGATGGCCTGGTCGCCGGACATCTCCGCGAGGGCCTGGGCCTCGCGCATGTGGGCCTTCGCCTCGTCGTACCGGCGGCCGTCGATCGCTGCCCACATCGCCGAGGAGCGGAAGGCCGCCGCGGCGGCGTACAGGTTGGCGCGCACGCGCTGGGAGGCGTTGCCGGAGTTCTGGAGGTTCAGGGCCTCGTCGGCCAGTGAGGCGGCACGCCTCTCGATGTCGATCTGCCCGCCGTGGCGGTGGTCGCTGGCGATGATCTCGGTGAATCGGTGCTGGAGACGGTCGACGTCCGCCATGCCGATCCGGCGCGGAGCGGAACCGGGCGCGGCGGCAGCGGCGGCAGCGGCGATTCCGCCGCTGACGAGAGTACGGCGCTTCAAGTCAGGGTCCTCCTGCTCTGGGACAGCGGGGACGGGCTGAGCCCGGCCCCGTGGCGCAAACCCTAAAGCGGTGATGGGGACGCCGGTGACGTCCTCCAGCGCTCGGCGAGTGAGCGCCTTCGGCCACTGGATACGGCCGGATTTCCAGGCACGGACTGAGGATCCGTCGCAACCGCCGGGGCGTCCCGTCAGCCGCTCCACGGCCCGGTTCACGGCCTCGGCCATGGTGTTTGAGCTGTGTCCGTGCTCCCGCATCCACGCCTCTAAGAGCACGTTGCGATCGGTTTCCATGACCGCAAGGTAGCGGCGCGAACTCACCGTGTCAGGCAAACGGTCGGTCAAATCTACCTAGGGGCGACGGCGCGGTAAGCCTTGGATCGACCTATCCGCCGGTTCTGGCTGGGAGTTGCCTGGATGGTGAGGCGTTCGCGAGGGCGCCGACGCACCTACTGCCCATCGACCCGCCCGGGAGTGCAGAGCAATGCCGAGCACGCACAAACGAGCTGACGGGGCGCAACGGCCGCCCGTCCAGCCCCCGACTGCCCCCACGGTGTCGACTCAGTCCGAGCGCCGGATGGCGTCCGGCCACTGGCTGCTGGCCGCCTCCGCAGAAGGGCCGAGGACGTACGGGCAGTGGGACCAGGCGGGTTCGGCCTGGCTGCGGCCGGGGGTGCTGTTCGCCGTCGCGGTGGTGACGGCCGACGTGGTCCACGCCGCAGTGGAGCAGGACAGCCCGGAGGCGGCTGCGGACGGCCTGGCCGCGCTGTTCATGGACGGCCCGGCGTTCTTCGACCCGTCCATGTTCGCGGGCCGAGGCGCGTATGCGTTCCTCGTGCCGGCGAGCGCGGGTCGGGACTGGAACCCGCCGGGCGTCGTGGTGTCCCCGCCTCGGGTGGAGGTGCTGGTGCCGGCGCCGGGCGTGTGCGAGCGGCCGGAGTCCGGGCCGTGGTGGGTGGTGGCCCCCGAGGGGCCGGGTCTGCTGTGCGCGCCGGAGATGGTGGCCGCTGTCGCGGGCGCTGGCCGCGCCCGCCTCGCTGGCCTGGACGCATACGAGGACCCCGAGGAGGAGCCGCCGGGGGCCGACACCGATGTCACCTGGTCGGTGCTGTGCAGCGCGGACCCCGCCGTCGAGCCCGCGAACGACCCCACGCCCTTCTACGCCGTGATGCTGCCGAGGACACGGGAGTCCGCGCAGCGTGCGCGGCGCCTGGTGGCCTTCGCGGTCCAGCAGTGGGGGCTTGAAGAACTTGAGGATGACGCGTGTCTGGTCATGACCGAGCTGGTGTCCAACGCCATCAACCACGCCCGGCTGGAGTCCCTGCTCGTGCGGGTGGAGCAGGAAGGGCCGGGCCTGGTGCGGGTGTCCGTGGTGGACCGGTCGAAGGTGATGCCGGAGCCCCGGGCGGCCGGCCCGTTCGCGGTGTCCGGGCGGGGGCTGGCGATGGTGGAGACGCTGAGCGGTGGCCGCTGGGGGGCGGACCCGCTGAATTGGGGCAAGAGGGTGTGGGCCCAGATCGGGAACGCGGCCTGAGCCACGTCACGGAGCAGGTCCTGTACTTCGTGATCTTGGCCGCGCTAATGGTGGGCCTGTACCTGGGCATCTTCGGCCGGCACATCTGACCCCCACCCTGGCCCCGGCGTCCCCCTCGTGGCGCCGTGGTGCCTCCCCCGTGGCACACCGGCCGGGGTGGGTCCAGGTCCGGCCGCCGCTGAGGGTCGGCGGCCGGGCCTCGGAACTCGATACCGAAGGAGGAACGATCATCAGCAGGATCGTGGACGCCGCCGAGGACGAGCGGTTGTACGGCTGGGCGCTGACCGATGGCTCGCGCCTGGTGAACCCCACCCCGCTCGGGCCGACGAGCCTGCGGGTCAACGGGTGGGTGTGCGTGGACAACCACGTGTACCGCATCACCAACATGCGCTCGGTGGGGCTCACGGGCCGCCTGGTCGAGCTGGACGGCCGGCCCCGGTACACGTGCGGCCGGGCGAGACGCTGACAGGGTTCACCGTGGCCGCGCCGCTCGCCGTCGAAGGCGTCCCCGCAGAGCCGGCCCCCATCCCGCCGCCGGCACGCCCGAAGCGTCGGCACGGCGTACCGGGAGCCGGGCGGGCCTCGCCCGGCCGCCGCTGACGGCCATGGCCCAGCCCTTGAAGGACGGCGACTGCTGGCTCTGCGACGGGACGGGCGTGCTCGTGATGTTCCTCGGCCCCGTGCAGACGGACGGCGGCACCGCCCCGTTCGAGGCGTGCGAGCCGTGCGTGCTGCGCCTGGAGGCGCGGGTGCTCGCCTACAACACCACCGGGCCCGGGTCCAGGCCCGCCGACTTCCGCCCCTCGCCGCGCTGACCGACCGGTCGCCCGGCGGGGGGGGGCGGCTCCACCCCACCACCGAACAGAGGGAGATCGAGATGCACAGCGACACGGACTTGGCCCACCCCGGGGAACGCCGGGTCGGCGGGTTGTGGCTGATCCTGCGGGGTGACCGCGTGCTGGTGGTCAACCTGAACTACGACGACAAGACGGGCCGGTACCAGCTCGTGGGCGGCGGTGCTTTCCCGGACGAGGAACCCCACGAGGCGGCCATCCGGGAGGGCGAGGAGGAGATCGGGCTGACCATGGTGCCGCACACGCTCCTGGTCACGGACTACATGCCGGCGAACCCGGAGCGTGGCGCGAAGGAGGGCCTGAACTTCGTGTGGCTGCACCGGCTCGGGCCGGACGAGAAGGTCACGCTCAACTCCGGTCACCGGGAGCGCGGCGAGACGCCGGAGCTCGTGGACTTCAAGCTGCTGTCCGACGAAGAACTGGACGAGCACTGCGCGGAGTACCAGGCGCGGCGGATCCGGGCGGCCATGGCCGCGGCTGCCGACCCGACCAAGCGCGGCTACCTGGTGCGCGGGCGCCCCGTCGCCCAGGCCGCGTAGGCGCGGCAGCCCCGCCAGGTCCGGCCGCACCGTCTGCACAGCGCGTCCGCGAAGGGACGGCCGATCACCCTCGGCGCCTGACGCACCTGCCCCAAGCTCTGCACCCCGAAGCGTGATCAGCACGCCATCCCACAAGGAGTCGGCCGGTGACACTCACTACCCGCGGCAGCACATCGGTAGACGCGGCGCTGCTGCACGCCGCCAGTCAGCGGGCCATCACCCGCGCAGTGGAAGACCTGTGGCCGGACAGGACCGTCGTCCTCGGCCCCCAGTGCCCGAGCGTCACCTCCTACGTGTGCCGGGTGACGGTGGACCAGGAGGAGGTCATCGCCAAATACTCCTGGCTCGGCCTGTCCCTGGTGTCCGTGCTCCGGGGGGCCGGGGGGTCGTGGGAGAAGGTCCAGGCGGCCCAGGCCGAGTACGTCAACAGCACGGAGCTGCTGACGGCGCGCGAGGGCCAGAACCTGGCGCTGCTGCGCAAGCTCGGGCGGCTGCGGGTGTGCGACACGGCCGGGGTGCACGGCGGGGTGCTGCTCACCCGGCCCGCGCCCGGCGTGGCCCTGGCGGACGTGCTGTCCGCCCGCCCCGGGGAGACCGGGGCCTTCCTCACCGCCACGCTCCTGGCCGTCGCGGAACTGCACGGCCCGTCCGGTGCGCGCGCCCTGCGCGACGCCGCGCCGATCCGGGAGCGGTCCGTGGCCGGCGTGTTCCGCCGGAAGTTCGACGGGCCGGGCACCACGGCGTATCTGCGGGCGCTCGGCCGGGACAGCGGGCTGCCGGAGCCCGAGCGCCTGGAGGTCATCGAGCTGGTCCAGAACGCGGCCGGGCGGCTGCTGCGGCTGGCCGCCGCGATCTCCCCCCGCCGGGACACGGCCGTGTTCGGCGACCTCAAGCCGGAACACGTCTTCCTCGACGGCCACCGGTTCACCTTCATCGACCCGGCCGTGCAGTGGGCGGCCGGTCCTCAGCCGGACGTGGCCAAGCTCGCCGGCCGCGCGCTGCTCCTGGCCCTGGGCCACCCCCAACGGGACGCCGGGCGGCAGATCGTCCACGGAGTGGCCTCCGCGCTCACCCGGCACGCGGCCGGGCTGCCGGCGAACGGCCGGGCCGCGTACCTGCGGGAGGTGATGGTGCTGTGGCTCATGGACACCGTCAGCATCCTGACGACGTGCCTGAGCGCCCCGCCGGGGCTGCCGCTGGCCCCCCATCAGCAGGCCCTTATCGGCCGGGCCCGCAAGGTCGCCCAGGTGGTGGACCGGGTGAGCGCGTTCCTCGTCGGCTCGACGGCCGGCCTGCGGCTGCTGGACACGGTGCTGTCCGAGGTCGAGCGCGCCGCCGGGAGCACCCGGTGAACGGGGAGGTCGTGGGGATCGTCGGGACCGGTGCGGTGGGCCAGACCCTGGCCGCCGGCCTCGTCCTGTCCGACCTCCCGGCCCGCCTGGTCCTGGTGTCCCGGCAGCGCGCCCAGGTCCAGGGGCTCGCCGCGGATCTCCAGGACTTGGCCCACGCCGCCCGATCGCGGTCGCACGTCGTGGCCGGCGAGGTGGCCGACCTGCACGGGTGCCATGCCGTGGTGGTGGCCCTGCGCACGGACTTCACCAACACCGCGGCCCGGGACATCAGGCGTGGCGGGGCGAGCGCGAACACCCCGGCGGTGGGCGCCCTGGCCCGGTCGCTGCGCGGCTACTCGGGCACCGTGCTGGTGGTGACCAACCCGGTGGACCTGATGGCCCGTCGCTTCGCGGAGGAGTCCGGCTGCACGAGGGTGTTCGGCATCGGGTCGAACCTGGACTCGGTGCGGTACCGGCTGCTGCTGGCCCAGTACGCCCAGGTGCCCCCGGAGGCCGTGGACGGCCACGTCATCGGGGAGCACGGCGACCGCGCGGTGATCTGCGTGTCCACCACCACCGTGGACAGCCGCCCCGTGGCGGTGCCGGTGCGCTCGGTCGTGGAAGACCTCCAGCGGCGCCCCGCGCTCATCCGCGACGGCATCGGCCGTACCCGCAACGGCCCGGCCGGTGCTGTGGTGTCCACCCTGTCCAAGGCCCTCGGCCTGGTCGACGGCGTCGAGGAGCTGTCCGTCCCGTACGGGGACGTGTGGCTTGGAATCCCGATCGCCTTCACCGCAGGTACGGCCGTACCGTCCCTGCCTCAGCTCACCCGTTCCGAGCGTCTGCGTCTGGACTCTGCCGCCGGCAGCCTCCGCGACGCGTACGCGCACCTGCCTGCCCCTACCGAGAGGATCGCTTCATGATCACTGGAACCCGACTCGATGCCGCCGCGGCGGTCGTCACCGTGCTGAGCAACCGGAGCGAGGTGACGGACTGGGCGCTGCGGTACTTCGGCCCGTGGTGGAACGCCACGTCCGTCAACCCGTCCTCGGTGTGCGCGGAGCCCGTGGTGATCGCGGAGGTGGACCCGGAGGCGTTCGACGCGCTCACCGCCCTCGTCAAGGACGGCCGGCCCGTGGAAGCCGCGGTGTACGCGAAGCACCCGCTGCTCCTGGCGCACGACGGCGAGGACATCATCGCCACGTCCCCGCAGGAGGGGATCGCGTACCGCAGCACGCCGGCCTCCGGGAAGGTGGTGCTGGTCGGCACCGACGTGCAGCCCCTCGCCCTCGCGGCCGCACGCCTGGCGCGGGAGTCGATCCGGGGTCAGCTCCTGCGGGAAGGCTGGGCGGTGCTCCACTCCTCGGCGGTCGTACGGCCGCAGGACGGGGCGACGCTGCTCACCTTCGGCGACAAGGGCTCGGGCAAGACCACCACGGCGCTGCTGCTGGCCTCGCACGGCTGGGCGCTGCTGGCCAACGACCGGGTGCTGGTGCGGCCCACCGGGGAGCGGGACGTGGAGGTCGTGCCGTGGCCGTCCGCCGCCGCGCTCGGCCTGGGCCTCATGCACTCGCTCGGCTGGGACGTGAAGGCCCGCGAGCACCTTGAGGGCGGAGGCAGCTTCCACCCCACGCAGCACGACTCCGTGACGGAGGCCCTGCTCGCAGGGGACCACACCCCGCTGTGGGAGAACGCCCGCCGGGAGCGGAAGGTCCAGGTGTTCCCGGACCAGTTCCCCGGCCTGTTCGACGTGCCGCTGTCCATCGGCGGCCGGGCGGCCGGCCTGCTCTTCCCCCAGGTCGACCCGGACGCGCAGCCGGACGTCGTGGACGGCACGCGCACCCTGACCGAGGACGACTTCATGTCGGGGGCCACGGAGGACCGGTACCCGGACATCTTCGGCCAGGCCCGGGGCGTGGACGGCGGCGGCAGGGAGAGCGCCCGCGCGGAGGTGGCCGCCCGCCTGGCGGTACTGCCCCACCGGTCGGTGCTGCTGAGCCACGACGTGCCGGCGAGCGCCGCCGTGCTGACCAAGGTGGCGGACTCGATCTGACGGCCGCCGCGCCCGGTCGGGTGCTGTGATCTCAACAGCGCCCGCTCCGGGCCGGGGAGCGAGCAGACTGCCGTGTGCGCCCGGCCAGGTCCGGCCGGGCGCCACGGACCAACGGCGGAAGGCGCCTCGATGACCCCCACCCCCACCACCTTGTTGACCGACCACCCGGCGTGGACGGTGGACTCGGACGGCACGACGTGCCGCCTCGCCGCCGTGGGCGCGGACGCCTGGTTCCTGGCGTGGGACGGCATCGCGCTGGTGCCGACGAGGCTGGGCGGCCCGGACACCGAAGGGGTGACGGCCGCCGTCGAGACGCCGGCCGCGGACCTGCCGCGCGCCCCGCGCCCGCTCACCGATGCCCTGGCCGGGCTGGGCACGGTGCACCGGCTGGCGTCCCCGACGCTGTGGGAGGCGATCACCAGCGGCCTGCTGCGCCGGATCATCCGGGCCCCGCAGGCCCGCGCCCTGTACCAGCGGTGGATCACGGCGTACGGCGCGGCGTGGGACACCCCGGCCGGGGTGATGCACGCCGTGCCCACCCCGCACGAGGTGCTGGCCCTGGCCGAGGACCAGTTCACGGCGGTCGGCGCCGCCCTGCACCGTAAGGCCCTGCCGGCCGCCGCCGCGGCCTACCTGGAGCACGGCCAGGAGTGGGCCGAGCTGGCGCCCGATGACCTGGTGAAGCGGTTGCAGGAGGTTTCGGGCATTGGCCCGTGGACCGCGGCCTGTGCCGCCGCCGACTTCACCGGCGACTACTCCGTCTATCCGCACGGCGACCTCGCGGTCCGCACCTGGGCCAGGAAGGCCGCCCCTACCGTGTCGCTGCCCGAGGACCCGAAGGGGTTCGAAGCGGCCTGGGGCCGGTGGGCACCGGACCGGACCCAACTGCACGCCCTCACCACTCACACACTCGCCTGGGGGATCCATGCCCGACCGCCAGTTAGCGGACGTCCCTGACCTGATCGCCGGAGCCGACCCAGCCCGGCCGCTCGACCTGCTGCTGATCAACGCCCCGCTGCGGGACTACTCGCTGCGGCCCCGCCTGACGGACTACACCCTGCCGGTCATCGGCATGGGGTACATCGCCACCTATGCCGAGCAGGCCGGCCACAACGTGGGGCTGCTCGACGCCGAGGCCCACGGCCTGGGGGTGGAGGAGACGATCCGGCTGGCCAACGCCGCCCGGCCCCGGTGGGTCGGGCTGAACCTCCTGGCACCCACCTACGAGCTGTCGGCGAAGATCGCCGCCGGGCTGGACGAGGGCGTACGGCTGATGGTGGGCGGCCACCACGCGAAGGCCGCCCCGGAGACCGTGCTCGCCGACCCGCGCATGAGCCGCCTGGCCGCCCTGGTGGTGGGTGAGGGCGAGACCCGGGTGACGGCGCTGCTGGACGACGCCGCCCGCCGCGCGGAGCTGCCGGGGGTGATGTGGCGTGACCGGCTGCTGGGCACGACGGCCGAGGGCATCGAGCACGATCCGGCCCGCGCGCGGCACTGGCGGAGCCCGGACATCGAGAGCCTGTCCCTGAACCGCGCGTTCCTCCCCCAAGACCCCTACGTGGCCGGCGACGGCCGGCGGGAGGCCAACCTCGTCGGCGCGCGCGGGTGCCCGTACGACTGCTTCTTCTGCGGGGCCGCGGTGAGCAAGAACCCGGACCTGACGATCCGCACCCGCACACCGGACAACATCCTCACCGAGATGCACCAGCTCGCGGCCGGCGAGGGGGTGACCGCGTTCCGGTTCGTGGACGACCTGTTCCTCGGCGCGCGCCGGATCATCCACCCGATGATGGACGCCTTCACCGCCGACCGGGTCGGGGACCGGTGGGTGTGGGACGCCACCGGGCGGATCAACGTCCTGGACCACGAGCCTGACTCGATGCTCGACACCCTCGCCGCGTCCGGCATGAGGGAGGTGGCGCTCGGCATCGAGTCCGGCAGTGACCGCGTGCTGGCCGCGATGGACAAGCGGATCACGGCCGCCATGACCCTGCGGGTCGCCGAGCGGCTGATGCGGCGCGGCGTGAACGTGAAGGGGTACTTCATCCTCGGCTACCCCGGCGAAGCCCCCGAGGACCTGACGGCCACGCTCGATCACGTACGCAGGTTGTGGGACCTGTCCGACCGGCTGCCCGGCGGCTTCCGCGCCTCGGCGTTCGAGTTCCGCCCCTACCCGGGGTCGCCGGTGTGGGACCAGCTCGTCGCGGCCGGCCACGACCCGGCGGCCATGACCGCGTACGCCGACGTGGACCTGACCGAGCAGGGGGCGGACGAGGCGATGCGGCAGCGGGACGAGTTCGCGTTCTCGGTGGGGATCCAGTTCGCCGGCACGCCGCTGCCGGAGCTGCGGGTCGCCCTGGCGCGGATCGCCCGCGAGCAGCACGACCGCACCACGGCGGCGGTGGCGTGATGGCGCCCACGCGGCCCGGCCGCTTCATCACCCTGGACGGTCCGGGCGGGGTCGGCAAGTCCACCACGGCCGCGGCCGTGGCCCGGCTGCTGGCCGTCTACGGCGAGCAGGTCCACGCGACCAAGGAGCCGTCCGACTCCCCGCTCGGCCAGTTCATCCGGACCAACGCCGACGAGTACGACGGCCGGACGCTGGCCTGCCTGGTCGTCGCCGACCGGCACCACCACCTCGCCCGGGAGGTCGTCCCCCACCTGGCCGCCGGCATCACCGTGGTCTGTGACCGGTACGTGGCCTCCACCCTCGTCGTCCAGGCGCTCGACGGCGTGCCGCAGGACTACCTCCTGGCCCTGAACGCGGGCCTGCGGATGCCGGACCTCGCGGTGATCCTCACCGCGGACCCGCGCGCCCTGGCCGCCCGCATAGCCCAGCGGGGGGCGACGCACCGCTTCAACCGTGACCCGTCCTTCCCGGCCCGGGAGTCCGCGCTGTACGGCGAAGCCGCCGAGCTGCTGCGCGGCATGGGCGTGCCCGTCCTGGTCATCGACACCGGCAACGCGACACCGGCGGCCGTCGCCGAACAGATCACAACCGCAGCCCTCGGGCTCGGTAACGTCCACCCTCTGGATTCCGCACCGGCACCAACGCAAGGAGCTACCCCCGCATGACCACCCTCAACACCGATGTCGGCGAAGGCACTTGGGCGACGATCGCGCGGCTCAAGGAGTGGCTTGACGCGAAGGACAACGCCACGCCGCAGCAGGCCCGGCTCCTGCGCCTGCTCAAGATCCAGGAGGAGGTGGGCGAGGTCGCCCAGGCCGCGATGGGCGCCGCCAACGCGAACCCCCGCAAGGGGGCCAGCCACACGTGGCAGGACGTCGAGCACGAGCTGTGCGACGTGATGCTGTCCAGCATGGTCGCGCTGCTCACGCTCAACCCGGACGCGGCGAAGGTCTTCCAGGAGCGCCTGGACGCCGTCGCGGAGCGGTCGCTGACCTGACGCCCGACTCGGCCCCGCGGCCCCTCACGCTGCCCCGTCCGGACCCGGGCGGGGCGGTGTCGTTTCCGGGTGTGGCACCCGGCCGGAGGGGGACACTCGGGTGTGGAGCTCCACCGGCACACGGCCCCCCACCTGGGCACACTTCTCAGGTACTTGTGCCGATTCTGGGTGTCAACTGGGTGTGATCTTGAAGGACTGAGAGGGTGGGCGAAGGTGTCTGAGCGGTACGTGAGAAGTCGCACCACCGAGCAACACCCGCACGGACACCCCTCTGACCTGGCCCTTTGGGGGTCTACAGTGCAGGTCAGGCGGCCACGGACAGGTGCCCTTTACGTAGCGGCCCTAGTTCGGGACGAAGAGGCCGTGGGTTCAAATCCCGCCACCCCGACTCGGTAACAGCAGGTCAGGGCCGGTTTCCCCTCACGGGGGACCGGCCCTGACTGCGTTCCTGGGGTGTCTGGGTGTCAACTGGGTGTGATCTTGGTCCGCTGTTTCACGCGGCGCTGGCACGCTCCTGCAACAGCCGGTCGAGCACTGGCACAGGGGAATGCGGGCACAACGCGAGGCGGGCGTCCAGCGACTCCAGCCACACCTCGGTGAGTTGGTCCATGAGCGTGGCCCGCATCGTGTCGGTGACGTGGCTGTAGCGGGCGCCGACCGAACCGTCCTCGTGCCCCATCCGCTCGTCCATCAAGACCTTCGGGGTGCCCAGCTCCTCCATCAGCGTCCTGTGCCCGTGCCGGAGGCCGTGCCGGGTCAGCCTGTCCTTGATCGGCAGCCAGCACGCCTCTGCGCGACCGGCAGCCCCTCGGCCCCGTACGGGCACCCCCGGCCACGGTCCGCCGGTCACCGGCACCGGGTGGGCGACCTGGGGGGCCTTGGGCGGGTACCAGCCGGTGGCGGCTGGGGTGAAGATCCACGCCGCGTGACCGGACCGCCTCCAGTGGGCGGCCTCCCGGGACGGGCCGACCTGGCGCACGAACCCCACGTCCGCGATGGCCTTCTCCACCCGTGCCCGGGTAGCCGCGGCCACCATCTCCGGGCGGTTGAGGACGTTGGACACGGTGCCGGTGGACACCCCGGCCAGCTCGGCAACCTGGCGCAGCGTCGGGCCGGGCTGGCGGGAGCCCCCGACCCCCCGGCCGCTGTAGACGTACGTGCGCCCGTGGCACGGGCACGGGGTGGGGCGGGTGCGCGCGATGTGGTCGCCGACCAGGCGGGACAGGAAGGCCGGCGAGTCGATGTTGCGATAGCTGTCGTCCTTCGGGGGGCACCGGGACAGCTCGCCGGTATCGAGTTCGTACAGCTGCCACTCGATCCGGAAGGACCGGGCCTCGGGCCGGGCGTACTGCGTCTCCATGCCCACCACCTCGCCCCACCGTTTGCCGGTATAGGTCTTGTCGATGTGGGCCACGAACTCGTCGTCCCGGCCGGACAGCAGGGAGGCGCGCTCCGCGATGAGGAGCGAGCCGAGCATGGTGGTGATCTGCTTTTCCGGGCCGCGGCGCCGGCCGCGCCCGTGCCGGCGCCCTCGGCCCCGGCGGCGCTCGGCGACGTTCTTGTCCGCGTGGCCGGCGTCTACGGCGTCGGCCAGGAGGCGGTGGAGCAGGGAGCGGTACGTGCGGACGCTGCTCACGGCGCAGGACTTGAGCTGTTCCGTCTCCCAGGCGTTCACCATGGCCTCGGTTATGTCCCGGATAACCGTTTCGCCGAACGTGGGTAGCAAGTGGGCCAGGGAGCGGGGGTAGTTCTGCATGGTGGAGTCGGCGAGGCCGAGCCCCTCCATCTGCTCCTGGGCGAACTTGCCGAAGGTGACTTGCGCGCTGGCCGCGGCCTGCTCGGGCGGGACCCACCGGCCCTTCTTGGCGGCCTCGAAGGCGTCCACCTCGGCCTTCTGGGCGGCCTTCTCGGCGGTGGTCTTCGTGGGGTAGCGGACGGCGTGGCCGTCCTGATCCTTCACATAGTCCTGCGGTTTACGGTCCGGCCTCTGGTAACAGGCCCGGTAGTACGTGGTCCCGCGTGCTGTGCGTTTCTCGGCGTAGGCCACGCCCTCACCCTTCACCTGCAACAAAGGAATTCAGCACCTGGCGGGGTGTGCATTGCTGCTCCGCCAGGGCTGCGCTGATCGCTTCTTCCTGCTCCGTCGTGAAGCAGTCGGCGTTGAGGAGCAGGAGGTCAGGCCGTTGATCGTGGTCGATCCAGGCGATGACTTCTCTTGGCACTCCAGGTACGCGCTGCGCACGACGGCATGGCCCTTCTGCCATCCGCACTCCCGACCGATTTCGGTAGGTATCACCCGATCGGAACATTTAACCGTGTCGCAACAACAGACGGCAAAGGTATTGGTCAAGTATCTTAAAATGCCCCGAACGGATTACTTATCCGACTAGTTCTCTATGGTCACGTCGATCCTTAGCGACCGGAGAGCGGCGAGCAGATCCTCCGCCGGGGTGCCGTCCTCGCCCCGGATGACGATCGTTGCCCGAACGCGCCCGGTGGGCGTCGTCAGCTCGGCCACGCGGGTGTCGATCAGGGGTCCTTCCTGGAGCGACTGCCTTACGCGGGGGGAGAACCCTGCGATCGGATCACACTCACTCTCCGGTTCGGCCTCCGGCTGCTGCCGTGGCTCCGGCTGTCGCGGCTCGGGCTCGCTGATGCGGGGAGCTTCCCCTGCGAGCACGCGCTCCACGGAGTCCTCCGTCCACCCCACCAGCCGCGCATAGGCGAGCACCGTGGGCGTGACCTTGGCGATCGCCCCGCGCTCGATGTTGCGGATGGCACCCCGCTTCACGCCGACCTTCGCCGCGACCTGCTGCTGCTCCAAGCCACGCCCGGCACGGGCCGACTTCAGTTCCTCGCCGAGCCGCGTCCAGTTCCTGGTCATGCCATCCATCATGCCGCACGTCCGTGCAACAGCAAGGGCGCATGACAAGCGCAGACGGGCGCATTTGTTGCACGCCTGGTGGCAGAGGTGTGCCAGAAGATCATGGCGTCCACTTGGGTGAATGCTCAGAAACTGAACGCAGAAGTACGCGAGACGTGTTGCATGTGCGCGTAGTGGATGCATAGTCTCTGAACGTGATCCCCAATGGAACAGCGATTCGGGCACTGCGCGAGGTTCAGGAACTGAGCTTGCGGGACCTGGCAGGTCGCGCGCAGACGTCAGCGAGTCAGCTTTCGCGCATCGAGCGAGGCAAGGCCGGGGCCGGCGAGGAGCTGACCCTGCGCCTCGCGGAGGCGCTGGCCGTGCCCGTGGACGACATCACGCGGGGCGAACTGGCCCCCGTGGAGACAAAGCCTGCTGCGGCGCCGGCCGCGGAGGCGCCCGCCAAGAAGAAGACCGCGACCCGCACCGTGCCCTACCCGGGCACCGCGGAAGGGGCGGTCTTCCACTACACGCCGGAGGAAGCGGCGGAGTACCTGCCCTGGTCGGCGCTCCAGCTCAAGCGCAAGGCGTACGCCCGCGAGGTCCCGTTCAACGACGGGGGATCCCGGGTGACCTTCACCGGCCTGGACATCACCGAGATCAGCCGAATGACGGCCGTGCGCCCGCTGGCGGAGACCGTCCAGCAGAGGAGCGCGTAAGCACCACCACCGGCTGACGACACCGGGGGACGACGGGCCATGCCCGGCCTTGATCGCCGCCCCCAGCGCCGCCGGAACCTCAACCACTAGCGAACTGAGGCACCGTGAACACGAACTGTAGTCCCGAGCACGACCCCCGCACTTGCAGAATGTGCCGTCCGCTGCGGCACCCGTCCCAGCTCCGGACGCGCCGGGCGCTGGCCCTCCTCCCCCGGCAGTCGGCCCCGGCTGGCACCGGGCGGGCGACCGGCACCGGGGGTGCCGAGTGACCGGCGACCTCATCCTCAGCGCGATGTGCGCGGCGGCCGTGCTGCTGCCCGCAACCCTCATCGCCTCCCGTACCGCCCACGACCAGGACGGCGAGCACGACCCGCGCCGCTGCGGCGACTGCAAGGCCCTGGGCCTGCCCGACGCCGCCGACGCTGCTCAGCCGCGCGTCCCCCGGCAGACGCGCGGAGGCAACCAGTGAAGCCGCGCGGCCACTTCCGGGCCACCACCGATCACCCGGCCGTTGCAGCGGCGGCCCGCGCCGAGCGGGGTACCTGGTTCCTCGCTGCGGTGTACGGCACGATGGCCAGCGCCCGGACCGTCGTGAGGCGCGTACCGCGCGCCGAGCAGGTCCCTTCCTACGCCCCGGCCGGGTCGTTCGAGGCGTACGCGGCGCTCCACTCAGACGGCTACGCGGTGTGGGTGCGGTACGTCGCCGGGGATGACCCGGTGCCCGCGCTGCCGGAAACGATGGCCGTGAGGGTCTGCGACCGGGGACCCGGCCCGGGGTACAGCGGCGTGTGCATCGTGACGGTGACCGTCCGCGCGCTGTGCCCGACCTGCGGCGGCCCGCGCGGAGTGGACACCGTCCGCAACCACCGGTTCCACGAGGACGGCGATTGGTACTCCGTCGATGTCTGGGACAACCCGTGCGGGCACGTCGACTCGTACGCCGTCGTACTGCGTGAGGCCAGGAGTCCGGTCCCGCCTGCGCCGGTCGTCCGCTCTGCCGACTTCGAGCGCTGTGACCGGCGGGCCGAAGCGGTCGCGCTGATCATCACCGCCGCCGATCAGCGGCGCGTGCATCACGCGATGCAGGCCGCGCAGGTCCTGGACGAGAACGGCCACCAGGAGGCCGGCGACCTGATCCGGGCCGAGATCAAAGCGCGCCACGGCCACATGTCCGCCCGGCAGGCCGCCGGTTTCCTGCGCGACTCCGCGCCCCTCACCAGCTCGCACGACGGCACCGGCCGGAAGGACTCCCATGTCTGATCTGCTCATTCCCCCCATGCCCGACCTGCCCGTCAACGCGGCCGGCGGCCTGGTGGACGCGCCGACTGCGCGGCTGGTGCTCCCCGCGGACGCCCCCGAGGAGTATTGGCACGCCACCCGCCGCGAGGGGATCGGCGGCAGCGACGTGGCCGCGATCCTCGGCCTGGGCGGCGGCAAGTACACCTCGCCGCGGCACGTGTACGAGGCCAAGCACGGGCGCCCCCAGCCGGTGAACAGCGAGGCGGCCGAGGTGGGCCGCGAGATCGAAGGGTTCATCGCGGGCCTGTTCTCGAAGCGGTCCGGCGTGCGCATCGGCAACCCGCCGGGCACCCTCGCCCACCTGGACTACCCGTGGATGCGGGTCAACGTGGACCGGTACACCTACGGCCCCGACTCCGATGTCGTGTCCGGGCTCCTGGAGTGCAAGAACCGCAGCGAGTACCAGGCCGAGGAGTGGGAGGACGGGGCCGTCCCGGACGCCCCCGCGATCCAAACCCACTGGGGTATGGCCGTGGGCGGGTGGGACCACGGGTTCGTGGCCGCGCTCGTCGGCGGCAACAAACTCAGGTGGAGCCGTCTGGAGCGCGACGAGGAAATGATCGGCTACCTCATCGACTACTGCGGCCGGTGGTTCCAGCGGCACGTGATCGAGGGGTTCCCGCCGGACGCGGACGGCTACGAGGCGACCACTGACCTGCTGGCCAAGCTGTGGAGCGTCAAGCCGGAGACCGTGGCCGAGGTGGACGTGGCCAAGGCCAAGGAGCTGCGCGCCCGCCGCGCGGACCTCAAGACGCAGGAGAAGGCGCTCGCCGAGTCCCTGCGCACCGTCGAGAACGAGATGCGCCTCCTGACCGGGGAGAACGAGGTCGCCAAGTCCGGCGGCAAGGCCGCGTGGACCTGGAAGGCGAACGGCACCTTCGCGTCGGCGAGGTTCGCCGAGGCCGAGCCGGAGCTGTTCGAGCAGTTCACGCACATGGCGCCCGCCCTGGACATGGACCGGCTCAAGGCCGAGGCCCCCGACACGTACGCCAAGTACCGGTCCCGCCGCCTCGTCGTGCCGGCGAAGGGAATCTGACCATGGCCCTGAACACGTTGAAGGACCGCGTGCGCGCGGCCACGGCGGACAAGCCCGCTGTCCCCCCGACCCCGGTGATCCGGGCGGTCGATGTGGTGGAGGGCTCGACGCCGACCGAGCTGCGCGAGGCCGAGCAGGCAGCGGGCGGCAAGTCCACCAACGCCGTCATGGAGTGGCTCGACCACTACAGCGCCGACTTCGCCCAGGCCCTCCCGGCCTGTGTGGACACCGGGACGTTCATGGCGGCGGTGCGCGCGGCCCTGCCGTCGCTCAACCGCTGCACCCCCGCCAGCCTCTTGCAGGCCCTCATGACGTGCGCCCGGTTCGGCCTGGTGCCGGACGGCAAGCACGCGGTGATCAAGCGCGAAGGGCCGTTGGCGGTGTTCGTGCCGATGGCCGCCGGTTACGTGGAGCTGATGTACCGGTCCGGCCGCGTCGGGTCGGTACACACCGGCCTGATCTACGAGGGCGATGAGTGGGACTACGAGCCCACGGCCAAGGCGCCGGACGACTTCCGGCACAAGCCCGCGCTGCTGCTGCCCGAGGAGGAGCGGGGCGCGCCGATCCTGGCGTACGCCTTCTGCTGGATGACCAGCGGGGAGCGCTCGCAGGTCGTCATCCTCACGCGGCAGGACGCGGAGGCGATCCGGGACGAGTACAGCACCGCGTACCAGGACGCGGTGCGCGAGGGCCGGACGGACAGCTTCTGGCACATCAAGTTCGATCAGATGTGGGTCAAGTCGGCGGTCCTGCGGCTGCACAAGGTGGTGCCCACCTCCCCGGAGCTGGTGCAGCTCGCCGACGCGGACGCGGCGGGCGAGGCCGGACGCGTGCAGATCCTCCACGCGCCGAAGGAGCCCCAGCTCCTCGCCGCGGCCGAAGCCGCGCACGCGGCAGCCGAGGCGTCCCAGGACCCCAAGGACGCCCCCGCCCGCGCGGTGCCCCGGCAGCGGACGCAGCCCAAGCGCACGACCCGCGCGGAGCGGAGGAACCGCCGGTGACCTGGATCTCCAGGCCCTGGTGCGGGTTCGACCTGGAGACCACGGGGACCAACCCCGAGGCCGACAGGATCGTCACGGCCGCCGTCGTCACGTACGACGGCGGCCGGCCCGCCGGGGCCACGAAGTACCTCGCTGACCCCGGGGTGCCCATCCCGGCCGAGACCACCGCAATCCACGGCTACACCACCGAGGCGGCCCGCGAGTCGGGCCGCCCGGCCCCGGAGGTGGTCGAGGAGGTGGTCACCGACCTGGTGGCCGCCGTCCGCGCCGGTCACCCCCTGGTGGCCATGAACGCGCAGTTCGACCTGACCATGCTGGACCGGGAGTGCGCCCGCTACGGGCTGCGCTCGCTGTTCGACCTGGTGACGCCGTACGTGCTGGACCCCAAGGTGCTCGACAAGCGGGTGGACCGGTACCGGCGCGGCGGCCGGCGCCTCGTGGACCTGTGCGCGACGTACGGCGTCGTCCACGGCGGTGCCCACGAGGCAGCCGCCGACGCGGTCGCGGCCTGCGCCGTGACGGCCGCCGTGGTCGAGCGGTACGGGTGGCTCAAGCGGGTGTCGCTGGACGACCTCCAGGTGCAGCAAGCCCGGTGGGCCGCCGACCAACAGGCCGGACTCCGCGAGCACTTCGCCACCACCCCCGGCAAGACCCACCTGGCCGCGTCGGTCCGCGAGGACTGGCCGTTCGTGCCGCGGCTTGTCCTCCCGGCCGTCGAGGAGGCGGCCCAGTGATCCGGACCGCGATCAGCGGCGCCCTGGCCGGGCTCCTCGGCCGCCGCCGGCCGCAGGGCTACCCGACCGCCGGGTTCCGGGCCGGGCCGCTGTGGACCTGGTGCCCGGCCGAGCGCGCCCAGACCCCCCACCTGCCCGACGCCGGGGGCCTGCGCTGCCTTTCCTGCAAGACCCCCACCCCCCCACATGAGGTGAAGACCCGTGGATGAGCTGGACGGCCCGGAGTACATCCGGCCTGCGCAGAAGGAGTGTCCGCGCTGCGGGTGCTGCTCGGAAGACCTGTGCGCGAAGGGGCGCAACAGCATCAGGCGCTGCCACGGGCACACCGCCGACCAGGCCCGGGACGTAGTCGCCTCGTGCCCGTGCTCCTCGGAGTGGACCAAGCACACCGCCGCCTGGCGCAACGCGCAGGTGCGGGTGACCCGCCTGGCGCGGGAGCTGCCGGTGCCCGAGGAGTCGTTGACGCTGCTCCGGGCGCTGGCCCGGGGGGCGCACGCCGAGGATCCCAACGAGGGGTTCCCGCAGCTCCGCCTCCGCGGCCTGGCACAGCTCGTGTCCGGGCTGTACGCGATCACCCCGCACGGCCACACCTACCTCGCGGCCCTGGACGACGTGCGCGCCCCGGTGCCGGTGCTGGTCCTGGACGTGGACCTGCCCACCCGCACCGCGCGTGTGGAGGTGAGGGCCTGGCAGCAGGGCCAGCCGGTGACGGTCCTGCTCGACCACATCACCAACGACACGGTCATGACCCCGGAGGCGCTGCCCGGCCGGTGGCTGGAGGCCGAGGCCAACGTCGAGGTCGAGCACGTGGACCGCCTGGTGCTGACGCACTACCGCACGGTGCCGCTCGCCCCGCTTCGGCGCGGGTGGCTGCCGGCCGAGACGGACACCGAGTGACCGATCCGGTAGCGACCCCGGCGGGCAGCCTGTTGCCCGCCGGGGGGCGGGAGCAGGACCAGGAGCGCGCCCGCCTCCTGGCCGCGGCCCTGGCCCCGGGTGCCGGTGACGTGCTGTCGCTGGTGTGGGGCGGTGAGCCGCCGTCGAAGACCCGGCCCAGGTTCGCAGACGGCCGGACGTACAAGGACCCGGCGGACGAGGCGGCCGAGGCGAAAACCGGGTGGAACCTGCGCCGGTTGTTCCGGCAGCCGTGGACCGGGAACCTCGCGGTCGGCCTGGTGTTCTTCCGCTCGGACCGGCGCCGGATCGACGTGGACAACATGATCAAGCACGTGCTCGACGCCGGGAACGGGATCGGGTGGGTGGACGACCACCAAGTCACCGCGCTGTACGGGGTGGCCGAGCTGGACGCCCAGTTCCCCCGGACGCTGCTGGTCGTCACCCGGCACGTCTCCTCGCTCGACCGCACCCCGGTGGTTCCGGCCGTCCCCCGTAAGCGCGCGCCGGCCGCGGCGCCGGCACGCAAGCGCGCCCCGGCGAAGCCGAGGGGTGCCCGGTGACGAACGAGGAGATCAGCAACGCCCTGGACGCGGCCGGCGCCGTGGCTCCCCTGGCTCCTTCGCGGAGCCGGGGGGGCCGGGCTCCCTCGGCCGCGTCGTGGGAGGACGCGTTCGCGCAGCACACCGTGGCGGTCGAGGGCGGGCACCTCCACTGGACCGGGGCCACCACCGGCCGGGGTACCCCGGTGGTGGCGTACGGCGGACAGGTCGAGACCGGGTACCGGCTGGCGTTCCGGTGGCACCACGGCCGGGAGCCGGAGGGGTACGTGCGCCCCACGTGCACGTACTCCCGGTGCCTGGCCGGTGGCCACCTCGCGGACCGCGTGATCCGGGACGGGGCGGCGTCGTGACGGGGCTGTGCGCGCTGTTCGTGTTCCTCGTCGTCGCGGACGCCGTGGTGTCCACCGCGCACATCTGGGTGCCGATCCTCCTGGTCCTGGTCGCCCTGGTCGCGGCGTGGCGCTGGCGCCGGTCCCGCCGTCGCCGCCGGGCTGCGGACATGTCCGGACAGTGTCCGGACACCGACCCGGACACGGACGACGGGGAGTCGCCATGAGGGGGGTTGAGCTGCACGGACACCCGTCCGGACATGTCCGCTGGACAGTCCGGGACGTGTCCGACTGCCCGGCTGTCGAGGAGGAGATGAGCATGGCCAGGCGCCCCCGGCCCGCACCGGACAACCTGCCCCGTCCGTACCACTGGTCCGAAGACGCCGCCTGTTCCGGCGTCGACACAGAGAGGTTCTTCCCGGTCGGCGCCGAGGGGGTGCCGACCAAGCTGGAGGCCGAGTACGCGAAGGCGCTGTGCGTACCGTGCCCGGTTCGCTCGGCCTGCCTCGCCCACGCCCTCACGCGCCCGGAGCACTTCGGGGTGTGGGGCGGCATGGACGAGGGCGAGCGGGCCGAACTGCTGCGGTCGGCCCGGCGGGCAGCGGAGCGCGAGCGCAGGCGGGAGCGGGAACATGCCGCCGCGTCGGCTTAGCGTGCCGCCCCCGGTCCGGACCGCTCCGGTGCTCGGGCCGGGCGGGTTGCTGGACTGGAGGGACGCCCGGCACCACTCCGCCGAGGCCCGGCCGTGCCGGTACTGCGGCAGCTCGACCCACATGCGGGACGAGACCGGGAAACCGGCCGACAAGGTCTGTGCCGAACGCGTCTACGCCGAGATCTTGCAGGTGGCCGCCGCGGCTCACATCCAGCAGGGCACGTTGTGACGCCGGGACAGCTGACCTACCTCACCCGGTGCGCGCTGGAAGCGGCGCAGGCCGGCGACCGGCGGCGCACGGCGGAGATGACCGGCCGACTGGCCCGGGAAGCGGACGCCCTGGACCTGGTGTCCGCGTGCCGGGTGATGGCCGACATAGGGCTGCGCGCGCTGCTCGTGCTGTACGGCCAGCCCAACGCGGCCCGGGGCGAGGCGTGGGTGCTGGACCAGCTCGGCGACGCCGAGGGGCACCCGTGCCGCTTGTTCGCGGCCCGCCTGGTCACCGCGTACGCCAACGCGGACAACGACACCGTGACCGCCCTCGCAGCGGTCGCGGCCGGAGCGACCCCCGCCGAGCGGGCCGAGTCGCTGCGGTCGCTCGCGACTTACGCGGCCGGGCTCGATGCCCGCGCCGCCCGACAGAAGAACGACCACGACGGAAGGAACGACCGATGACGACCGATCAGGAGACGGCCGCACCGCAGCCGCGGGGGCCTCGGCCTCCCCAGGTGCGCCGGCCGCGCCTGCGCGGCGAGGAGCGGGACCAGGTCCGCGCGGACGTGGCCAAGGGCTACAAGAAGCCGAAGGCGTCGATCCGCTCCCT